>JAHFEU010000027.1 GCA_023248295.1 Nitrospirota bacterium | reverse complement strand
ATTGAGAAGACGGGCCAGATTGGTTCGCGTGCCCGCGTTGTCGCTTCCGTACCAACTCAGGATCTCTCGGATGCGATCGTTCATCTTGCCCCTCCAGAAGGAGATTGTACGTCGGTAGCGTGCCACGTCATTTGCGTCTGTCGCGACGGACGCGGCATTATTTCATTCCTTGGATGAACTGCTCCGCCAGGCTCACCTCTTCACGGCTGCCGATGATCAGCGGGACTCGCTGATGAAGCCCCTTCGGCTCAACCTCCAGGATACGCAGAGTCCCGGTGCTGGCTTGTCCTCCTGCTTGTTCGACCACCATCGCCAGAGGGTTGGCCTCATACAGCAGCCGCAGCTTCCCTTCCGGCTTGTCCGTCTCGCCGGGGTACAGATAGATCCCTCCGTCGAGGAGAATCCGGTGGACGTCCGCCACCAGGCAGCCCGAATAGCGGGCGCTGTAAGGCCTCCCCGTCGCCTTGTCCGGCGTCTTGAGATAATCCATGAACCGGCGGGTGCCGGGCGGCCATTTGTGATAGTTCCCCTCATTGGCGCTGTAGACCTTGCCGGCGCGCGGCATCCGGATATTCTCATGCGAGAGCAGGTACTCTCCCACGCCGGGGTCCAGCGTGAACCCATGAACCCCCTGACCGGCGGTAAAGACCAGCATCGTGCTGGACCCATACATCAGATAGCCGGCCGCCACCTGGTGAGTCCCCTTCCGGATCAACTCCGGCTCAGAAGGCAACCCGCCTGTTCCCTCGTACCGGAGGACAGAAACAATGGTGCCCAAGGGCATATTGACGTCGGTATTCGAGGACCCGTCCAGCGGATCGAACAAGAGGATATATCTGCCGTGCGGCCAGTTCTCGGGGAGGTGGACCGGCTTTTCCAGCTCCTCGGAGGCCAGCGCGCAGACCAGCCCGCTGTGTTGGAACACTTTGAGGAACGTGTCGTTGGCGAGCTCGTCCAGCTTTTTGACGGCCTCTCCCTGAACATTGATCTCCCCGGTGACTCCCAGGACATTGACCAATCCGGCGCGGCGCAGCACCTGGGCGATCATCTTGCCGACCAGGCCGATCTGGGCCATCAGGGCGGAGAATTCAGCGGTCGCGCCCGGAGGGGCTGCCTGCTTCTCGAGAATGAACCGGGTCAAGGTGACCGGAGACGGTCCCATCGTGTGTCCGTTCTTCAAAGCTTTCCGGTGACTAGATGGCGAATGCATCATTATATCGGTTTTCCAAAACCCGAGCAATCCTCTCAGCGGCGAGGCTCACCGCGCCGGCGGCATCCCAACCCCGTCAACCAACCTGGCCACGATGGAACCGATGATCACCTTCGCTTTCATCATTACCGGCACGCGTCGGGCATCGTTCGTCAACCACACGCGGATGTTTCCCTCGTTCAGGAAAATCCCCTGGAACGGCATAATGGCCAAGACTCTCAGCGCCTCCACCTCGCCCCATGGTCCCTTCACCTTCTCGACGGCCTCGATCTGCACCTCCATACGATAATTTTTCTTGTCGTGGTGGACTGTCATCGCGAGTGACGATCCAGGCCGAAGCGACGGCAGGCTGCGGAGATAATAGAGACAGGAGATCGCATCCTGAGTCCCCGGCGGAATGCTCAGCGTGTTGGCCACCCCGTCCTTGATCGAGGTGACCGTCCCTTCCGCGTGGTGAAACGTGACGTCGAAGTCATTCTTCCTCTTCCCCTCCCGTCGATGAAAGAGCATCCGTTGCGGCGCGAGCGTCCCCGCATCTATGGCCGATTCCACCCTGTTCTCCACCGGGTAGAAGGTTGAGACGAAGGAGCTGGACTTGGCGGTGATCATCAGCGTGAGGGCCGGACGGTCTTGGATCGGAAGGGACTCCTTCACCTCCATCACCGCGGACCCGGCGCGGATTTTCAGCCAGGAGATCGCGTAGGTGAGCCGCTCGCCGGCGCCAAATGGCCGAGCGACCGACACTGAGGGGACGGGCGTCGGATAGACGCGGGCCCCTGGGAACAGGATCGAGGCGAGCAGAACCAGGAGCAGGGACCAGCGACCGCGACGGAGGTGTGGAATATGGCGAGGCACCGGTCAGCGGGCCAACGCGCGTTGCGACTCTTTCAGCTCGGATTCGATCATGGTCCGGATAGCCGCCAGGCGTTCAGGGGATGCGGCCTCGAACCTGAGCACGAGCGCAGGTTGGGTGTTCGAGGCCCTGATCAAGCCCCATCCGTCATCAAAGACCACTCGGACCCCGTCGATCGTGATCACCTCGCGAATCGCGGGGCCCGCATCGCGGCGCGCGGGGCGGGATTTGGCGAGCTCCACGAATCGCGTTTGGACGCGCTTGACGAGATCAAACTTGAGCGTGTCCGGACAGTCCACCCGAATCTCTGGCGTGACCGATGTGGCCGGCAAATCCGCGATCAACGAGGAGAGCGGCTTCCCGGTCTTGGCCAGGATCTCGATCAGCCGGCAGGAGGCGTAGATCGCATCGTCATAGCCGAAATACCGGTCCGCAAAAAACATGTGCCCGGACATCTCCCCGGCCAGCACGGCTCCCTCGGCCTTCATCTTGGCCTTGATCAGCGAATGGCCGGTCTTCCACATGATCGGGCGACCCCCGTGCCGCTGAATGTCGTCGTACAGGCTTTGCGAGGCTTTGACCTCCGAGATGATCGTACTCCCCGGCCGGCTGGCCAGGATGTCCCGTGAATACACCACCATCAGGCGGTCCCCCCAGAGGATATTGCCCTTCTCGTCCACCGCCCCGATTCGATCCGCGTCGCCGTCATACCCGATGCCCGCATCCGCGCCGGTCTTTTTCACGGTCTTGATCAGATCCTGGAGATTGTCCACCACCGTTGGATCAGGATGGTGGTTGGGGAACCGGCCGTCCAACTCGCAGAAGAGACCGGTGACCCGGCATCCCAACTGCTCCACAGCCTCTTTGGCTACGAGTGCGGCGGCGCCGTTGCCGCAGTCAATCACGACATGAAGGCGGTCGGCCCGCACGGAGGCAAAGCTCCGTTTGAGATAGCTCAGATAATCAGAAAGCATCGGTCTGGAAGAGACCGTCCCGGCTCCCGAGGAGAAACGGCCGCCTTCCATGAGCTTCCTGACATGCTGGATCTCTTCTCCGTGGAGCGCCTCCTTGCCCACACACAGCTTGAGGCCGTTATATTCGGACGCATTGTGGCTGCCGGTGATCATCACACCGCCATCCACCGGAAGCTGGAAGAGAGAGAAGTACAGCACGGGAGTCGGACAGACCCCGATGTCGACCACGTTCAATCCACCCGCCGTCAGACCTCGAATCAGGCTGTCGCGCAACGCCGGAGAGCTGGGCCGGCCATCCCGCCCCACACTGACGGCCTTCACTCCCTTCTCCTTGCCGAGCGTGGCGAAGGCCCGCCCGATCCGTTCGGTCACAGCCTCCGTGAGATCTTGCCCGACAATTCCGCGGATGTCGTATTCTCTAAATATTCCAGCCATGGCTACCCTACATGGGGAAGGAAGTAATTACGTAATTGAGTAACTAAGTAAGTGAGTCCTGGCAGACAGGCATCAGACCTTTCGCCGTTTCTGCGATGCAATATAACTGTTAAGAACCTTGATCAATTCATACGCCTGGGCCTTGTACGCATCGCAGGTCCCCCGGTCAATGTACCCCTCGTCGAAGCAGGCATTCAAATCGTCAATGATCTCTGTAATCGACCCCCGTGACTGACGACAAAACTGGATGTTCTCTTGGTAGTGGTACCTGCCGACCCCTTCTGCAATATTGTTAGTCATCGACAGCGCCGCGCGCCTCATCTGACTGTTCAGATTGTATCGCTCATCTGCTGGGAGCTTCTTTGCTAACGCGGAAACAGACTTTCTGAACTCACGAGCGAGTTGGTAAACGTATAAATCCTCGAAGGTTTGAATTGAGCCTTTCTTTGGCGGCTCCATCGACACGGCCTTCCACTCGGCCACTCAACGAATTACTCACTTACTTAGTTACTCATTTACTTTTTCCCAAGCGTCCATAGTCATCATGAAATCGAACAATGTCGTCCTCGCCGAGGTACGGGCCGTTCTGCACCTCGATGAGCTGCAGCGGCTCGGAGCCGGGGTTCTCCAGCCGGTGGCGGGTCTCCTTCGGGATGCCGGTGCTCTGGCCCACTCCCAGATCGAAGACGCGGCGCCCACACGTCACCCGCGCCTTCCCCTCAATGACGACCCAGTGCTCGCTCCGCTGGTGATGAAGCTGCAAGGAGAGCCGCCCACTAGGGTTGACGGTGACCCGCTTGACTTTGTAGCCGGGCCCCTGCTCCAGCACCGTGTAGGAGCCCCAGGGCCGGAACACGGTGCGATGCTCCAGATGCTCGGGCGCGCCCTGTTTTTTGAGAATCTCCACGACCTTCTTCACGTCCTGCGAGCGTGCCTTCGGACAGACCAGCGTCGCATCCGGGGTATCCACGACCACCATATCTGCGAGCCCGATCGTCGCCACCAGCCGTCGGTCCGCGTACACAATTGAGTCGTGGCTGTCCAGGTCTACAACATGGCCGCTGACCGTATTCCCGGAGCGGTCGCGTGGAGCGACCTCGTCCAGGCTGGACCAATTGCCGACATCGGACCAGGTAAAGTCGACCGGGATCATGGCGGCGCGGGACGAGCGCTCCATGACTCCCTGGTCGATCGAGACCGAGGTGAGCCGTCGGTACGCCCGGGCCGCTTGCCTGTCAACGACCGCGGATTTCAGCAGCCCTCCGATCTTCTGTAGTGGGCGGGCGAGAGCAGGCTGGTGTCGAGCCAGTTCCTCCAGAATCGTGGACGCGCGCCAGACAAAGATCCCGCTGTTCCAGTAATAGTTCCCACTCCTGAGATACCGGGCGGCCGTGGCGGTGTCCGGCTTTTCAACGAAGCGGGCCACAGGGTAGCCCACCAGCCCGCCCCGCTTTGCGAGTCGAGTGCGCCGATTCGGTTGAATGTAGCCATAGCCGGTTTCCGGCCTGATCGGGCGGATTCCAAACGTGACAAGATGACCCTGTGTCGCCAGCATGGTCCCCAGCGCCACCGCCGCCTGAAACCGCGGATCACCCTTGATGATATGATCGGCCGGCAGCACCAGCATCATCGCGTCAGGGTCTCGACGGACCAGTTCCGTCGCCGCCAACGCGATGGCCGGCGCGGTGTTACGCGGTTCCGGTTCGATCACGAAATTTTCCCGGAGCTGGTCCTTCCATTCACCCAGTTGGAACCGGATCGAGTCAGCTTGGGCGGGAGTGGTCGAGATCAACACCCGACTCGCCGGGACGCAGCGGAGAACCCGGCGCATGGTCTGCTGGATCAGGGTCTCCTCCCCCATGATCCGAAGCAACTGCTTCGGGTAGAGGTGCCGGCTCAGCGGCCAGAACCGAGTGCCGCTCCCACCGGCGAGGATGACTGCGTAGAGATGCTCGTTCATAACTTGGGTCGTGGAGCGTATCTCGTATCTTGTATCTCGTATCTCGTATCTCGTGAAGACTCAGATGAGATACGCTTCACGAGCGACGAGATACGTTCCTTCGATCACGCTTCACGTTTGTTTTGCATGCGCCGCAAGAATGAGGTCCGCCACCTCGCGGACCGCCCCTTCTCCGCCCTTCTGCCGGCACACATAGTCCACCGCGCTTCGAACAGCCGGTAGCGCATCGGCGGGGGCGGCACTGAAACCCGCTGCGTTGAGCGCCTCCAGATCATTGACGTCGTCCCCGATGAAGGCCACGTCTTGGAGGGTCAGGCCGTGTCTCGCCACCATCTCGCGCAGGACCGCCAGTTTGTCCCGCGTCCCTTGATGCACCTCAGGGATCGCGAGTTTCTCGGCGCGGCGTGAGACCAACTTCGTTTCTTCCATCGTGATCAGCGCCGTGATCAGCCCGGCGCGCTGGAGCAGCTTGATGCCCATCCCATCCCGCGTGTTGAACTTCTTCAACTCTTCGCCGGATTCCGAATAATACATCCCCGCATCGGTCAACACGCCGTCCACATCCATGGCAAACAGGCGGATCCGCTTCAGGACGGCTGTGGGCGGGAAACGAGCGCTCATGCCGCGACGCGTTCTCTTCCGGGCGATCGGCATCGTGATCAGGGACTCACAATCGGCGTGTTCCTAAGAACAGCCTGGCCGGCATAGGCCCCCGCATGCTCAGACAGCGCCACGCTGCGAGCCGGCGAGCAGCCGAAGGTCCGCCTCGACCATCTCGTGGACCAGTTCACTGAATTTCACCCGGCACGACCATCCAAGCTTACGCTTGGCTTTGGTGGCATCGCCCAAGAGCGTTTCCACATCGGCCGGCCGGAGGAGTTGGGGGTCGATGATCACATGGTCGTGGTAGTTGAGGCCCAGGTGGGAGAAGGCGGCCTCGACGAACTCCCGCACCGAGTGCTGCTCCCCGGTCGCGATGACGAAGTCCTCCGCCTCGTCCTGTTGAAGCATCAGCCACATCGCGCGCACGTATTCGCGAGCGTGCCCCCAGTCGCGCCGCGATTCCAGATTGCCGAGCCGCAGCTCCTTCGCCAAGCCGAGCTTGATTCTCGCGGCATGGGAGGTAATCTTCCTGGTGACGAACTCGAAGCCACGACGAGGAGACTCGTGATTATACAGGATACCGGAGGAGGCTTTGACGCCGTAGGCCTCCCGGTAGTTCCGAGTCAGGTGAAAGCCGGCCACTTTCGAGATCCCGTACGCGGAACGAGGATGAAACGGCGTCAGCTCGTTCTGGGGCATTTGCGCGACCTTTCCGAACATCTCGCTCGAGGCGGCAAAATAGAAACGACAGTTCGGCGCACAATCCCGCAGCGCGGCCAGGACATGGTGTGTGCCGTTGATGTTCGCATTGAGCGTCGAGAATTCGTCTTCGAATGAATACGTGACGAAGCTTTGCGCCGCCAAGTGGTAACACTCGTCGGGTTTCACCGCCTGGAAGACCCGGTAGATGCTGGGAAGGCTTTCCAACGAGGCAGCGTGGAGTTTCAGCCGATCTTTGAGATGCAGAATGCGCCAGAGCCGATGCTCTGGATCCTCGATCGCCACCCGTCGAACAAGGCCATGCACCTCATACCCCTTCTCCAGTAACAGTTCGGCCAGGTACGATCCATCCTGGCCCGTGATCCCGGTGATGAGCGCTCGCTTCATTCTGTCCTCCAACCAGACCCGTGGGGTAGAGTGTTACCGGGGTAGCGGGCTTTCAGCTCTGCGCGCATGAACCGGGTCAAGGAATCCCTCCAGTGAGGCAGGACGATCCCAAGCTTGGCCAGCCGCCGATTGGCCAGAACCGCGTATGCCGGCCGAGGCGCCGCTCGTTTGGCCTCCGCCGTCGTGATGGCATGCACCGTCACGGGTACGCCCATCAACGACACGATCGCACAGGCAAACTCGTGCCAGGTACAGTCCCCCGCGCCGGTGGCGTGAATCACCCCGCGCAGATTCAGACTCAGCATCCGTGCCATGGCCTCAGCCAGATCGCCGGCATGTGTCGGACACCCCCGCTGGTCCCCCACGACGCGAAGCTCCGGTTGCGCATGCGCGAGCTCCATCACCGTTTTGACGAAGTTCTTCCCATGCGCGCTGTACATCCAGGCGGTCCGCACCACGAGGGTGTTCGGACAGGAGGCGAGCGCACGCCGCTCCCCTTCCAGCTTGGACCGGCCGTAGGCGTTCAGCGGGTTGGGCTCGTCCGTCTCCCCGTAGGGCGCGCTCTTTTTCCCGTCGAACACGTAATCGGTCGAGAGGTAGATGAGCCGGGAGCCTGACTTGGCTGCGGCCCGCGCCACCCGTTCCGTTCCCACGGCATTGATGGCCATCGCGTTGTCCGGGTCTCGCTCCGCTCCGTCAACATCGGTATACGCCGCGGTATGGATCACCACCTCGGCTTCCGCCTCAAGGACCTGCTTCTCCACCACCCCTTTGAGGACGTCAAACTCAGGCCAGATTCCGAGCAACAACGTATGATCTTTCAGGGCACGTTGAAGCTCATGTCCGAGCTGGCCGTTCGCCCCAGTAATTAGGATGCGCATGCCGTAACAACAGGGGTAAAGGGATAAGGGGGTAACGGGGTAAGGGCGAGGATCTGCTTCGTTTTCAGGCCTACCATGCTATCCCGCTACCCCGTTATCCCGTTATCCCGCTGTCCCTTCGCGGAGCCGCTTCCCGTACATCTGCTGGTAGTAGGTGCGGAACTCACCGGATTTGATCCTCCGCCACCATCCCTCGTGACTTCGGTACCAGTCCACCGTCGCGCGGAGCCCTTCTTCAAACGACACCGTTGGGGTGCAGCCCAGCGCGCGCAGGCGGCTGCAATCCACGGCATAGCGGCGGTCATGTCCGGGACGATCCTGCACGAAGCGGATCAGGGACCGAGGCTTACCAAGGTGCTTCAGGATCCCCTCAGCCACAGAGAGGTTTTCCAGCTCGTGTCCCCCGCCGATGTTGTAAATGTTCCCAGGTTCGCCGTGACGAAGCACGTGCTCAATGGCTGCGCAGTGATCAAATACCGACAGCCAATCACGACGGTAGCGTCCATCCCCATAGAGCGGCAGCGGTTCATCGTCAATGGCGTTGGTGATACACAGGGGGATGAATTTCTCAGGGTACTGGTTGGGACCATACGTGTTGCTTCCTCGAGTGATGAGGACCGGCAACCGGTACGTGCTCCAGTAGCTCAGAACCAACAAATCTCCTCCCGCCTTGCTGGCTGAATAGGGACTGCGGGGCGCCAACGGGTCATCCTCCTTTGAATGCCCCCTCACCACGCTGCCGTACACTTCATCCGTGCTCACTTGCAGGAAGCGAGTCACTCCCGCCTTCCGAGCTTGTTCCAACAGGACCGCGGTGCCAAGGACGTCGGTTCTGGCGAACCCGCCGGGATCCAGAATGGAACGGTCCACATGCGTCTCCGCCGCGCAGTTGATCACCGCTTCGGCCTGATGCTCCTTGAACACTTTTTCGACCGTGGGGGCGTCGCCGATGTCCCCGTGCACGAAGTGGTAGTGAGGATGGCCGGCCACATCAGCGAGATTCTCAAGATTCCCGGAATAGCGCAGGGCGTCCAGGTTCACCACATGGTCCTGCTCGTTGGCCAGCAGACGGCGCACCAGATGCGAGCCGATGAAGCCGGCTCCGCCTGTGACTAGGATGCGCATACAGCACCACACGGGGTAATAGGGGTAACGGGGTAGCGAGGTAACCGAGGAAAGATCATTGGCTCCTTTTGCGTAAGGCGCTCAGGAGCGCGTTGATCATACGACGTACAGATTCGGCCCTAGATTCCAATTGTTCAAATTGAGCCGTCTTCAGGTATTCCAGATCCTTCGCCAGCAAGGCGTAATAACGAGTCTCCTCCAGTGAGCCTCTCGCCATGTATAGAAATTGGATGTATTCCTTTGTCGAGCGACGGGCATTACCTTCGACGATATTAGCTGGAACCGAAACTGCAGCTTTACACAACTGACTCGTCAACAGGAACCTCTCCTCCTCGGGGAACAACTTACTTAATTTGTAAACATCCAACACCATCGTGTGCGCCTTCTGCCAGACTTCAAGCTCCCTCCAATGCATCTTATTCCTACCCCGGGTACCCCGCTACCCCGTTATCCCGCTACCCCGTTATCTTGTTGGCGCCCGTCTGCGCAACAAGTTGGTTCGCGAGAAGCAGGGAGTCAATCGTGCCCGCGTCCGTCCACCAGCCATCCAGGACATCCCAGCTCAGGTGATCCGCCTGAATGTAGGCATTGTTGACGTCGGTGATCTCCAGCTCTCCCCGATCCGACGGCTTCAAGCGTTTGATGATGTCGAAGACCCGCCCATCGTAGAAATAAATCCCGGTCACGGCATACGGTGATCGCGGCTGCTTCGGCTTTTCCTCGATCTTGACCACCCGGGTTCCATCCAGGACAGGCACCCCGAACCGCTGCGGGTTCTTCACCTCCTTCAGCAGAATCTTGGCGCCAACTTTTTGGTCTCGAAATGCCTGGGTCGCCCGCACGATATTCCGTTCGATGATGTTGTCGCCCAGCACGACGCAGATGAGCCCGCCCTCCGCGAAATATTCCGCCAGCCGTAGGGCATCCGCAATCCCACCCTCACCTTCCTGGTACGTGTAATCCAGATGCTGGAGCCCGAATTCCTTGCCGTTGCCGAGCAGCTTGAGAAAGTCGCCAGCGCTGTTCCCGCCTGTGACCAGGAGGATTTCACGGATCCCGGCATTGACCAGCGTCTGGATCGGATAGTAGATCATGGGCCGGTCATACACCGGGAGCAGGTGCTTATTGGTCACTTTGGTCAGGGGATGCAGGCGGGTCCCGAGCCCGCCTGCCAGCACAATACCTTTCATGTCAACTCCCTCGGTGTAACGGGGTAGCGGGATACCGGGGTAAGGAGCTAATGGGGTACAGGGCTAACAGGATAAAGGGAACCCTTTTTCCCCGCATCCCGCAAGCTGTCCACCCCTTTATCCCTCTACCCCGCTATCCCTCTACCCCGTTCAGCTTCCCCTACCCCGGTTACCCCATTACCCCTCTACCCCGACAGTACCTTACGAAAGTAATCGATCGTCTTCCGCAACCCGTCCTCCAACTCCACCTTCGGCTCCCAGCCGAGCAACGCCTTGGCCCTTCGAATGTCGGGACGCCTCACCTGTGGATCGTCAACTGGAAGCGGATGATGCTGGATGGGACTGCTCGACCCGGTCAATTTCAGAACCAACCGGGCAATCTCCAAGACGGTTAACTCATGGGGATTCCCGAGATTCACCGGGTCATGGATGCTCTCGGGCTGGGGCTCGGAGCGCTGCGAGAGAAATCCGGCCCGATTCGTCCTTTCCGCCACGCTCTTCCCCGACTCGGCCGTCAGCAGCGCCGCGATGCCGCGAACCATGTCATCGACATAACAGAAGCTCCGTGTCTGCGTCCCGCCGCCGAAGACCGTGAGCGGCTTGCCCTGGATCGCCTGGACAATAAAATTCGAGACCACGCGCCCGTCATTGGGTCTCATGAGAGGCCCGAAGGTGTTAAAGATGCGCACGATCCGTGTATCCAGCCCGTGGTAGCGATAGTAGGCCATCGTCATCGCCTCGCCGAAGCGTTTGGCTTCATCATAAACGCCGCGCGGGCTGATCGGATTGACGTTACCCCAATACGATTCCGGCTGAGGATTGACCAGCGGGTCGCCGTACACTTCGGACGTGCTGGCCAGCAGAAAGCGGGCACCCTTGGCTTTGGCCAGACCCAGCGCTTTGTGCGTCCCCAGCGCGCCGACCTTCAGTGTCGCGATAGGAAATTCGAGATAGTCCTGCGGGCTGGCCGGCGAGGCGAAATGGAGCACCGCATCAAGAGGCCCGTCCACGTGGAGAAAGTCGCAGACGTTGTATTTCACGAACGTGAACCGTTCGTGCCCCATCAGATGCGAAATGTTCTCCGGACGGCCCGTGATGAGATTATCCACGCATACGACGTGGTGCCCCACAGTGACTAGGGCATCGCACAGGTGACTCCCCAAGAAACCGGCTCCGCCCGTGACGAGCACCCGCATCCGTTTCCTCAAATCCAAATTAGCTTCTCAGCATTTCCACTGGTTTTCCGTGAGGATACGCGAAGACCGTGCGGGAGGCAAGACGAATTCATTTCTGTGTCCCAGTCCTTCTGACCCAACGGGGCCCAGCGGTCTTACTTCGCGCTGACAACCTTCTCATAGACCGCGATGGTCTCCCGAGCGGTGCGGTCCCAGGTAAAGCGGGCCGCCTGTCGGAGGCCTCGCTGGCGAAGATCGTTCCTGAGTTCTGCATCCTCCAGGACTTGCTCTATCGCCCGGGCGAACCCCTTGACATCCAACGGGTCCAGAAGGATTGCCGCGTCGCCAGCCACTTCCGGCAAGGAGGAGGCGCTTGAGCAGACGACCGGGCAGCCACAGGCCATGGCCTCCAGCACAGGCAGGCCGAATCCCTCATAACGAGACGGGAAGACAAAGAGCGTTGCCTGCCGGTAGAGTTCGACCAGTCGTTCGTCATCCACCACGCCGGTAAAGATCGTGTGCTTCTCAATCCCAGCGCGAGCCACCAACTGCCGAAGATCCTCCCGACGCCTACAGTCACCAACGAAAACCAGGTCGTGGGCATCCCGATGCGCAAGGGGAAGCCTGGCAAAGGCTTCAACCAACGTCTCGACATTCTTGGTCGGATCTGCCCCGGCCACACAGAGCACATAGGGCCGGCCCCCATGACTAGCCCTCTCCCCTGCGGGGAGAGGGCTGGGGTGAGGGGCCGGACCAGCCGAGGCCGTGCGGACCCGGTCCACCTCCACACCCGGATACACCACCGTCACACGGTCCTGAGGGAGATTCAGCCGGTCGAGGATATCCTTCCGAGAGCACTCTGAGTCGGTCAGCACGTGGTCAATCTTCGCCCACTTATCGCCCACCACCAACCGTTCCAGTAGGCTCTTCACGTTACGGCGGCTCGCCAGTTCGCCAAAGAGCAGCGGTTTGACGTCGTGGATCGTCACGACGAACTTCCCACGTTTCACCGCGACACATGAATCGTACGGGAAATGAAGGAGGTCGTAAGGACCGCTCAGCAGCGGGGCCACCTGTTCCCAAACACGGCGCTTAAAGAGCGGCACACGCACCGGCCGGTACCGAAAGTTCGGGCGGTTGGGGAAGCGGTATGTCTCCACCGGCATCAGGATCTCGTACTGATGCTCGCTGTCCACCCGTGCCATCGCCTCAATTAGGCCCCGACAATAGCGACCCAGCCCGACGTTGAAATCCTTCAAATGCCAAGCGGCGATGACAATCTTCATGGACAAGCTGGGGCGTGTGGAGCCAAATCACTAAGCGCCCGCTTTTCGTCAACGGTCTTCCAACAGACCACACAGTAACACAGTTTTCCCATCGACACACCGTCCCAATTTCCTTCGTTGCAACTTGCTTTCTGTTCTGATTGGTTAAACAATGGCGGGCGGCTCATGTATCCGCCTGGTCATTCAATGCCTCATATCAGCGTGGTCATCCCAACTGAGAACGGCGTCACTCGCTGGTTGGAACAGGCTATCGGGAACGTGCTGACGCAGACATCCAGGATGATGGGCTTATCGTGGTGGATGACGCCTCCAGCGACGGCACCGCCCGACTGGCTCACGCTTCTCCCGAGCTCGGTATTTCCGGCGGTCTGAGAACGGCGGGTAAGCGGCCCCCTAACGACGGGGCCGGCCTTGCCACAGGCGAGTTCCTGGCCTTCCTCACTCAGGAGCCTGGCCCGGCGGCGTAGGCACCTATGCGAGCGACCGGGGTTCGTCAACCGGCTTCCGTGCTTCCGCCACAGTACGCGATTTTAGTGGCCCCCACGATCAGATGCTCGCCAAACAGAACCGCATCAGACAGGAGCACGCGTCTCACTCCCGCTACGCTGGGATGGGTGGCCGCCGATTTCCGGCCGCGGGTAAGCATGAGCAAGCGCAGGAAACGGTACAAGAGGGAGCGCGGCCTGACCAGCCGGTTGGTCGTCACCAGGTCCAGTTGGAAGCCCCATCGGCTGAGCGTGTACCGCACCTCCAGGAATCCGATCGGATTGATGTGGGCGATCGGCCGCTCCACGCCGGTGGCCGCCTCCACCTCGATCATGTAATGGAACTGCTCGGGATACCCTCTCAACAGGGAGCTGAGCCGGGAGCGGATGGACAGCACGTTGGGGGTCGTGAGATAGATCCGGCCTCCGAGCTTGAGGATCCGGTTGGCTTCGCGCGCCAGCAGGTGAGGATTCTCGATATGCTCGATCCCCTCGATGCAGGCTACCGCGTCAAACCGGCCGTCCTCGAATGGCAAAAGACCGTTCAGGTCGGCGCGCAGGCAGGAGCGGCCCGTGGCGATGAAGGGCTCCGGGAACAGATCGGCGGCCACCACGTCCAGGCCCCGGTCCCGCAAGATCTGAGTCAGCTCGCCCGTTCCCGAGGGCAGATCGAGTACACACCGGTGCCCTGCCTCCAGGATCAGGCCGGCGACTTGCGCCCGCATCTGAGCCATGTCCTGCGGCCGCGGGTGCGTGGGATGAATCGAATCAAACTGCATCCTGGTCTCCTATGGTGCATCGTCGGCGGGGGATCCATCTTGCGACCTGCTCTTCGTGGTGGATCCTGCTGCCCGGAGGCCGCTCCACACTCCCCATCCGTCCTGGATTTTTGTTATGATGATGGCCGAGCCATTCAGGCCGACTGTTGATTCGATGCCGACCGTCACCGCGATCATCCCGGCGTACAACGGAGCTACCCGCTACCTGGAACTGGCCATCAGGAGCGTCTTGTCCCAGACCTTCCGCGACCTCGAGCTCATTGTGGTGGACGACGCCTCCACTGACGACACCAGCCGGCTGGTTTTGGGGATTCCCCAAGCCCGCTACATCCGGCGGGCCGAGAACGGCGGACAGGCGGCCGCCCGCAATGACGGCGCCCGGCAGGCGAAGGGAGAGTACCTGGCCTTCCTGGATCAAGACGACCTGTGGGAACCCAACTTCCTGGAGGAGACCCTGGCCATCCTGCGGACGAATCCCGACGCCGCGGTGGTTCACTGCGACGGGTTTCAGGTCAGCGAGCGAAACGAGATCCTTTACTACGACCATGCGATGATGGACCTGGTCAGCATCACCCAGATCCTGCGCGGGGGCCATGACGTGGCTACATCGGGTTCGCTGTTTCGCAAAACGTGCTTCGACACCGTGGGCGGCTATGACGAACGGCTCACGATCTGGGAGGATATCGATCTGGCCATTCGCCTCTATCGGGAGTACCCGCTCATGCATCATCCTAAGCCGCTCTACCGGCACCGGCTGTACACCCGCAACGTCTCCCGGGAGATCCCTTCAGAAAAGGCGCTTCAAGCCCGGCGCTATTTTCTCGACACACACGGTCAATCCTGCCGCCCAGGCACCCCGGAAGCCCGGGGCCTCGCCCGCGATTGGGCCCATTATTACGGCGACCTCGGGAAATTCTACGCTCGCGAGGGCCGTCTGGCCGAGGCGCGAGAAGCCTTTTGGCTCGCAGTTCGCCACAACCCCCTCAGTTCTAAAAGCTGGCTGCGTCTCTTGCGCGCCTGCCTCAAGGCTTAATTCGTTCCTCGGATCTCGCATCTCATATCTCGTCCCTTTTCCCCTTTGCCCTTTTCCTTTTGTCTTTTGCCCTGCCGCCATCCGGCGGCCTACCCGGCTGCCCCGTTATCCCCTTCCCCCTGTACCCCGTCCTTGACCGCGTACACCGTGATCTCCGTTCCGTGGCCGAGGTGCCCGGCCAAGAGACAAAATGGCCTGGCCACCACCCGTTCCATCAGCCACCGAGCCGGTAGGGGGCGACCTAACCGCCGCGTCCAAGCCCGCTCCAGGCTGGCCATGAAAAACAAGGAGCCTACCCCGGTCCGCATCCGGACCACGCGGAATCCGGCCTGCTCGAGCATCCTCGCCAACGTCCTTCTATCAAAATGATACAGGTGCCTTGGCAACTCCCACGGAAACCACCACGGCCCAAACAGTTTCGCTTCCCAACTGCCTGCGTTGGGCAAGGTGATCACGAGCAATCCGCGATCATCCAGAATGCGTCGGCTCTCTTTCAATACCGCGCGCACATCGTGCATGTGCTCCAGCGCATGGCTGAAGATCACCACATCGAACGACTGATCCTTGTACTCTGTCGCAACCGGGTCACCCATGCGCACGCGATCACCGAACCGTTTTCGGGCACGCCCGACCGCCACTTCGCTGGCATCCAGCCCGTGCACGTCCCATCCCTGGGCCTGAAGCGACGCCAGGTTCCCGCCCGGCCCGCATCCGACGTCCAGCAACCGGCCCTGTCCGGTCCAAGGGAGGATCTCCCGTCCGCGAAACACGCGGCGCGCCTGTTCCGGCCAGAGGAGGAGCCGCCGAGGCATCCTCGCCCAGCGCGGGAGCCTGGAGCCCGGATACCCGTAAAAATCTTCCCGGACCCACCGCTTGACCGCGTTGGACCATCGCTTGAGGCGCAACTCAAGTTCGGACCGGGATTTGGGCTGCTCGTCCGCAAAATACTGGGGGGGATAGAACCGGCCGATCTCGGTCCGATCCGGCCTGGGGTTCAGATACAGAAGCCCGCAGGCCCGGCACCGGACCACCGTGAATGTCTCCTCCGAGCCCCCGAGGGCCAGGTCCCGCTGCCGGAGGACGGTCCGGGCGCGTGAGGATCCGCACATCCCACAGGCGACAGTTTCCATTTCAGTTCTCCGAAAGGAGTTCCAATCCGTGGGCTGGGTGTGCCCTGCAGGCACCTCACCCGGCATTGAGGTTGCACGGAACACGACGGACGGACATCAATCAAGCTGGAACTCCGACCGCCAGTCCGAATCGGCCGTGAGCGGCGGCTGAGCTTCCTTGCGAAGCAGGCAGTTGCCCATCACGAGCGCATCCATCTCGGTCCGCATGAAGCACCGGTGGGCGTCCTCCGGGCTGCACACGATCGGCTCCCCCCGGACGTTGAAGGAGGTGTTGACCAGCACACCGGAGCCCGTTCTGGCTTCAAAGGCCTTCAGCAAGGCGTGAAACCGGGGGTTGGTCTCCTGCGAAACGGTCTGGATGCGGGCCGAGTAGTCCAGGTGCGTAACCGCCGGGATGTCCGACCGCGGCCGGTTCAGCCGTTGAATCCCGAAGAGCCTTCGGTCCTCCTCGGTCGGCGGCCTCCGGTGCGACTCGCGCACCGGAGCCACCAGCAGCATATAGGGCGAGGGCTCCGCCAGCTCGAAATAGTCCCCCACCCGCTCCTCCAACACGGCCGGCGCGAACGGCCGGAACGACTCCCGGAATTTGATTTTTAAATTCATCACCGATTGCATCTTCGGTGAGCGGGCGTCTCCCAGGATGGAGCGATTGCCCAGCGCCCTGGGCCCGAACTCCATCCGGCCCTGAAACCATCCCACCACCGCTTCCTTCGCCAGGAGATCGGCAGTCGTGTCGAGCAAGGCGCGGTCCGGAAGCGTGTCGAAGGGATAGCCGCGCGAGGACAGGAACCGTTCAATGTCTTCTTGGGAATAGGCCGGCCCCAGGTAAGACCCGGCCATCCCGTCCGGTTGAAGCTCGGCGAGGATCCGCTTCCCGCCCCCGTGAATATGGTACGCCGCCAACGCCGAGCCGACCGCGCCGCCGGCGTCGCCCGCCGCCGGCTGGATCCAGAGATGATCGAAGACCCGCTCCCGCAGCAACCGGCCGTTGGCCACGCAGTTCAACGCCACGCCGCCGGCCATGCAGAGATTCCGCATCCCGGTCTGCTTCCGCACGTGTCGGCCGATGCGCAGGACCGCCAGGTCGGTGACCTCCTGGATCGAGCGGGCCAGGTCCATCTCGCGCTGCGTGAGCTCGGCTTCCGGCTTGCGCGGCTCCCCTCCGAACAGCCGGTGGAACCGCTCGTTGGTCATGCGCAATCCGGTGCAATAGTCGAAATACTCCATGTTCAATCTGAACGACCCGTCCTCTTTCAGATCGATCAGATCAGTGAGGATCACATCCACATACTTCGGCTCGCCGTACGGCGCCAGACCCATCACCTTGTATTCGCCCGAATTCACCTTGAACCCCGTGAAATACGTGAAGGCGGAATACAAGAGCCCCAGCGAATGCGGAAACCGAATCTCTCCCTGCAGGGTGAGCGTATCCCCCGATCCCGTCCCGAAGCTGGTGGTGGCCCATTCCCCTACCCCGTCCATGGTCAGCACGGCCGCCTCCTGGAACGGAGAGGGGAAAAACGCTGAGGCGGCATGAGAGAAATGATGTTCCGGGAACAAAAATGGTCCGGACCACGGTTTGCAGCCGATCGCTTGCGCCACCTTCCCGAATTCGGTCCGGAGCAACTTTTCCAAAAACAGCTTCTCTTTGAGCCACACCGGCATCGCAGCGACGAACGAGCGCCAGCCGCGCGGTGCGAACGAAAGATAGGTTTCGAGCAGCCGCTCGAACTTGAGGAGGGGCTTGTCATAGAAAGCCACGCGGGCCAGGTCGGACAACTTGACCCCGGCCTCTTTGAGGCAATAGGCAACTGCCTGACGTGGAAAGCGCGCGTCATGTTTCTTTCGGGAAAACCGTTCCTCCTGGGCGGCGGCCACGATCCTTCCGTCCACCACCAGCGCAGCGGCCGAATCGTGATAGAAAGCCGAGATTCCTAAAACCCGCATAACGGTGTGTCTGGTTTTCTAGTTTGTTTGGTTTCTCTGGTTTATCTAGTTGCTCAGGGCCTGGTGAACCAAATAAACCAGACAAACCCGACAAACCAAATACACTTCCCCATTTAGAACAACGTATAAACGAACGGCGCCACCGCCGACCCTTCGGTCAACACCAGCAGCGCGCCGAAGAGCAGCAGGACCAGAATGATCGGCAGGAGCCAGAACTTCTTTCGCTCCCGCATGAACGCCCACAATTCGGCCAGGAACGCGCCCACATCAACCTCCCGTCATAACCGAGGGGCAATGGGCTATGGGCCATTGGCGATAGGAACCGCTCTTCCCCATTGCCTCAAGCCCCGTGCCTCTCGCCTGAGAGTTTCTAAAATTGCCGCTCCATCCGCTTGGCTTCGAACTCGCCGGCCTCCCTCCTGTGCCAGTACGTGCTCTCTTGACCACGAAAGCCCAGCCGAATCGGCTGTTTCCCGACCAGCCTCAGCAACAAGGCGATCGGTGTGATCAGGCCGGCAAACACCACGGTCAGCAGAATGCGGGAGTTCAGGTATCCCAGGACCGCGGCCAGCTTCATCCAGGCCGCCCGGATCGGGCCGAGCCAGGCCGGGACCACCAGGGCGGCGATCAAAAACAATGCTCCCAGCCCGCTCAGCCACCACGTCACGGACCCGGTCCACAGGTACCGGATCAGCGTCAACGCCCCGAACCCGGCGGCCATGACCAGGCCGAAGTTCTGGTTCTGCTCGGACCTCTCTTTTTCTTTCACGGTCTGAATGCCGCCTGGTCGGGACGGCGTCGAGCGAGTTGGGCCTGGAGGACCGGCAGAACTTCGCCGGCGGCCAAGCGGTGCCCTTCGCTGGTCCAGTGAATATCGTTGGCAAAATACAACTGGGCCAGATCCTCCTCCGCCTGAAAAGCGGGGAACAGATCCAGGACCGGAATCCCGTTCTCCTCGCACCAGGCCCGCAACACACGCTGCGGTTTCTGAAAATCGTAATCCTCCGGAGCGCCGCCGACGCTGGCAAGATATTCTTTTTGGAGTCGGGGATCAAGTTGAACGTGGTCCGGGAGCAGGACGACCAGCAGAGGGATCTTCCGAGCCCGCAAGAAGTCGCGAATCGCCAACAGGGTCGCCCGGGTGTTCGCCCAGTGGAAGTCGAAAAAACGGGAGCGCTCCTTGCGGTAGATGTCGCTCCGCTCGTGGATGGCTTTCAGGTACCGCGGACGGGACACCAGCGGCGCCGATTCCACGGCCATCGAGCCCTCCTGGCTCCGAGTCATGCGCAAGAGCCGGCTCATGCCGACCTGGATCAAATAGTTCAGATTGTGGTACAGGTACCACCGGTCCGGTCCCAGGGTGTCGTGGACCCAGTTCCCGTTTCGGTGCACGTAGTAGCTCTGGCCGGCGACCACCAGGATCTCGGTAAGATTCGTATCGCTGCCCCGTTTGTTTTGAATATCGTTCCCGACGAAGAAATTCAACATCACCAGATCGGGGCCGAACTGGATCCCGTAGGTCTCAAGCAAATGCCGTTCCTCGTGGGGGCCCCAGGCTGGCACGCCCAGGTTCACGATCTCGGCGCCGGGCGCCGTTTGCTGGAGCGCTTGTTCCAGTCGGGTCACGAACACCTCGTCGTAGCTCACCCCTGCCCCCCAGGTAAACGAATCTCCCAAGGCGAGCACGCGCGGGGCGGTTCCGGTCCGCGCGAGGACCCGCTCGGGCTCCCGGAACCCCTGCGAATTGGAAACCGCGATCGAGCCCCGAACCGGCGTCTGGGGCTTCAGATTGGCCGGCGTGTGGTTATCGCCGAACAGCCCGCTTCGGGCCAGGATCGGGTCGGCCAGGCGAAGGGCGGCCTCGCCCACGGCGACGAACACGAGCAGGTTCACCAGCAAGACCTTGATCAACCGGTACGGTCGGCTGTTCAGGGCGGCCTCCGTCCGGTGAGGGGCCAGGAGATACCACAGGCCCCAGGCCAGGCCCAAGCCTGCCAAGAGCAGGAATTTCCCGGTGTGATGGGCCTGGGGCGGGACGGGGTCATTCACCAGCCAGGCGTATCCGAACAGGCCCCCCCACACCAGAATGAACCCCACCGACCACCGGGAGGCCGCGGCATGGTGAGGAGACCCCGGGCGGATGGTTCGCCGTGCGACGACGGCCAAGGACAGAGCCAGCCCCACCAGGACCGGAAGCGCCAGGAGCAGGTTCCCGGTTCGGGGAGGCTCGGCCAGGGGGGATGCCTTCAGGCTGAACAGGAACCAGCCGATCTCGGCCAACATCAGCAGCGCGAGCACGGCGCCGGCCACGCACAGGCCCGCCACCGCCACGGCGGCCCGGGTTCCTTTCTCGTTCACGGTAGGCAACAAACTTTGTTCACCCGCTTCTTTTCTCTTTCGCCTTGCAGGCGCCATCGGCCATCGGCTCGTGCCCACGAAAGATTGACAGGTACGACCTGGCAATTCTCAACAGGCACCGCCAGGCGGTTTTCACGCTCCGGGCTTCGCCCAGGCTGAGAGCCAGGCCTTCCACTAACTGGGATCGTCCTTCACTGGCCCGTCCTTCTTTGACCAACCGTTTCCCGCAATCCGCCAAATAGGAAGCCTGCTCCCGTATGAGATAGCGACGTTTGTCTGGGTCGTGGCCGAACCGTTCCAGCAGCTTCCCGACCAAGATGGCCCGATGAGTTAACCCGATCCGGGCGGGTTTGACCTCCCGGTTCCGATGGTACGTCAGGGGCTCCGGCACGTTTGCGATCTCGCAGTGCGTCGCGACCCGGGTCCATAGCTCGTGGTCGTCCATTCCGGCAGAAAGAAACGACTCGTCCAGTCCGCCCACCGCGGTCAGCACCGACCGCCGGATCAGGGCCGCGGACGGGGTGGGCACATAGCCCCGCACGAACAATCGCGAGAAGGTCTCCGAGGGGTTGTACCCCCTGCCGATTATACCCATCGGGCGTCCCTGCCGGTCAATGTGGGCAACGTCGGTGATGACCATGCCGACTTCGGGCCGCCGGGCGAGCACAGTCACCTGCTTCTCGAGCTTCGTTGGGTGCCAGAGGTCATCGTGGTCCAGCAACGCGATATAGGTCCCCGTGGATTCCGCGATGCCGCGGTTCCTGGCCCGGGCCACTCCGCCGTTCTCCTGCCGGATATACCGGAGCGCCGGGCCGAACGCCCGCACCACGTCCCCAGATCCGTCGGTGGAACCATCGTCGATGACGACGATCTCGTAATCCTTCCAGGTCTGGGCCAGCACGCTCTGGATCGTGTCCCGGATCACGTCGCGGGCGTTAAAGAGCGGGATCACCACGCTGACAGTCGGCATAAGCGGTTAGCGGGAAATCTCCACCTGTTCCTCATTACGTGGCAGTTCCAGCCGAACGATCTCCTTGTCGGCGAGGTCTGCCCGATCGGAATAGATCAATATTCCCCGGCCGAAGCAATGCTTAAGCCGGTTCAGGACGCCCTGATGAGACCGTCCGTCCTTCGTCACGAAGGTAACGCGGGATCCTCCTCGACTTCGGAGCCAGGCGGAGAGGTCGGACCGGTCTTGGGACCGGTGATGATGGACCACGGCATAGTGGACCGATTCCGAGGCAAAACCCGGGACCACCACGGACCCGGAACTTTCCAGCACCTCCGCCTCCATAAACAGAGGCCCGGCCATCGCCACGCTGGCTCCAGCCAGATGAGGCATCCCTGCCCACACCAGCCAGATCAGAATCGTTAAGAGCATCCTGCTATTCACCATACGCCATCGACTCCCCGCATGATCGCTCATGGTTTTACCGCCTCCGGGACTACGGTCATCTCCTCACAGACGTTCCACAAGTACCGGCGGCAGCGCTTCTGGAAATGGGTCGGTAGGAATTTGAACGGCTTGCGCATGTTATAGGTGATCGAGCGGATCTGGAAATTGGTTTTCAGCCCGTAGTAGTTCGGAGAGGTAAAGTACCCGAAGCTCTTTTCGGTCATGAACCGGACGTGGTTCGGATCCACGAATGCTTTTCGGGAAGCGTAATAGGGCGTTTTCACATACACCTTTGCACCCGGCGCGCACACCCGACATGCGGCGACGCGACGTACCCGTTCGTTAATCGATTGGCTACAGTTCAACTCAGATCAATGCGCCATCGCCATGGATTGATAGAGTACAAAGTTTTCATCGTCTCTGAGCGCCCCGACGAATTCAGCGACTTTGCGAAATTGAGACTCATGC
>JAHFEU010000026.1 GCA_023248295.1 Nitrospirota bacterium | reverse complement strand
AGCGGCCTTGCTGGGATCGAGGTAGGTATCCAGCCTGACAGACCAGGATGGCTCACTGCGAACCATCCGGCTGGTGAACGACGGACCGGCGCAGCCGAGACAGGCGAGCACCACTGTCCAGGAGACCATCAATTTGAGCATGAGGACTCCACAGCCAGAAAGCAGGAGAGCGTGACTTATACACGGATTCCACCGGCGCGGCAACTAGCAGGCGAAGCTGGATTAGCACCTAGTCCAGGATAGTTACAACGAAGGGCCTAGAGGAGCAGGACTGCCGGAACTGATATTCACCCCGCACGTCGCTCTTGCTGGACCTCCCGAACATCAGCGTGAAACCCACCGGCCTTGCTGGACAGTCTGCCGCATCCGAGTCTAATGGCCGCTAAGCACCTTCCCCCTGCTGGGGAGATGATGGCCGGAGACCATCGCTGCCGTAAGGATGGACACGATGAAGCAGGTGCTCACGATTGCGGGGTCGGATTCGCGCGGCGACGACGGGATTCAGGCGGATCTCAGAGAGTGGCGGTGAACTATCGCAGGAGGGTGCCGAAGGCGGCGAAGAGCTGGCCGGTGAGATACTGAGTCGCTTGCGGATCACGCGATCCTTTCCTGCGCATGAAGTCGTTGAGCACACGCCCGTCGCTTGTCCGGTGAGTATCGGGCGCCCGCACGTTCATTCGAAACCGTTGAATCCCTCTCGACACCCGGCTCACGAACACGACGGTGCCATTGTTCTCAACCCGCTCCACGACGCCCACATGCGTCAGCGGATCGTTGACGAGGCCATCACCGTTGAAATCCCAGGTATTGTGGAAGAACACCAGGTCGCCGGGATGAACCGTTGGGCCATAATGAATCCGCCCGTGCTGCATGACATGCCCGTAGATCCGCCCGACGCCGTTGCCACCCTTTAACTCCCGCAGACCATCGTATAAATCGACTCCTTGTGAGAAATACACTCCCCGGGCAAGACCCGCGCAGTCGAACGTGAACCGCCGGCCGTCCACTGCGATCCGTGATCTGCCGAGGAATCCGATGGCCGTCCGTGCCAGCGCCTCCTGTCTGTGGGTCCCTACGGCCATGGCGCAGCAGGTTCGTCCGCGCGTCACCCTGACGGGGACAATGCTTGCATTCACTTCATTCACCGGCATGCCGCCTGCCAGCGTTTCCGGCCGGACTCCGCTCGAGAAGTCAGCCGTGGCGCAGCCCTGGAGCGTGGCTGCGAGCAGGACCACCAGGAGACTGAGAGTCATCGTGGGATAGGCGCCAGGGGAAGTCATCACAGCAGGCAAGTATACCGCTCGATATCCATTTGGCAACACTAAAGGGATTCGCGCCAAAGCAGGAAGCCCAGCCTGCCTGCAGGTTTTCCCTGAGCGTTATAATTGCCCACGTCGGAAGCGTTCTTGGACAGCTTTTGTTTGCGGCGAGAGCGCGAGCCAAAGAAGGCGGTTTGCGTCCTCAAGCCATTGCAGCTTGACTGCCGGCGGCAACGCTTGCCAGCGACGAATCTGCTCATCCGTCACGTGGTAGGCGAACCCGCCAAGGGGCCGATTGGGAGGCTGCGCTCTCATCTGGAACCTTCCTCGGTCAGCCGTTGGATTTGCCGAAGTGCTTCGATGTCGGAGCGGTCCTGCTGGCGGTCAGAGAGCGACTTCAAGGCGATCAGATCGGGTATGCCGGCAAGTGGAATCATAAAATCCCCGATGCTCACTTCCTTTCTGTTTGCATGCGCAGCCTCAAAATGGATCGGATTTTCCAACAACATGTCCACTTCCTCATACGGCCGAGCCGGATGTAGCCAGGTAAAGACGATCATGGACTTATTTTCTTTCCATTCCCGGCGCTTCACGGGATTGAGGATCTCTACCGCTGCAACCGGAGCGCGAGGCTTGTAGCCCAGCGATGTCATTGTTTGAACGAACGTGCGAAGATTAGATTCCGCCATGTCCACCATGAGATCCACGTCGGCCGTCATCCGCGGAACGCCGTGCAGATTGATGGCCACCGCGCCGACCACCACATACCGGACATGAGCGCCATGCAAGCCACGAAAGAGCGCTTCATAGAGCATGGAGTCAGTGTAAAGGTTTTCTGTCGGGCTGACAAGGAAGGCTCTCCTTCGCTCAGGTCTTCACCTGACGGCATTCGCGCCAGAGCAGGAACGCTAGCCCGCCGGCGATGATTAACCCTAGGTAGCTTGCCCACATCGGGATCACAGTCCCACCCACCACGACTTCCCATCCCATGAAAATGCGCAGGAGGTGCAGGACCGCGACGATCGTGAATACGACAACGGCAATGGTTGTGAATGGTTTCATTTCAAGCCTACACAGGAGTACGCTGAACCGCTAGAAAAATCAATCCGCACAAATCAGTGTTCCTCCCATAGGTGCCGCTAGCGGCCTCCCTAAGGTCCTCGGCTATGACACAGCGAAGGGGACGAAAGCATGTTGGTCTTTTTGAGTATCTTGGAGATTCCTGGCGAATTCATTGCCACCATGCTAGCGTTTGATTTAAAGACTTTGGGGGCGGAAGACGTGGCGCTCACGAGTAAGCATCGCGACGACATGAGGAGGGTGGCACATCTCAGAATATCCGATGAGGAGAAGGTACCAAAGAGGAGGGAGCCCTTCGAGGTCAATGGCAAAGAGTCCAAGAAGCTGTACGTGAGATGCAAGGCGCAAGAGAAGGAATTGCATAACCTGCTCCGTGAAATCTTTCGGTAACATGGGCAACGGGCCTGAAGGTCACTCTTTTTCTCTACCTGGGAGGGAATCGCATGAACCTCAGTAGATACACCCGCGCAACCCTGCTGTGCCTGATAGCCCTGGCTCTATTGACTTGCGGCAAGGAACCGAAAGGGAAGGCAATTCTCACCGAGACAATGATTCCAGGCCAGGGACTGGGGAAGCTTCGCCTGGGTGCGCCTGCCTTCCCCCTACTCACGGATGTGTTGGGGACCACAAACGTGGTCTCACACCGCCCGGACGAGGACGTGTATACCTATACCGAGGACTATATCAAGGCTCTCCTCGAGGTCTCCGTGGCTCCGCCTGGTAAAGACGGCAGGATTCAGGCGATCGGGGTTCATGAGACTTTTCAAGGGATGACCAGTAAGGGAGTCAGGATCGGGGATTCTCAACAGCGGGTCCTTGAACTCCATGGCAACCCAGAGATTTCGGACCGGGGGATGCTGTATGTCTATGCTGATGGCACCGTGTATTGGATGGAGGATGGGCAGAAAATTGATCGCATAGCCGTGTGGGATCCGGCTGTGAAGGCGACGAAGCGGCGTCCTTTCCATGATTGGCTCCCTTTCTCCCTCGAGACCGCTGTGGGTGGGGAGGTCGCGTACAATCAAATGCTCGAGGGTTGCAAGAAAAACGCGAAGGGCGCGATGAAGATGGCTGGGTTGTCTGCCATGTCGAATTCTAAAAAGAAGCTGCTGCCGAAGATCGGCGTGCCCGAGTACTGTGAATGCGTCTTGGGCGATCAGCGCAAGGAGTTTGGCCTGGATCAGGCTGTGATGTATAACGGCCGTCCGAGTGAGATGTCACCCGGGCAGTATAGTGGGCTCAAGCTGAGGGACATGGCGATCCAGGAGGCCTGCATAGAGAAGAGTGTGCGATAGCGCCGGTCAGCTTGCGACAGTCCATGAGATGATTGATCCGCCCGCTCGTGAGGGTCAGGGGGCACGGTGCGCTCGCCCCAGTTCCGTAAGCTTGTGGTCTCTGAGAAATCCATGGTCGCTGGGCGGCTGACGATGCGTCAGTTTTGAGGATTTTCGAAGGAAGAACGCGCAAGCGGCATTCCTGGAGGAGTGCATGAAGCAAAGATCCATCGTTCTGGCGGTCGGCGCTGTCATAGCAATTGGCGCGATCGTCGTGCTGTTTGCCGTTCCTTACTTCACCACAAAATCCTCGGAAAAGAAATCGCAAGCCCAGTCAACTGCGGAACTCCTTGAGGAAGTTGCGAAGTCAGAATGGTTCCAGAACGAGCTGCGCCGCGGCCGAGAACAAAAGGCTCGCTATGATGAGGAGAGCTTCAAAATCACCTACGCGCACTTCACGCCGGATGAGCGGGCCCTGATTTTTCAGACCAGTGATTCGAAGCTTCGCTCCCTTGATGTGCAATCAAGGCAAATGACCACGTTGAGTCACGGCGAAGGGCTCGGAATCGGCCGCATCTCGCCGGACGGACGATACGGGATCGAGTCGGATCGGATCACCATTCGCGATACCTCCAATGGGACCAAATACAAACTCGGCCGCGAGCCTAGCTTTTGCGGGTTTGGCTATGGGCCCTCTACCGTGCTCTATTTCGACACCGTGCCCTATCTCGACAAGCAGACGAACACTCTGATGTCTTCGAAGAACTATGTCTTCAAAGACTTCGTGAACGATCAGACGTTCTGGCAGATTCCCGAGCCACAAGAAACAGGATGGAGTCCGATCTGTTATTGGCTGGATTCAGGCAAAAAAGTGTTTGTGACCTCAAAAATCCACCGGCTCATCGATGTGGAAAAAGGCGAGTTCATGCCATTGTCGCTTCCTCTCACGTACGCGAGAAAAGTCGTCGAAGATGATCAGCATCTCGGTTTCGTCTATGCCGGACGCGACTACGGAACTCCTGCGATCACGCCCTTCTGGTACGACTTCAGGACGCGCAAGGCGACGCCGCTCGCCTTTGACAGTATCCCGATTTCGTTTTCGCTCACGGTGGACCGGCTGTGGGTCAAACCCGATGGCGAATCCGTGCAGGAGTTGAAAATTTCAGAAGGCTTCAACCCCGTCTGGCAGGAAAAGCTGGGCTATGGTGAGATTCAAAAACCGGCAGGTTCTCCGTGGCTGTTCATCATTGGAAGGGAGAAACAGGTCCAGGCTCTCCATCTGGAAACCAAGGAGAAGAAATTGATTGGGCAAATTACTGAGAATGGTGTGGCTTCCGGATCGGGAATTTTCATCAGTTCGCCAAGTGGCAAATACGTCGTTCGCAGCCGGCATCGGGACATCCAGGTGCTGATGCCCGAACAATTGAACAAAGAGATCCCTCAATACATCACGGTCAAGATCCCGCGTGAGTAAGGGGGCATAGTCATGGACAGAAAGATCAAATCACTGGTCATCGCCGCAGTGCTTGGGCTGTTTATGATTTCCGTTCCGACGATCCTCCAGAAGATATATCCTCCCGCTATCCGTCAGTCCAAAGTGATCGATCACATCAACGATATTCTCAGGGGCCGTGCAACTCATCAAGTCACAGTAGAGAAAGAGGGCTCGGGCGCGCTGGTTCTGCCGGGACGCATGGTGGTTGTTCACTTGCCCAACTATGTCGGCAGCGGCATCATCAACATAAACACCTTTATGTACACAGTCGGGTCCGATGAGCCTTACCCGGTCAAGGAGTTCAGCGCTGCGCTATTGGGATGGAAAGAGGGCTCCGTTGTGTTGGTGAAGAACAAGTTCGGGCCGTATACCGCCGTTGAAATCGTCAAGGTCTGCAGATCAACGTCCCTCCTCGAGGCGCTGGACTGTCCAAGCGCCGAGCCCGATCATGGGGCCATTCCCGAACTTCTGGAATGCTCATCTTTTACCGATCCCAAGTGTTTGGACCAGGCAAAACGAGCGCTCAGGCTGGGACAAAGGCAGGGATTAGATGACCCCATCTATCTGGTTGAGTACTGCTTGCTGAAAGGAAGCACCTCGTGTGAGCAGCTCGCGCAAGCCCTGGCGAAATCCGTCGAAGGAGCGCAAGGCGGACCAGAAGTCGCTCGCACCCTTGACGTCGTAACCCTCCTAGGAGAGTTCTATCAAACCAGGAGCGGAGGGACGAGCGAGATCGCGCTTTACTCAACGAGCGACATTCTTTATGAGGATGCAATTCGTAAAATGACTGGCCCGATCACGCCGGAATCAGCCAAAGCTCTGCTTGAAGCTGTTGATAAGAATGCCCCTGCTTCCCCCAGAATCATCCATGTTGTGCTCAAGGGGCTGCTCAGTAGCGTCCCTAATGAGCGAAGAGACTACGTGTCGGCAATCGGCGGCGCCGGACGGCCCCTCCCGGAACGACTGGAGAAAATGCTCAATCTGCGAAGAACTGCGGAAGAACGACATAAGCTGATCGAGAGTCGTGTCTCTGAAAAAAGACTGAGCACACTCGAATGGGCGCTCTATTATGGACGTCGTGATGCATTTGATGAAAAGAACCTGAAAGTCGAGGACATGACGAGGGTCAACGCAGACGGATACAGCCCGCTGCAGTTGGCCGTGATCGGCTCGGGTACTTGGTTGCTGACATCCATTAAAGATGATTCCTTGCTCAATAGGCAAAACCAGCGGGGGGAGTCGATTTTACACTTTATGGCCGAGAGAGGAGCAGAACGGTGGGAGCTCGACGCTGTTTTGAAATCCCATCCGGGTGTTATTGCGGATCTGAAGGATAGGGATGGTAAAACCCCGGCTGATTGGGCCCGTGAGCGTGGCTATGAAGACGCCGCCAAGCTGATCGACATGGCCGCCCAGGAAAAGAAACGATGAGGCCGCTCATGGTGAATCGGAGGTAGCTCAGTGCTGGTGTTGATCGGGGTAGGTTTCATTATCCTCGGACTGTACGGTCTATACGGTATCTATAACCTCTATAGCCTGGCGCCTTCTCTTGCGTGGGGCTATTCAACGATACTTTCCATGGCTTTTTCCATCATTGAAATTGCTACAGGGGATAGTCTCATCCGACAGAGACCGTGGGCCCGCGTCGTGGCCCAATCCCTGTTGTTGGCCTGGGCTGTCTTAGCAACCTTGATCGTCCTCATCTTGGTGGTTTTTCTAGAGCGATTAGGGGCCTTAGCGTTCCTCCTATTCTTTTTTCTCCAGTTGCTACCGCCTGAGGCACCCAGGGCGTCTGGCGGAGTGTTCACCTGGCTTGCAGGGATTCTGCAGACGCCGATTGGCTCTCGACTGATTATTCTTCTCGTCAGCGGTGTCTGTATACTCCTCTTATGGCTTCTCTATCGCTATCTACGAGACCATGAGCATCTCCAGGGAGAGTGGACCCCTTTTGGTCTCGATCTTCGGTATAGAGGAAAAGATCTGAAAGTCTATGCTCTGGCCTTGCTGTACCTCTCATTGGTGAGCATGCCGGTGGTGTCCCCGCTGATGCGACTCCAGGCGCAGGGACGCCCAGAGGCTCCAATGAACGTACAGCAGCGGATTCCCAAGGAAGCATCACGTCAGCGGGAAGACTGGATCACAACCAATAGTGTCGCACCGGATCTTCAGTCAATGTTTCTCTTTACGGCTTACTCTGGAGCATTCCAGCTCAATTTGCAAAGCGGGGATATCACAGCGTTGAATCCAGCCATGTTTACGTATACGAAAGTCGGAGAGGGATTTCCAGACAAAGTCTCCAACAGGCTTTCTCCTGATCATCAATTGTTTCTCAACATAGGACAGGAGCTGATTAGCATCCACGACATGACGAAGCGCCAACTCAATGAAGTACTCGGTCACCCCGTACTGTTCCTCGACGCCCAGCATCTCTTAGGCCTGACAGACGACTGTCATTTTCAATTGACGTCAGTCCAGACTGAGCAAGTCCTGTGGAAAGTGCCTGCGCTGTCTGATGCCCATAAGGGTCTTTGCCCCGCGTTGGTGAAGAGAGCCTCTCTCACCACGATCTCCCCGACACGCAATGCGTTGTATTATGAAGAAATTGTCCCTTCGACTAGCCCAGACGTTGTCGCACGCTACGTCTTCGATCTGAGAGACCGGATACCCAAAGAAATTCAACTGGGCCGACTGGGCCAACAGGCTCAATTCGAAAGGTTTTCGACCGAGGGCGACACGGTTTATTTTAGGCTCAGACAGCCTGATGAAGCAGGAAACCACGGGATCATGTTTCATATCCGCACGACTTCCCTGCAACCGGTCTTATGGGGTGGCTATGACCATCTTCTGTTTCTCTCGACAAGCCGTGATTTGGCCGTTCTCAGCGGACAAAGATTGAGAGGAGGGCAAGCCTCCCAACGATTGATAGGAACACAACCCTCCCAACCGGGAAAGTATCTGTGGGAAGCTGAACCTCCGCCTGCCTTTTACTTTGTCATCACTCCTGATGGAAGGAAAATTTTCGCCCTGAAGGATACTCATGACGCCTTGATATGGGCGGCTCTGAATCGAGAAACAGGTCCGGGACCTTGGCAGACCATCCCACTCAACAAGGCCTTGTCTCCTAAAGATGTGCCTGTCCTCTTCTGTGACTCTCACAATGTGTTGTTGATGCTTCAAAGCCGTCAGGGCGTGGAAGTGTTTTGGCATCTAGATCTAGAAATCGGGCGCATCCGGTCGAAATTTTTCAGCCTCGATGCCATCTTGGGAAGCAAGCGGACGTAGGTCTTGCCGAAGCCGTCCATGAAGTGGACACTCGCCATTGTCCTGGTGTGTCTCGCCCACATCGATATTCTCCTGTGGGCGGGCACCCCTGACCCCTATTCCTCACCTGGGGCCAGAATTGTCCGCCGGGTGGATGGACAGGAAAGCATTCGAGGCTTCCAACTTCCACAAGGCTCTGAGGTCACGATTTTTCGGAAGGCCGTCTCTATCACGTTTGCATCGCCTGTAGAAATTGGCGGCCGGGTGTTGAAAGGCAGGGTTCCGTATCTATTTAGGCGGGACTTGGACTTTTCTCAGGTTCGCCTCGATGAGCTGAAACCTGGAGCAACAGTGCAGGGCTTTACCATTCCCATTGATGCGGAAATCCTAGTCGAAGACTCGTTACAAGAGGCCACCTTGTCCGGGCCCTTTCGGTGGGAAGGCTGGGAGTTTCAGCCAGGGACCCACCTGCAGTTTTCGAGGGAGAAGCCTGGTCACTATCATGTGGAGGGTCCAGTGACTTATATCGTCGAAGCACGGATCCCGCGATCACAGCGTATTGGGCCGATGTCGATAGAATTTCCAGCAGGGACCCGTCTGTCCCTCAGCTATCCTGCCCCGGTCACCGTACAGGAAGCCAGGGGTCCTGGCATCATTAAAATTGCAGGCTGTCCGGCGCAGAACTGGGTTCAATTCGATGCTGAACAACGCGTGTCGTTCTTTGTTGCTGCCGAGAATTGTACATTCCGAGGAACCAAGGTTGAGAAAGGGGAGCGGGTCTATATCGATCAGACGGGGGCCATTCGTGCAACCCGATGATTGGTGGCCGTGGAACTTTTAGACATCTGATGCCAGCTCCTTCCACTGTCCTCCCTCACTGAATGTCTCTAGGATAAGCATCAGCGGTTTCGCCGTGGTGCGCAGAGCGCGCGGCGGTCGTGATCCCAGTGAGCTGCGCGTGCGGCCGCTTGGTGGGAAAATAAGTTTTCATTAAACGAGTGCCTGGTCTATGGTATGTATAGTTGCCATGCGTCGAAGGGTGCGCACGACTCAGCCATGAAGCAAGTGCTCACGATTGCCGGATCGGATTCAGGCGGAGGGGCGGGCATACAGGCGGATTTGAAGGCCATGGCGGCCAACGGCGTGTTCGGGATGTCGGTGATCACGTCAATCACGGCTCAGAACACCAAGGGGGTGACGGCAGTCCATGACCTGCCGGTCTCGGTGATCGAGGCGCAAATGGATGCCATCTTCGATGACTTCGAGGTGGCAGCCGTGAAGACCGGGATGCTTTCCTCGGTTGCGATCGTGGAGGCGGTCAGCCGGAGGCTGCAGAAGTACGGAGTGCACACCCTGGTGGTGGATCCGGTGATGGTCGCCAAGAGCGGCCATGCGCTGTTGCAGCCGGATGCGGTCGAAAAAGTGAAAACTGTGCTCATCCCGCTGGCGTTCGTGGTGACGCCGAACGTCTTTGAGGCCGAGCGCCTGGCCGGCCTCCAGATCAAAACCCTCGCCGACGCGCGCCTGGCGGCCAAGGCGATCCACAAGCTCGGCTGCCGGCACGTCCTGATCAAGGGCGGGCATCTGCTTTCGGAGAAAGCGACCGATCTGCTCTACGACGGCCGGTTCTTCACTCTGTACAAGGGCGAGTTCATCGAGACCCCCCATACCCACGGCACCGGCTGCACCTACGCCTCCGCGATCGCCGCGCAACTGGCGAAAGGCAAACCGCTGCCCGACGCCGTCCACACGGCGAAGGTTTATATCACCGAGGCGATCCGGCACAGCCTCGCCATCGGCCACGGCAAAGGGCCGACGAACCACTTCTATTTCCTGAAGGACTGAAGGAGGGACCATGAAGCTTCCGCGGGTCCATCCCCTGCTGTTCCTGATCACCGGGCTGGTGTGGCTGATGCTGGCCTCGGTGATCGGCGTGGCGCTCTTTCTGGCCATGATGCTGGGACACTCTCTCCCGGCGGTTCTGCGCCACTTCCACGTGCATGGCGCGCTCGTCGGAGGGGCCGTTCAGGTGATCGTGGGGATGATGTTAGCCGGCAGGGAGCGGTCGAACTCGCACCCTGTCTTGTTTGCCGCGATCAACGTAGGAACGATCGGCATGCTGGCCGGCTTTTTGGGTGGACACGCCGCGACGGTCGCGGTGGCAGGCCTGCTGGTCCTGCTTGCGTTGCTGTCTCTGCTCGGCGAGGCCCTCCGCCTTGTGCGCACAAGCATCCTGTCGCCGCCGTTTCATCTCGGGTTTTTCGGCCTCGCCTTCCTGGCCCTCCTCGTGGGACTGGGGATGGGAGAGGCCATGGCCTTGCGGCTCATCCCTTACGAAGCGATCGGGCAAGCCCGACTGGCTCACCTTCACCCGACGGTGTTGGGATTCGTGACCCTGACGATCGTGGGCGCCATGCACAATTTGTTTCCGACGATCGTGAACGCGCGCCTCAATAACCTCCTCCTTGCAAAGCTGACGTTTGCGTGCCTGCCGGCGGGGATCGTCTTGTTGATGGCTGGCTTTCTGCTCACCCAGCCTGCGGTCCAAATCGTCGCGGGCCTGGTCATCCTGACCGGAACCCTGCTGTACGCGGCCAATATCGGGCGCACGTGGATCAAGGCGGGACGACCGCGGACCGCCGTGTCAGACCATTTGACGCAAGGAACGGTCTTTTTAGTGATCTGCGTCGTCACCGGTCTCCTGGTGGAGCTCAACTACCTGTGGCCTACTCCGAACATGCAGTCCTTCGTGCCGTTCGGGAAGCTGCATCTCATCGCCTATACGCATCTGGCTCTGGTCGGATTCATGCTGCATACCGCCTTCGGCGCGCTCTCGTACCTGTTGCCGATCACCCTCGCCGTCGAACGGGCCCCGAGCAACAAAAGACGCGGGCCGTACCTGGAGGAACTCACCCAGATCGTCGAGCAATGGCGTCCGGTCCAGGTGGGCGCCCTGAGCCTCGGCACGGTCGGGTTGGTCCTCGTCGCCACGTTGGTCTGGCAGTTCAATCTGGGCTCACTCCCCGTCCACCTTGCGACCTGGGCCAGCATCGGGTTGCTCGTGCTGAGCCTTACCCTGTTCGCCGGGAAGGTCGGCCTACTCCTCACCAGTCGCCCGCCCCAGTGACAAGCGGTTTCCGGTCCGGCTGCTATGGGAGCGACCATCAATCTTCTCCTCTTCTGCTAACGGTGAAAGGCCGTCAGTGAATCCTACAAGAAATTGCCTAGTTAGCAGCAGCTTGTGACTAAGGACGCTAATCATTGACTATTCCTCAGGGAGTGATCAGGGAGTGAGATGTACAAATATCGTCACTGCCACGCTCCGGTCGGTCAATCCCGTTAACTCTCCCCCTTTTCTCCACACTGGGAAAGTCCCGTACAACCGCCGAATATATTTCGATAATCTGTGAAGTGGAGCCCGTGCCTGTAACCAGGGAGGCTCAGGCACCGCCTTTGCTTTACTTGGGCTACTTGGGACAAAACAGCCGGGCTGTCACCCGCTCGTCGAATTTCGGTGGCCTTACAGATCAGAGAAAGGGACGTCGATGCCTAACCCCATCAGCACCCTGGTGCCAGCGCAGACGCAAGATCTCTTCGACTTTCTGGCCATACCCGTCTCCTGGATTCCCGGGGTGCAGAAGATGCTCATTGGACTGGTCCTGCATCACTCCTCGGTCGGGTCGACTGTAGCCGGTTACCTTCTGCTTCTCTTCCCGACCCTGCTGGCGATCAGCGGGATCTGGTGCACCATGCTGTCGGTCTATACGGTACCCTTTCGCTCAGGTCGGGTGGACTTACTGAAGATGTTGCTGCTCGCATGGTGGGATTCCGCACTGGCCACGTGGACGTACTGGGTGGGGCTGGGCAGGTTTGTCATCGTCGTCCTGGGCTGGCTCTTCACGTTGGCCCAGCTCGCGTTGAGATTGGTCGTGGACACTATTCGCCAGATCATCATGTTTCCCTTCACGATGACCGGGATGATGACCCAGAGCTACTTCCAGCCCGGGGTGCCGTGGGTGGCGTTTTTCTTACTGGTGTTCTGGTGCCTCCTTGAAGCCACGGTCTTCACCTACACCCTGATGCCGACCGTGACGGAGGTGCTGGGCGGAATTACGGGCGCAGACGTTTCTCCATACACCCTACCGGGTCTTTTCCTCTTCCTGTTTTTTCTGATTACCGGAAGCTTTGCTTGCATCCAAGCCCTGGCGGATGCTGTCAAGAACCGAGAGTACAAGTTCATGGTGCAAATGATTCTGATCGAGCTGTTCGTGATGGTCTTTGAGGTGATGTTCCTGTACCGAGAGCTGGTGGATGCGATCACACCCTGGATCGCTCAGCAGACGTCTGAACAGTTCAGGCCGGGGATTCTGTTCACGGTGTCGTTGGCGACCTTTGGATGGGTCGGAATCCGCGGTATGACCTGGTTTCTGTTCGGCCAGTACGGCACTCCCATCGTGCTCGCCTTCATCTCCCGTCAGCCGATGGAGCTCAGGGGAAAGGGTATGTCTGAGATTCCAGGCGTCGTGGTGCGCTGGTGGCGGGCCCCCCTCGATGACTTTAAGACGGAGATCGAGTGGCTGCATGAAAAGGCGACCGAGCTGGTGGAGTATCTGACGCTGCCTATCCTCCACGTGGTCGGCGCAGCGCTCAACTTCGCCATGATCCTGCTCATGTCGAGACCGGTCTTCAACCTCCCCTTCAAGAGCCTCAAAGAAGCCTTGGAGCTCAGGGCACTCCTGTCCACACGGCGCCTAGAAGTGAAGAAAGTCGCATGAACGGTCTCCGTTCCACCGCCACCGCCTCGATCGTCGTGGCCGCGATCCTGCTGCTAGCGGCCGCCGGGTGTATGTTGCAAGCCGGCGAGCAGCACAAGCCGCACACGACTCTCTTCATCGGGGTCGATGCCAGCCAGTCATTCAAGCACTCCGGGTATTACGACAATGCCGTCACATTTCTGGCCCACTACATCTATGGCCACTTGAATGGGCTCGGCGGACTGGACAAACCCACAACGATGTTCATCGGCAGCGTCGGGGGCAGGAGCCTGAATGAGCCGAAAAGCTTTCAGCCGATCCACAACTTCCAGGGTAAGAGCATCGCACAGATCGAGGCAGATCTTCGGAGGCTGTTTACCCCTAACGACACCTACACGGAATTCAATCCCTTCTTCCAGGAAGTCGCGCGGATCACGAAGGAGAGAAATCTGGTTCTGGCCCCGATCACCTTGATGCTGGTGACCGACGGCATCCCCGATTCGAACATGCCCGGCGTCAAGGCCGGGGCGCCGGTACTGTACGAGAAGATCAACCTCGATCCGCTCGAGTATCTCTCCAGGAACATCACTCTCAGAATAATCTACCTCAGCCCCAAGGTCGCGCAACAGTGGCGGACCTACATTCCCCGGAAACGGATCCGGCTATTGGCGGTGGATGGAGAGGTGATGAGGGGATGGAAAAATCAGATGCGGCCCGGTGCGTCGATCGAGGAACAAGAACGGTTCTGGAAATGGGTGCGGGAAATTGTCGACTTCCGCGTGCGCTCTATCAGGTTCTAACTTCACCTCCAGCCTTCCGGTCAGCTCGTTCACGATCCTTGCCTCGACTCGCCGCCGTGTCTACTGTCGCAGTGGATATTCCTGAATAGTCCGGGCTAGAATCCCCGCATGGAGCGGGTGCTCACGTTTTCTGATCCTGCGGGCCGTGCGGTCTCTGGAATCCTGGCCTCCCCCCAGGGCGGTTCGGACCGACTGGCCGTCCTGTGTCACGGCTTCCTCTCCAACAAGAACAGCTCGACCAACAAAGCCCTCACGGCCTTGCTCATGGAACGCGGGATCGCCACGTTCCGGTTTGATTCTTTCGGCCAGGGAGACAGCGAGGGTTCCTTTGAGCGCATCACGGCGACCGCAGCCGTCGCCCAGGCCCGCGCCGCCCTGGATCTGGTGGCGTCCCGCGGCTATCGCCGGCTTGGACTGATGGGCTCCAGCTTTGGCGGCCTGATCGCCACCTTGGTGGCCACCAGCCAACCGGCCCCACAAGGGATCCCCCTCTCGGCGCTCGCGCTCAAATGTCCGGCGTTGGACTTTCCCGAAATACTGCGTTTGGAGTTCGGAGAGGCCGGGATGGACCGGTGGAAGCGGATGAACGTGATCCCGAACCTGACCGGCGGACCTGAACCCTGTCCTCTTCGCTTCGCATTCTATGAAGACTGCCTGAGGTACGACGCGTACAAGGCGGCGGAGTCGATCAGAGCGCCGGTGCTGATCGTCCAGGGGGATCGAGACGAATCTGTCCCGCTTCACCAAAGCCGTCGGCTGTTCGACGCGCTACGCACCGAGAAGCGCCTGGAACTCGTGAGCGGAGCGGACCATCGGTTCTCCAGACCTGAGGACTTCCAGACGATGACCAGGCTGCTGGCCGACTGGTTGACCGTGCACCTGTAACCCAAGGACGAGGACAGGACAATGCCCGGGGCGCACGGCCTGCGCGAGGAACAACTGGAGGTGCTGAAAATCCTCTATCCCTGGTACAAGGAGGAGGTCTTCCGGCGCCGCGAGCAGATGATGCGTCTGACTGCCTTCGCGAGCGCGTTCCTGGTCTTGCTGTTGGTCACGATGTTGGCAGTCCCGTCCACTCCCCATCCTCACTTCACCGTGGCGCTTTTTGCCATCAGCGGTGTCGCGCTGTTTTCGGCGATCTTCACCTACCTGATTCTCCAGCAGCGCAATCGCCACCGGTTAGCCAAGCAAGCGCTGATCGAAATCGAACGGGTCCTCGGGCTCTACGAGGAAGGGCTGTACTCGGTGGGGAAGGCGTTGTACCCGGAAGACTGGCAGACGGCCTGGCTCGGCGACCGCAGCGTGACGGTGTATGTGACGGTGCTGACGACGTTGACGGTCTTGGTGATTGCGGCAGTCCTGGCCCGGCCATAGGCCGGACAGTAATTGAGTAACTCAGTAATGGAGTAATTAACTGAGCGCCCAAGGTACTCTGGCAATTACTCATTTGCTTAATTACCAATTACTCGCCGCCTGTGGCGGCTCGGGCGCAGCGGAAGCCGGTATAGCTGTTCTGCGTGGTCGGGGGCAGCTTGAAGCGCCCGTACGTGAGCAGGTACTTGGGCAGCTCGGACCAGGATCCCCCGCGCAGCACCTTGAACTGGCCCTCCTCCGGCCCGGCCGGATTGCGCGCCGGACTTTCCTCGTAATAATCCGCCTTGTACCAGTCCTGAACCCATTCCCAGACATTCCCGGCCATGTCGAAGAGGCCGAACGGACTCTTGCCCGTCTCGTACCGTCCCACCGGCATCAAGGCCTGGCTATAACTGAACCGCGCTCCCACGGCGAAGTTCGCCAATTCGGCGGTAGGCGCCTGATTGCCCCACGGAAACCGCCGTTCGTCGGTGCCCCGCGCCGCCTTCTCCCACTCGGCCTCGGTCGGCAGACGCTTCCCGGCCCAGCGGCAGTACGCATCGGCGTCATGCCAGTCCACCCCGATCACCGGCCGATCGCCGTGAACGGCGAGGTTGACCATGTCCCATAGCCAAGGCGGCGTGCGGCCAGTCGCCGCCAGAAACCTCGCGTACCGGCTGGTGGTCACCTCGTAGAGATCCATGAGGTTCGCGTCCAGCCAGACCATGTGACGGGGGCGCTCGTCATCGAGCCCGATCGTACCGTCCACGCCCATGGCGAACTCTCCCGCCGCAATCGTCACCATTGGCGCATCATCGCTCTTGATGGCCTCGGGTTCCTTCTGCAGCTTCCGCAACCGCTCGAGCTGCGCATCAGCGGGCACTATCCAGGCCATGACTGCCATGATAGCGACGAACGCGAGCAAGGCTGCGCACACATCTTTCATAATTCCGCATCCATCGTTCATTATTACTTGGCTCTTCTCGGTCGGGACGCACACACGAGGCCGTCAGGGCGAGGAAGACGCGACCTTGCAGGCAAGCCCCGCTGATGTTTCGGGGACCCGTTGCTCCCCTGGATGCAACGGGTGATGCTGCCCGAGCGAGGCCCGACCGTCCGTGCCTGTCGAATCAGGCAGCGACGGATCGGAGAACCCCCACCTTGTGGGGGATGGGGGGAGCCACAGCCGGGAGGCCGCCGGTTACAGCAGCGCAGCGAGCCTGCACGGAGCGGAATGCCTCGCCTTGACGGACTGGGATAACCCACACGAGTTCCGGAAGAGCCTATTCTTTCAATACAGTCGTCCCCCCACCACCCAATGGCGGTCGTCAGGGACGTCGATCAGGAGACGGCTGAGGTTCAGCTCTGCCAACTGCGCTGCGACTTCGTCCTCCGTAAAAGCTGCCAACAACGAGTTATAGAAGTCTCGCTGGAGAATCGCCGTCTCACCTGCCGCATACTGGTCCACGATGGCCTGCGCCGCCTCCGGCGACTCGGGACGCAGAAGGTCCATCACCAGGACAAACGAGCCGGGCCTGACCAGCTTCTTGAGCGTGAACCAGAACTGGAGGGGGTTCGCCACGTGGTGCAGGAGGCTATTGGACATGGCGGCATCAGCCGGCTCCGGGAGGGTGAAGGTCTGCACGCGCTCGCAGCGCAGCGAGATCCGGTCGGTGAGCCCGGCCGCCCGCACCGCCTCCTCGGCCAGCCGGATCATGGCCGGCGAGCCGTCCACGCCGGTCACCCGGCACCCGGGCAGTGCACGGACAAACCGGATCGGGATATCGGCCGGACCGCAGCCGAGGTCCAGCACGTGGCCCTCCGTCAGGTCCGGATAGTAGGCACGGAACCGGTTGACGAAGCCCTGGTTCTCCTCCTCGAAGTCAGCCTTGGCATAGGCCAGGGCCTGCTCGGGATCATTCATGAGTTCCGGTTCGAGTATTCGCACCATTCGCGTCGTCCGCACCTCGTATCTCGTATCTCGTATCTCGTATCTCGTGAAGGATCTGACGAGATACGCTTCACGAGGGACGAGATACGTTCCCCCAGATACGCTTCACGCTTCACGAGGCCCGCTTCACGTGCTGCACGCTTCACGCCTTCTCGAACGTGACCGCGTCTCCCGGCCGCACCACTCCCTCGGTGAGCACGCGTGCGTAGAGCCGGCTCCAACCAGGGTGCCGCTTGTGGGAAATGCGCGTGTAGTTCCCATCTTTGAACCAGGCTGCGTTGTTCTGGCACGGCGCGGTGTAGCTGACCATCTCCAGCCGGACAGTCTCCCCGATGCCCAACCGGTCACCCGGCTTGAGTTGAGCCCAATCGAGCCCCGCCAGCGTCAGGTTCTCCCCGCTGGAACCCGGCTCGATCGGATGTCCCTCGGCGCGAAGCGCCTCGATCACCTCCAGCGAGAACAGGCAGACCGCCCGGTCCGGCCCTCCGTGGATCTTGGGACTGCGCTGCCGATCCCCAACCACGCCATGCACCGTGATGCGGGCCTCCGGCACCGGCAGCTTCGGGACCCCGCCGTTCGAGATATTGATCTGATGGAGATGCGGGTGCCCGCGGAGCCTCATGCGATCCATCAGGAGAACCCCTCGCACCCTTCAAGGGCCGTGATCTCGAGCGCCAGCCCGCGGGGTGATACCACGTGGGGAACTCCGCGCTGGCGTCGTTCGTCCTGCTCATCCTGACTGTGGCCCGGTATCATAGCAGGCCGAAGCGTCGTCGGATGCACCGGCTCCTCCTGTGGCTCATGCCCGACCACGAACGCGCTCCGCATCATGGCGCTGGAAGGCCTGCCGGTGCCGGAACGGAGGGAATGAATGGTCCGGGGACGAACGAGAAAGAAGGCGTGCGTTAGATTGACCCACGTCCCAACGAAGGAGGGTGCAAGAAATCCCTGACCGCATGGATCATCTGAGGAGCTCCAAGAATTCTTCTACCGTGAACCCTGCCTGTTCGAGAATACTGTGAACAGTTCCTCTCTTGAGGTCACCGGCATGAATCGGGACAGTGATTCGGAGATGGCCTTTCTTGAAAATCTTGTGGCTCCCCTTCTGCCTGTCTTCCTCGAATCCTGCCCCTTTGAGAGCCCTGATGAGGTCACGGCTTTTCAGCGCCGGCAGGCGAGTCAAGCGAGACCTCAACTTCAAGGAGGAGATGGTGGTCGTCCGGAACCGGGAGCCCGTCCGCCTGCAGGCTCTCAAGGTACAGGGCAATGGCTTCCCGGATATTCGCGAGCGCCTGCTCGTAGCTGTCTGCCTCAGAAATGCAGCCGGGAAGGGCAGGAACCGTCACGGTATAGCCGCCTTCCTCCTGAGGTTCAAAGATCACCTTATAGTGCTTTCTCGACCTCATCTCATGAACCTCCAGCCGCAGAAGGCGTCTGCGCAAGCGTAGCCACGTCGACGGCGATAAGCTGAACGGACCGCCTGATGATACCACAAAAAGGCTCCACGCGATCGGATCCCGAGTCTCTCATCGGCAATGACTGAATGCAATGGCCAAACGTCAAATAGCTTGTGCTTGCAATCAGTTAAGGGAAGCCTAGCCCTTCTCGCGAAATCCCAATCAATGGCCGCCAGCGCCTTCTGGGAGACCCGCCGGACCCCCATACTTTCGTAGGGGTTGACTAATCAGCAACAGGCGCTTAACGTGCGCGCCTCCATTGTCTGCGAGCGGCCCATGCTCCCCATAGGCTGATCGGGTGCTCACAGAAGGCGGTCGCCGCAGCGGCACTTACACTCGCCGTCACATCACCGGTCTGGGCTTCATGGAAGGCCCCGCTCTTTTCAGCCCCGAACAGTTCGTCCAGTCTCCCCGGCCCTTCTAAGAACTGCCACCGCACATTGACCATCCACGCCTCAGTAGGCCCGCCGCTGCTGCCGAGGGAAAGTGGACCTTGTCACTCTGGATATTGCCGGCCTGTGCGCAGCGATCATCGGGCCAGTGAAACGAGACGATCAGGAGTGTAAGACACGGGATGCTTGCCCAACACCACCGCCGATTCATCCTCGCCAGCTTTGGTCGAGTTGCGCTGATCACCGCCTGCGTGGTAGGAGCACCGACGACTTCCGGCGAGTCCACGCGCATCACCGCGCTGGCCCAATTTGACGTCATCGCGACGGGTTTTGAGAAGCCGACGGGGCTCGTTGTGCACCCGCAAGGATTCCTCGTGCTGACCGACCGCAAGACCGGCGTGTTGCATCGGCTGACACCCGGCTTCACGGCCGCCGGGGAGCCGGCCTTTAGCAGCGAGATCCTCTTTTCGGGATTGGACGAGCCGATCGGCGTCGGAGCGGAGCCAAGAGAGGGGGACCTGTTGGTTGCGGAGTCCGACAAGGGGCGCGTGGTGCGGTTCGCCAAGCTCAACGGGGTCTTCTCCGCGGTGCCGGAGCCAGTTGTGGGAAACCTCAAAGACCCCCAGTGGCTCACCCTTGATGAGCAGGGCAATATCTTTGTCTCGGCGGAAGGGTTACGAAGTTCGAAGGAGCATGAGAAAGATCCCAAACCCAAGGATGATGTCCTGCTCAAGGTGGCCCGGGATCATTCCCTGACCGTGGTAGCCGATCGGTTCAAGGAGCTGGCCGGGCTGACCTTCGATGCGGCGGGGAGCCTGTTTACCGGGGCCAACCGCCGAACAGCCGACGACGAGAAACGAAAAGGCACGATCTTCAAAATCCACCTGCCCGATGGCAAGGTTTTACCCGTCATCACGGCCAGCTTCAACGCTCCGGTAGATCTGAAGTTCGATGTGCTCGGAGCCCTCTTCTTCACAGCCAAGAAGTTCGAGGAGAGCGAAGCGCCGGACCGGCGTGAGCACGATGAAAAGGATGACGCTGCGGAGACCCGTCAAGCCGACGACGAGGAGGATGAAGAGGAGGAGCCCGGGAAGCCGCAGAAAGGGGTGATCCTGAAGGCGACGTTCAAGGACGATGGGACGCTGAAGACGCTCAAGGCCTTTGCCTCCGGCCTTGGCGCTCCCACCGGTCTCGCCTTCGATCAGGAAGGTAATCTCTATTCAGCCGAGTCGCGGCACGGTCGAGTGCTCCGCTTCCAGGCCCCGGCGCCCCCGGTGCTGGATCCTGCACTCCCGGCTTTTACCCAGCTCCGCACCCTCACCATCCGCGGCACAGCGGAGCCCAACGCCCTCATCACCGTGCTCGGGGGCGCCAGCCCTGTCACCGCCCTGGCGGATGGCACCGGAGTCTTCGCCCTCGACGTGTCGGTCACCCCCAATGTCAAGCAGACACTGAGAGTGTTCGCCACCGGCGCGCGGGGCGACGGGCTCACCAGCGCAGCCACCGAGGCGACCGTCACGCACGATGACGTGTCTCCGGACACACTGATCACGGGTGGCCCGAGCGGGACGCAGACGAGTACGACCGCGACTTTTACGTTTACGGGGACCGATCACGTCACGGCATCAGGGAATCTCGAGTTCGCCTGGCGGCTTGACGACGGGATGTTCACGGCCTTCGGCCCTGCGACGAGCGCCACATTCCCGAACCTGACCGCCGGTCCCCACCTCTTCGAGGTCAAGGCCCGCGATCAGGCCGGCAACGTGGATCCCTCTCCGGCGGCGCAGGCCTTCACCGTCAGCCTGGGCAACCAGGCGCCGACGCTGACGTCGATCGGGCATCAGACGGTCGCGCTTGGCCGCACGCTGGCCTTCACGGTCGTTGCCACCGATCCGGAGGATGACCTGGTCACGTTTGCGGTCACGCCAGTGCCTTTGCCTGCGCATGCCTCGTTCAATGCGCAGACCGGGGCGTTCGCCTTCACGCCCGATGCGACCCAGGTCGGCGGCTTCTCCTTCACCTTTGTGGCCAGCGATGGCGCGGCCTCGTCCTCCGAGACAATCACGGTCACGGTCACCGGCGCCTCACCAGGCGGAGTGACTGGGGTCTCGGGACAGGTCCGAGAACCGTTGGGGCCTCCCATCTCCAATATCATCGTGACCCTCAAGGGCACGACGTTCAGCACGCGGACGGATGCCGATGGGCACTTTACCCTCACGGGCCTTCCGCCCGATCGCGTCGGCCGTCAGCAATTGATCTTGGACGGTTTCAGCGAAGGGGATCATGCCCTGCTCGTCACCCCGGTGGACCTTACGGCGAATGTCATCACGCAGTTGCCCTCGGCGTTTACTCTGCCGGCCGTGGATAAGGTCCACACGGTGACGGTGACTCCGAACGCGACCACGATTCTCAGCAATCCAACCATCCCCGGCGTCACCGTCACGATTGCGCCCGGCACGGCCAAGAATGCGGACGGGACGCTGTTCAGCGGGGCGCTGTCGATCAGTGTCGTGCCCGAGTATGGCCGACCGGAATCTCGCCCGGCCGAACTGCGTCCGGGCTTCTCCATTGCCATTCAACCGGCCGGAGTCATCATGGACCCACCCGCGCCGATTGTGTTTCCCAATGTCGACAATATGCCGTCGGGGGCGGCGTTGGACCTCTGGTCGCTCTCGCCCGATACGGGCCTCCTCTATGATGTTGGGAAGATGCAAGTGAGCACCGATGGGCAGAGCGTGATCACCGTGAGCGGGGGCGTGCGCAAAACCGCTTGGCACTTCGTGTTGGCGCCGCCGGGCGTCTCCACGATGGCGCAGAACCCGCTCACCAGCGGCCCCTGCATCGCCTGCCAGACTGGGTCGCAGGCAGAATTGCAGGAAGGCGCTCTCGCGCTGGATCAGGTAATTCCGGGCATCCGCTCGCTGGGGACGGCCCGTGAAGTCACCCTCCGCTACCGCTCGACCAGTGCCGACATGCGGCCGATCCTCCCGGTGGATGCCACCGTGGGTGCGGGCATCGCCCGACCGGAGACCTTTTCCGTGCGGCTCAGTGTGGGGGGCGTGCAGCAAGGGACGGAGCTCTACTGGAGCGGGGCTGGACTGCCGCCGTTCCCGCAGGCCTCCGTCTCCCGCTTGGGCGTTCCATTTGATGCGGCCGCGCTGCCGACCGGCCGGTATCCCTTTGACCTGATGCTGTTCTCGAACTACTCGCAATCCAGCATGGGGGGCGGGTTGCATGGGCTGCTCCTGCTGCGTAATGAACGGGCGAGTGCCTTTGGTGCCGGCTGGACCCTGCAGGGCCTGGATCGGCTCTATTTCCAAACCGATGGCGCGGTGCTGCTGGCCTCCGGAAACGGAGAGACCGCCGTCTTCGGCCAGCAGAACCGCCCGCTGGTCGT
>JAHFEU010000131.1 GCA_023248295.1 Nitrospirota bacterium | reverse complement strand
TGACTGGCAAGGAAGACATGAATCAACGTGCCAACATCTGTTTCCTCCCTCACCGAGTACGGGTTGAGGGACATGATGTCACGCGCCGTCAGCCCGCTCCACCGTTGTCCCCGCTCAAGCGATGCCAGGAGGTCGAACTCGCTCACGATGCCGATCAGGCGGAGGTCCTCGCCCACGATTGGAACGGACCCGAACCCTTCGATCATCAATGAGGCCACCACATCCGCCTTCGTCTGGGGATGAGCGTATTGGACCTTCCTCTCCATGAACTGCCCCACGACCAAACGGTCGAAGGCGGAAGGCTGTTCCGTCGCCATTCTGTCTCTCCTTGTGAGTGTGCGTTGCAAGACGCCCGCCAAACAAGCAGAGCGGAGGTGCCGGTTCCAGAGTTGCCATCCACACGGTGGGGATCTTGGAGAGGCTTTAGGCTTCCCGGGCGACCGGGCCTGCACACCACCTCTGCGCTCGACCCTCTCTTGCTATGGTGTTCCTCTTGCCAGCGCCTCCGCCCAATGAAAGTTTACGTCGTCCCCTGTGCCGACTCAATGAGCAGCTTGCATCATTTCGATCCTGATGCAGGCGCCTCATGGCCGACGCCGGCCATCACCGCACCTCCAGCTTGTTGATGACATTATCCACGCCGAACACATACCAGGCGTCGAATTCCGCCATCTCCTTCTGCGTGTCCGTGGGCGCGTTTCCCTCAAGAGTAACTACGGAGTTGCGGGTGCTCACGCGGATGCGATCCACGTTGACAAACGGATCCCTTTTCAGCGCCAGGCGTACCGCTTTTGTGACTTGGTCATCAGAGTCTTCCTCCGGCGGCGCAACTTCCATGCCGTTGATGACATCGCGGCTACCAGGGACCCACCAGGCCAGCACCCCCGCCAGCCGTTTCTGAACAAGGTTGGTCACGTGGTTGTCCAGCAGGACCACTCCATCAGTGACCGACACTTCGATGACACCCTGGGGGTCGACGGGGGATTCTCTGACGGTCTCCTCCTTCCCCTTGCGTTTCACCCGGATCGTGCAGTTCTGCAGGGCCGGCTCCTGGAGCAATGCGTCCCGCACGGCGTCGAGGATGGCCCCATCACCCATGCGTGTGGCAGGGACGACATGCAGCCGATCCACGATACCGCTGACGCCGGGGACCGCGATCGCTAGCTCCAGGCCGAGCTTCTTGGCCGCGATATCCTCCACCTCGCCTTCCAGCGTCAGGACCCCGTCGCCGAAATCGATGTGGACCGGATAGCGATGGAGGTTGATGCGGGGCTCGCGCTCAAATGCCGCACGAACAGCTTTGATGATATGCTCTTTGTCCAACATCGCTACTCCTGGTCTTCAGGTGTGTGAATTAGCCTTGGTCCGTTTAGCCTCAAGCTTGGCGAACTCCTCCAGCAGCTCCCGCTGCCGAGAGGTGAGGTCTGTCGGTGTCCGGATTTCCACAATGACGAACAGGTTGCCTCTGGCCTTTCCACGAAGCCGCGGCATGCCCTTCCCGCTGAGTCGAAGCAGGGTCCCGCTCTGTGTTCCGGCAGGAACCGTGACCTTGACGACCTCTCCACCCAAACACGGAACGGACACTTTGGTCCCGAGCGCGACAGCGGAAAAATTCAACGAGACGAGCGTATAGAGGTCGTCCCCCTGCCGTTGAAAGGACGGATGCGGTCGAAGATGGGTCCGAATCAACAGGTCGCCCGGCGGGCCGCCGTTGGCGTTCGGCTCGCCTTGTCCGGCCAACCGAATCACCATCCCATCATCCACCCCCGGCGGAATCTGCACCTTCAGGCTGTGCGGCATGAATTCAAAGCCATTCCCCTGGCATGCTTGACATGGAGATTCGATCCACAAGCCCCGCCCTCCGCAGCGCGCACAGGTCGTGAAGGTCACCACCCGCATGCCCTTGCCACTCCGCACCTGCTGCTTCTGCCCGGTCCCGCCGCAGTCTCCGCATTGAGTCGGCTTGGTGCCCGGTTTCGCCCCGCTGCCTTTGCAGTCCCGGCACTTCTCGGACCTGGTGATCTGAATGAAGCGGTCGCCTCCCTTCGCCGCCTCTTCGAGCGTGAGGTCGAGATCGTAGCGAAGGTCCACCCCCCTGACCGCCCCCTGGCCCGGACGAGTCCGCTGTCCGAGCACATCGCCGAAAATGCCGAAGAGATCGCCGAAGCGGCCACCGAAGAAATCGCCGAACTGAAAATCCCGCATGAGGTCGTCAGTCGTCCAGCGCTCGCTGACGCCGACATGGCCGGTCGCGTCATACTCCCGACGCTTGGCGTCGTCCGAGAGCACGGCATAGGCTTCGGCAATCTCGCGGAATTTGGCGGTGGCGTCGGGAGCCTTGTTCCGGTCCGGATGATACCGGAGCGCGAGTTGACGATACGCCTGCTTGAGCTGATCACGCGTGGCGGACCGGTCCACGCCGAGGACTTCGTAGTAGTCACGCTTCTGCTCGGTCGTTGCCACGGCTGTGTCCCTGTCTCCTCTTGATGGACGCGCCTCCGGCCCAACCCTGCTGCGAGACTCCGGTCCACGATCTCAACCCGGCGGTCCTGAACAAGGGACCGCGGGAGGCTCCTGGACCGCGAGGCCGGAGGTCATGCGGCACCCACTGCACGCGGAGCCGACTGGTCGATAAGCAAAGGAACGGCCAATTCCGATCAAGGGAGGCCCTTTTCGAGCGACCAGGAAATCCGATGCCTTGTAGCCCCTTCGCCGATGAGAAGCATTTCCGCCTGAGCGCATGTGAGGAGAATTGCCACAGAGCACCGGCGTCCCGAGAGCCAAAATTCTACAGGTCAGCCAGAACAGCCGGAGAAAGGACCGCCCTATCCGGTTGTAAAGGTGAATTTGATCGCTCGAAGCCCCTCCCAGAGATCGGTCGTCAGGCTGGCATATTCCTTGTATCATTCAACCTCCCATCGACCTGGGTTCCACATGCGGGCATCGCAAAACAATGCCCAGCCCTCGGGCTGGTTCCGGTCGCTCGCGTCGGCTCCGCGTCCCTGAGAACCGCTCGCAGGGCCAGCCAATGGACAGAGCCGGGAAGGAGGACGTATGAGACAGACAGAGTACAAGGTCATAGCCGAAGATCCCAAGACCTTGACCGTGCGCCAGCTCATGCAGAACGCTGTGATGACCGTGCGTCCGGAGACATCAGGGTTGACCGTCGCGGAAATCCTGACGAAACAGAACTTCGGGAGCGTCCCCGTTGTTGACGTCTATCAGACCCTCCTTGGGCTGGTCAGCGAGTTCGATCTGCTTAACGCGCTGGACGACGGCAAGGATCTGCGAGAGGTGAAGGCTGAAGACATCATGGCCCGTACCGTGGTGACCGTCACGGAAGACCTACCGTTCACCGACCTGATGGCGCTGTTCAAGCGCGACTCGTTGATCCGCGTCCCTGTGGTCAGGGGGAAGACGCTCGTCGGCATCGTGGCGCGGCGGGATCTGCTCTATGGGTACGCGAAAGCGCTCGCCAACTACTGGCTGTAAGTGCCGGTGCTGGCGTGTCTGCCGAGAGAGTCTGTGGGCACATGAGATGCAGATTCCACCTCGGATTGAGGAATGTCCGATTCTCACTCTGCTGGAGACCGCGCTGAGCTCAGTGAAGTCTGGAAGCAGCACAGCCGCGTCTTAGAGGATGGCCCACTCGTGAAAATTACCTGCGCGGTTGATGGTTCGGAATTTTCCCACTGGGGGGTTGAGGCTCTGAGCGCGCTGGGTTGCCACCCGCCGGACACCGTCTACCTCCTCCACGTCGTTGATACGCCCGCGATCAAAGCCTCCGGCGGAAAGAACCCGGCCAACTGGAAACGAGCCCTGGCCGCGATGGACAAGGCGGGCGCGGAGTCGCTCCGGTATCTGGCTCAAGCCGCCGCCACGGCCTTGAGCCAAGCCGTCACCAGTCCCCGCACCAAGGTTCGCACGGTCCTCGCCCATGGGCCTGTGGCCCAGACCATTGTGAAGCATGCCGATCGTCACAGGGCGGATCTGTTGATCGTTGGGTCTCGTGGCCTCAGTGACGTGCGCGGGTTTTTGTTGGGCAGCGTGTCACGAAAGGTGATGTCGCTCGCCTCGCACCCCATCCTTGTGGTAAAGCGACCGCTTCGTGAGCTGCGGGACGTGCTCCTGGCCGTCGATGGTTCCAAACACTCAAGAGCTGCCGCCGAGTTTCTGCGGGACCGGCTCCTGCCAGAGTCGGCCCATTTAACCGTTCTCTCCGTGGCGGAGCTGATCGTGACCGAACTGGCAGCCCGAGTTCTCTCCAAAACTCAGCTTGATCAACTGACCCAACCGATGCAGGAAAAAGCCAGTCAGATCGTGACTGAGTTCCGCGAGATGTTCGTGAAGGAGGGCTGCGCGGTTAGCACCGCGGTACTGACAGGCCACCCGAGTCAGACGATTCTCCAGCATCTAGAGACCAACCGGTCCGACCTGCTCGTGGTCGGCTCGAGAGGATTGACGGGCACGGAGCGCTCCCAATTGGGAAGCGTATCAGAGACGCTGCTGAAGTACGCTCCCTGTTCCGTCCTGGTCGTTCGAGGATGGCATGCATGAACCAACCGGCAGGGACGTCTTTCGTCTCCTGGCCAGCGAGGTCTTCAAGGAGCTCGGCACTTCACCCGTCGGGCTCTCCCACGAGGAAGCGCGCCAGCGACTCCTCCAGCATGGGCCAAACAGCCTTCAGGAGGCGAAGGGCACTCCTCTCTACCGCCGATTTCTCCAGCAGTTCACGCACTTCTTGGCGCTCCTCCTCTGGATCGCGGCCGGACTCTCCTTCCTGGCCGAGGCCCTCAAGCCAGGAGAAGGGATGGCCACGTTGGGCTGGGCGATCCTAGGTGTGATCGTGATCAATGCCCTCTTCAGCTTCGTCCAGGAATATAAGGCGGAGCGGGCCGTGCAGGCCCTACACCGCCTCCTCCCGACCACAGCGTGGGTGCTCCGCTCGGGACAGACACAGCAAGTCCCGCGCCAGGATCTGGTTCCAGGCGATGTGCTCCTCTTAGAAGAAGGAGAACAGGTGCCGGCCGACGCGCGGCTGATTGAGTGCATCCAGATGCGTGTCGACAATTCTTCGTTGACGGGCGAAGCAACGCCCAAGTATCGAACGGCCGAGCCAGTCACTGAAGAGCACTCGCTCGACGCCGCCAACCTTGTCTTTGCCGGCACGACTGTGGTTTCCGGACACGGCCGCGCGGCCGTGCACGCAACCGGCATGCGGACTGAGTTCGGGAAGATCGCACATCTCGCCTCCACGGTCCAGCCTGGTCCCAGTCCTCTCCAGCGGGAGATCGTCAAAGTCACGCACGTCGTCGCACTACTGTCGTTAGCTATGGGCCTCATCTTCTTCTTTATCGGGATCTCCATGGGGGTAGGGATTTGGATCAGCGCTATCTTCGGGATCGGGATCATCGTGGCCAATGTGCCTGAGGGGCTCCTCCCGACCGTGACCCTGTCGCTTGCGATGGGCAGCCAACGGATGGCCAGACACAAGGCGCTCATCAAGCAATTGACCTCTGTCGAGACGTTGGGCTGCACCACCGTGATCTGCACCGACAAGACCGGCACGCTGACCCAGAACCGGATGCGGGTCGAGCGCCTATACGTGGACGGTGACGAGGTGGAAGTCCGGGAGGACCGATTGCACGGACGCATCGAGGGGCCGAATGCGCTTGATCTCCAGCACTGGAGGCCGCTGTTCCGCGGCATTGCCCTCTGCAACAACGCCAAGCGAGTGCGGCGGGGAGGAACTCGAGTGACTGTGACGGGAGATCCGACGGAAGTGGCGCTCGTCGAGTTCGCCCAACAGTACGGGAACGGTCACGACGTTTCCTCAGCTCGCTTTCCGAGAATGGGTGAGCTGCCCTTCGACGCGGATCGCAAACGCATGACCACGATCCATTGGGTCGAGGGGAAATTGGTGGCCTTTGTCAAGGGGGCTCCAGAGCTCATGCTCCCGCTCTGCCGTTGGACCCAGATTCACGGGAACGCAGTTCCCATGACTCCTGAGGAGCACGAAACGATTCTGGCTCGGAGCCGTTCGTTCGCGCACCAAGCCTACCGAGTGCTGGCAGTGGCGACGCGGACCATTGAAGCCGGTGTCGCGCAGCACCTCTCCCCCGAGACAGTGGAAAACGATCTCACCTTCTTGGGTCTCGTGGCCATGCTGGACCCGCCCCACCACGAAGTCCCGGAGGCGATCGCGCGCTGCCGGCAGGCCGGTGTCCGGGTCATCATGATCACCGGCGATCACCCTCTTACGGCCCTCGCGGTAGCGCGCACAATCGGGCTCGTGCCCCCCAAATCGGATCACGAGGCCGAGCACGAGGCCACCGTGGTCGAAGGAACTCAACTCGACACGCTCAGCGATGAGGAACTGAAGCGACTATTGAGAACGCCGCTCCGCCGAGACCTCGCGGCGAATAGAACGCTGTTCGGCCGAGACCTCACAGCTTCAGAAGCCGCGGGCGCTGAAGCTGCAGGCGCTGTTTCCTATAACCTCGTTTCGGTCTTTGCCCGAATGGCACCGCAGCACAAGATGCGCCTTGTCTCGGTGTTGATGGGCATGGGCGAGATTGTGGCCGTGACGGGGGACGGGGTCAACGATGCTCCCGCACTCCAGAAAGCCGACATTGGGATCGCCATGGGACTGGCCGGGACGGATGTGGCGAAGGAAACAGCCGACATGATCTTGTTGGATGATAACTTCGCCACCATCGTGAACGCCATTGAAGAAGGCCGCACGGTCTATGCCAACATCCGCAAGTTCGTCACCTATGTTCTGGCGAGCAACGTCCCGGAAGTCGTCCCGTATCTTGGGTTCGGGCTTTTCTCAATCCCGCTTGCCTTGACGATTCCCCAGATTTTGGCCGTCGATCTCGGCACGGACATGGTTCCGGCGCTAGCGTTGGGCGTGGAAAAGCCGCATCAGGGAATCATGGGGGTTCCTCCTCGTCCGCGGACCGAGCGCCTCCTGAGTCTGCCC
>JAHFEU010000025.1 GCA_023248295.1 Nitrospirota bacterium | reverse complement strand
GAACGGGCTGTCGGTCCTCCTGGTCGAGCGGCACCAGAGCCCGGTGGTCTCCATCAATCTCACGTTTGGCGTCGGCGGGATGGATGAACACACCGGGATAACGGGCGTCGCGCACCTGTACGAGCACATGGCGTTCAAGGGAACGAGGACGCTCGGCACGAAGGACTACGAGCGCGAACGGCCGCTTCTGGAGGAGTTGGACCGCCTCAACGCGAACATCGAGACTCATCGCGAACAACTGCGCGCCTCCGGCCAGGACGCTTCAAGCCCCGATTCCCCTGCGCTCCAGCAGCTTCAGCAGGCATTCAAGGACGCGCAGAAGCGCGCCGACGAGTGGGTGATCGGCAACGAAATGGCGCAGCTCTACCAGCGCCATGGGGCGGTCGGCCTGAACGCCAGCACGGGCAAGGATGTCACGCGCTACACCGTCAGCTTGCCCGCGAACCGCCTGCCTCTCTGGGCGGTGGTCGAAGCCGACCGGATGGCGAACCCGGTGCTACGCGAGTTCTACAAGGAGCGCGCCGTGGTGATGGAAGAGCGGCGGCTCCGGACCGAGGACAGCCCGAACGGCCTCCTGCATGAGGCATTCACGGCAGCCGCTTTCCAGGCCCACCCCTACGGCTTCCCCACCATCGGCTGGGCTTCGGACATTCTGGCCCTCACCCCACCCGCCACCGATCGGTTCTTCCGGACCTACTACGGTCCGGGCAATGCGGTGGTGGCCATCGTGGGGGATATCAAGCCACCCGAGGTCATCGCCTTGATCGAGGCCACCTTCGGCAAGATCGCCGGGACCACGCCCCCACCCCCTGTCGTGACCGTCGAGCCCCCGCAGCGAGGGGAGCGGCGCGTGGAAGTGGAGTTCGACGCCGAACCGAGTGTGTTGATCGGCTACCACAAGCCGGCGCTGGGCCATCCCGACGACTTCGTGTTCGACGTCATCGACTCGGTGCTGTCCGAGGGCGTCACGTCGCGCCTGTACCATCGGTTGGTCCGGGAGAAACGGCTGGCCACCTCGGTCGGGACGGATCCCAACTCCCCCGGTGTCCGTGGTTCCAACTTGTTCACGATCAGCGCGGTGCCGCTCGCACCCCACACCACCGCAGAGCTGGAAGCGGCGATCTACGCCGAGCTTGATCGGCTGAAGACCGAACCGGTCACGGCAAAAGAGCTGGAGAAGGTGATGAACACTCTCGACGCCGGACTGGTCCGGTCGCTCCGCTCCAACGGCGGGCTAGCCTCGCAACTGGCCTATTTTCAGACCGTGGCCAAGGACTGGCGGTATCTGCTCAAGGCGCGAGACCGGATCGCTGCCGTGACGCCGGCCGACATTATGCGGGTGGCGGCCCAGTGCTTCGTGAAGTCCAACCGGACCGTCGCGACCCTCGTCAGATCGGCTTCCGCGCGGAACACGTCCCCCGCGGCCCAGCCGACGTCCGCCGCGCCGAAGGCGGTGAACCCGTGAACGGGCCCCTTGCCGCACTGCGTACGGCCATAGCGACCATGCTTCTGGCGGCGGTCATGGTTCCTGTTTTTCCGGACCCCGCCGGGACGCAGGCTGCGTCTCTCCAACAGCCCCAGAGCCTCCAGACCGACCCGCGGCAGATGCGCTTCGAGCCGGTGGTGTTCAACCCTCCCGAGCCGGAGCGTCTGGTGCTCGAGAACGGCATGGTGGTGTACCTGCTGGAGGATCACGAGCTGCCGCTTGTCACGATCACGGTGACGATCAGAACCGGGGGGTGGCTGGATCCCGCCGACAAAGTCGGGCTGGCCGGTATTGCGGGCACCACCATGCGGACCGGCGGGACCAAACGGATGGCCGCCGCCGACGTGGACGAGGCGCTGGAGCAACTGGCGGCGCAGATTTCGGTCGGGATCGGGACCGAGTCCGGCTCTGCCATGCTCGACGTGCTCAGGAAGGACATGCATCGTGGGCTCCGAATTTTCGCCGATATCCTCAGGACCCCGGCCTTCGATCCGGCGCGTGTCGAGCTGGCCAAACTTCAGGTGATCGAGGCGATCCGCCGGCGCAAGGACTTTCCCCAGTCCATCGCGGGGCGCGAGTTTGAGAAGATGCTCTACGGGCCGACGCATCCGTTCGCGCGGGAAGATTCGGTGGCGTCGGTCTCGCGGATCGCGCGCGACGACCTGGCGGCCTTCCACGCCCGCACCGTCCATCCCAACGGGATCATTCTCGGCGTGACGGGCGACTTCGAACGAGCAGCGATGCTGGCCGCGCTGCGCGAGGTCTTCGGCGACTGGCCCAAGGGAGAGGTCCTGCCGATCGTCCTGCCGCCCCCCGAGACGATCGGGGCCGATGACGGCCGGGCTCAGAAGAAAGTGGTGCGGTTTGTCAGCAAGGGCACGTCGCAGACGCACCTCCGCGTTGGGCACCTCTCCGTGAAGGAGAATGATCCGGACTATCCGGCCCTGGCGCTGCTGAACGACATCCTGGGTGGCAGCTCGTTCAGGAGCCGGCTCTTCCAGGACATCCGCACCAAAGAGGGATTGGCCTATTCGGTCAGAAGCGCCTTGCGGGTGGGCATGCGTGAACAGGGCGTCTGGCTGGTGCGCGCCGAAACCAAGCTTGGTTCGACGCAGGAGGTGATCAGCCGATTGGTCAGCAACCTGGAGCGCCTCCGCGAGCAGCCGGTGACCGACGCCGAGTTGGAAGAGGCCAAGGAAGCCTTCGTCAACTCGTTCGTGTTCTCCTTCTCCAGTCCCTCTGCGATCGTCAGCCGCCTGATCGGGTTGGAATACGACGGCCTGCCCAAAGACTTTCTGCAGCAGCTCCGCGACAAGGTGGTGAAGCTCACGAAGGAGGATCTGTTGGCGGCGGCTCGGAAACATCTGTATCCGGAGCGGCTGAGGATTCTGGCCGTGGGCCCACCCGAATCGTTGCTCCGCGTGTTGTCGGGGTTCGGAGAGGTGGAGGAGATTAAGCTGGAGCCCGAGGGGTGAGGGGAAGGCGCCTCGGTTGGCGAAGGGCGGAAGGAGCAGTGCGGCCAGGCTAATCCCCCTGCTCGCGCGTCGCGCACACAGGAAAGAGGGGCGGGGCGGCAGGGCTGCCCGTTGTGCTCGCGCACCGCGCACTCAGGATTTATTAGTTCCGGGCCTAGGCGGATGGAGTGCTCGGTGGACGCGCGCAGTGAAGGCCAGCCCAGCCGCCTGCCCCCCTGAGAAAATGAAGTGGATGGAGTGCCGGGTACCCGTTGCTTTTCAGATTGCAACGGGTGATGACGCGCGCAATAGGGGTCAGCCCGGCCACCCCTGCCAGCCGAGGCCCCATTGGAGATGATGAGATAAGGCGGCGGGCCGCGTTCCTCCGGCGAAGTTCGCTCCAGGCCTGGTCTCCGCCTTCAATTGAGAAGGGGCATCGGGCTCCTTAGTGGCAGAGGAAAGAAACGGCGGCCGGGCCCCAGGTCAACGCCACCCGCTGGAGCGCCGTCAGGGACGAAAAGTCGGCATCAGCTTGGCGAGGTGGGAGTGGCGGGAGCGCGGGTTTCAGGCAGTTCAGAGGTGTGCTAGAATCTTCGCCTGAAGGAGCAACAATCAATGCGGAGGGCCCATTCGCTTGCAGAAAAGGTTGAGCCGGTGATCTACGAATTCCCGGTCAAGTACCAGCACGACCGAGCCGGGTGGATGGTTTGGCCGGAAGGTTTGCCCGTGACGGCCATTGCGTCCACAAAAATTGGCGCTCGCCGGAAGCTGAGAGGCGCGGTCCGAGCGTACTTTCGCAGCATCCTTCGCTACGGCGATCCATTGGGAAACGAGATGTAGATGAGCCCAGAGGTTGAGAAGCTGCTTGCCGATGCACTCCAGCTTCCATCCCAGGCGAGGGCGGCATTGGCGGCTCAGCTTATTGAGAGCCTGGACAAAGAGGTGGGTGAGGACGCTGAAGCCGCTTGGAGTTCAGAGATTGCGCGGCGAGTGAAGGAGCTCGAGACTGGAAAGCTCAAGACGGTCCCCTGGTCGGCAGCGCGTCGCCAGGTTCACGGCTAACGAGCGAGGCCGACGCACAATGAGGTAAGCAAGATGTCTGAATCCGTCAAAGGGACAGTGCACGGTAAAACTGTTGAGTTGGAACGAGCGCTCTCATTGCCGGATGGGGCCTCAGTCTTGCTCTCCGTGGAGCCGCTTCCGGGCTCGGAGGAAGAACGCCGACGCTGGCTACATGAGCTCTGCGGTGCCTGGAAGAATGACCCTTCTCTCGCGGCGATCTTTGAGACCATCGCGCAGGAACGACGGGCGCATCGGGAGCGCAAGGTGCGGATCGGTTGATTCTGCTGGATACCAATATCGTGGTGGCCTACCTCAATGGCCAGGCCGACGTCGCCCAACGCATGGTGGCTCATCTTCCCGAAATCGCTCTTCCTTCTCTCGTTGCAGCAGAACTGTACCATGGTGCCCGCGCATCGGCGCGGGTTGAGGAGAACCTCACCAAGCTGGACCGCCCGTGCAGCATTCTTCCCATCGTTAACTTTGACCTAGCCGCAGCACGACAATTCGGAACGCTAAAAGCAGAACTCCGCAAGCGCGGGCGACCGACCGGAGAGACTGATACCTGGATCGCTGCAATGGCGCTCGTCCATTCCGCAACCCTGGTCACTCATAACACAAGAGATTTTCAGCACATCCCTGGTCTCAGCCTGGAAGATTGGCTGGCACCTGCTCCTTGACCCTCCTTTCCTTTCTTCGATGCGCCGGAAGTAGCAAAATGATTAGCAAGCCGGTTGAGATCTCCATCGTCCAAGGCAGCATTCTGGAGGTGGAGGCGGAGGGGATTGTGAATGCAGCGAACAGCCAAGGCTACATGGGAGGCGGCGTCGCGGGAGTCATCAAGCGGGCGGCGGGCGCTGAGGTCGAGGACGAAGCGCGGGAGCAAGCGCCAATTGCTGTGGGGAAAGCGGTCCTGACTTCAGGCGGAAGGACCAGGTTCAAAGGGATCATCCACGCGCCGACGATGCCGGGGCCGAGCATGCGCATTCCGGCTCGCAACGTGGCGCTGGCGACCAAGGCGGCATTAGCGTTGGCGGACGAGAAGGGGTTCGACTCGATCGCAATTCCGGGGATGGGGACCGGGATCGGCGGCGTGGAGCATAATGATGCGGCGGCGCTGATGGTCAAGGAGATCAAGGCGTTCGCGCCGCGCACGCTTCGCTCGGTAATCTTGGTGGACGTGGACCCAGCGATGGTGGAAGCGTGGAAGAGCGAGGTGCGTCAGCAGGGATGATCTCTGCTCGCGCACCGAGCAAACAATAGCAGGCGTGTGGTGGCCAGGCAGCCTCACGTGCTCGCGCGTCGCGCACACAGGAAAGAGGGGCGGGGCGGCAGGGCTGCCCGTTGTGCTCGCGCACCGCGCACTCAGGATTTATTAGTTCCGGGCCTAGGCGGATGGAGTGCTCGGTGGACGCGCGCAGTGAAGGCCAGCCCTGCCGCCCCGCCCCCCTGAGCAAATGAGGCGGATGGTGTGCCGGGTACCCGTTGCTCAGTTTCATGCAACGGGTGATGACGCGCGCAGTCTGAGGCTGCCAGGCCACCTGCCCAAAGACCAGCGGATAGGCCAAATGGGCTCGGTGCACGCGCGCCCTGAGGATCATCCCTGCTGCCCGCTCTGGTTGCGAGAATGGACGATGATTTTAGAAGACGAGTTCTGTGACATCGTGAAGAAGGCCCGCATGGGGCAGGGACTGACGGTGGCGGATGTTGCGCGGACGACCGGTCTCCCTGCCGGCGATGTGACCGTGCTCGAGCGCGGCGGTCGGTTGCCCACGAAGGCGGAGATTCAAGCCATCGCGGCCGCCTTGCGGCTCAGGGCTGAGCCACTGACACAGATTGCCCTGGACGGCTGGGAACCGGTCCCGACACCGTCCTCGGTGAGTTGCGTGGACACCGTGGTTGGTGATATTGGGGGGTACGCGGTGAAGGGCTACGTCCTGCATGATGGCGCAGAGGCGATCTTCATTGATACGGCTTACAATGCGGACGCGATGCTGGAGGTCCTGGAGCGGCGACATCTCCGGCTGACGGCGGTCTGTCTGACGCATGGCCACGCGGATCATGCCGGGGGCCTGGATGTCATGCTTCAACATCGGAGGGTCCCCGTCTACCTCGGCGAGGCCGACAAGGCCTTGCTGGGCTGGCGTCCGCCCAAAGAGGTCCTCACCCAGCCGGATGATGGGCGGGTCATTCAGGTGGGCGGGCTGTCGGTTCGGTGCATGGCGACGCCCGGCCACACGCCGGGCGGCATCTGTTATCGTGTCGAACAGGGGAGTCAGGAGATCTGCTTCGTCGGCGATACCCTGTTTGCGGGCTCCATCGGGCGGGCCAATCCGTTTTCACTCTACCCGGCCCACCTGGACTCGGTCCGGCGTTGCGTCCTGACGCTGCCGGCGCGGACCGTCCTGTTTCCAGGCCACGGACCGGCTACCACGGTGAGCGAGGAGTTGTCCCATAACCCGTTCGCTGCCGAGTCTTCGGGGAGCATGCGCGGTGGATGAACATCGAGAGGACCGTTGGAACGGTGATCGCCTGATCGAGGTCCAGGACCCGCGCTTCTTGTCGCTCGACCTGGAAGGGGAAGCGCCTGCTCCGCGGCTCTCGGAGTTGGCGTTGCCGGTCGGTCTCTTTCTGCTCACGGTTTTTACGACACTCTGGGCCGGCGCTTACGCGGCACGGAGCGATCCGAGGCAGGGGCCCGTACAGTTTCTCCTCAACGACCCGGCCGCGCTGCCCACCGGCCTGCCGTTCGCAGGCACCTTGCTGGGGATCTTGGTCACGCATGAGTTTGGCCATTACCTGTTCTCGCTGATGCACCGCGTGCCCGCCTCCTTGCCGTTGTTCATTCCAGGGCCGCCGCATTTCATCGGGACGTTCGGCGCCGTCATCCGGATGCGCGGCCCGATCCTGAGCCGGAAGGCGCTGTTCGATATCGGCGTGGCCGGGCCCATCGCCGGGTTTGTGGTTGCGGTCGTGGCCCTGGTGATCGGCTTAAGCCTCTCCAAGGTGGTCACGACCGAGGCGGTGTACGGGCTTCACTTGGGCGAACCGCTCTTGTTGCAGTTCGTCTCGTGGCTGGTCCTCGGGCCGCTTCCCCAGGGCTACGATGTGATCCTTCATCCCGTCGGCTTCGCGGCCTGGTTCGGGCTGTTCGTGACCTCGCTGAATCTGATTCCCATCGGCCAGCTCGACGGGGGACACGTGGCGTATGCGCTCTGGGGGCCGCGACAGCGGACAGTCGCCCTGGCGATGCTGCCGATCCTGATGATGCTGGGATTCATGCCGGGCGGCTGGCCGGGGTGGTTCCTCTGGGCGGGGATGGCCGGCCTGGTGGGGCTGGGCCATCCTCCCGTACGGGACCCGGAGACCGCCTTAGGCCGGACCCGGATCTGGGTCGGATGGGGCGCCTTGGCGATCTTTGTGCTGACGTTTGCGCCGATTCCGTTCTCTGTGTACTAACGCTCCCTTGTTCCGCTCAGCGGGTGGCGTGGCGAACGGGCGCCCAGGCGCGCGCAGCGGGGTCCCTACACCGGGCGGGGTGCGAGCACGGCTGGGCTGTTCGCCGCGACAGGACCCGCAGGTGGCACCTTCACATGTTTGAGTCCTTACGCGAGATCCGCGATCAGCCGTGGAAATCGGTCCCGACCTGGCAAATCGTGGCCGCGTCGCTAGGGTTCGGCTGGTTGGGCTACCTGCTTCTAACCGCGGAGGATGGCTTTATCTTCCTCGACCATGCCAACCTGGTCTTTCACGAGGCAGGGCATCCGATCTTCGGCATCTTCGGCCAAACGCTGGGACTCTACGGAGGGACCATCGGCCAGTTGGTCTTCCCGATCGTGGCCGCGGGGGCATTCTGGGCGCAACGCGAGCCTGTCAGTTACTCCGTGGCGTCGGTGTGGTTCTTTGAAAACTTCCTGAACATCGCGCGCTACATGGCCGATGCCCGTGCTCAGGTCCTGCCGCTGGTCGGAGGCGGCGAGCACGATTGGACCGAGATCCTCAGCCGGTGGGGCGTCTTGAATTCTGATACCGCGATCGCCCATGCGGTCGCCATCGCCGGCTGGGTCGGGATGCTGGGGGTGTGGGGCTGGTTGGGATGGCGGTGGTTGAAGCCTCAACCGTGAGGGGCATGTCGTGAACGTCACGATGGCCGTGATTGCAGACGGCGCCAACGTGTCTCAGGAAGGCAAACTCAACCTTCTGGGAATCTTCGATGCTCTCTATGCAGAATCCTTTCCGACGATTCATCCTGAGATGAAGCTGGTCGTACAGTTTGAAGCCGGGATCGCTGAAGTCGGCAAGGTGCACCAGATCGAGATTCAATTGATGGACTCCGACGGGCGTAAGCCGTTTGTCGTGAACGGTCAGGTTGTCGTTGGGGATGTCAAACCCGGCACGGTCTTCAAGACGAATAGCATCCTGAACATCCGCGGCGTCACGTTTGAAAAGCCGGGCGATTTTGTCTTCAACATTTTGGTGAACGGCGAGGTCAAAAAACAGGTGCCGCTGAAGGTGATGGAGGTCCACAAGAAGTAAAGACGCTTCTGTTGCTCCACCTCGAACTCATGACCTAACCCGGGAATTATCCGGAGCCGTGAGCGAGAGGCCTCGCGGGTCCTGCCGCGGCGAACTGCCCCAGCCGTCCTCGCACCCCGCCCGGTGTAGAAATCGGGTGTGCCAGGGCTCGACGCTCCCGCACCTCTCGGAGCGGTCCTTCCGGGCTCCGCCGACCGGAAGCCTTCCGGAATTCCCGCGGCAGTGGTCCGGGGACCCGTTGCTCCGGGTCGCAACGGGTGATGACCACTATGCCTTGGTCAGTTCCGGCTTTCCTGCTCGGCGGAGCCTCGGTGGACGCCTCGCTCCTCCGGCGAAGTTCGCTTTGAGCCCCGCCACACCCTTCGGGTGATGAATTCGGGGGCGGCCGGGGCGCCCCGTTCGCCACGTCACCCGCTGGCCGATTCTCACAATGGTCGCTGTAATTAGGGTTAAGTGGTCGCTAACGTGACCGGAAAGGCTGTTATTGAACCGAGCGTGAGATCGTGCTGGCTATGGCCTGGAGCGACTGCGGATCTCGTCCGAAGAGAGGAGAACTCTGCGACCCACTGTGCGGTGTCGAATGGCCGGGAGCCAGGATCTGTACCTGCACGATCGCCCGGTCCCCCTCGATGACGTCAGGAACCTTGAGCACCGGGTTCCCGCACACCCCAAGAACGTCGATCTCGATCGCTCCCGTGTCATCCTCCAGCCGGAAGGTATAGGCGCCGTAGCAGGTGGTGCCTGACGTCTGGACATAAGGGGCGAGCGCCTTCACCTGCCGCACCGTGCCCTGGAAGGTGACCAGTTTGAGATGGTAGAGATCGGGATCGGCGACGATCTCGCCGATGGCAATGGGTTCGTCGCTCAGGGCGAGGAAAGGGCTCGCGAACGTGAGCAGGAGTGCGAGGGGAATCGAACTTCCAACTTTCACGCGGCTGTCCTCGAGCGGTCAGTTGCCGAGTCTTCTGACTCCCTTCGCCAGCGCATGGACCGTGAGTCGGTCCGCTCCCCCGCTGTACTGATGCTCCACCGTGATCTGCGCCTCGATGGCCACCTTGTCGCCCTCGGCCACGTCCGGCGGCTCTGCGGGCGACATTTGGGACACACAGGGGGGCCGGGCCGCCACGCTGATCTGCAGGAAGCCTGTGTCATCCGCGAGCACGAAGGTGTAAGGGGGGTGGACCATATAACATTGGAAGTCCAGCCGTGGATTCTTCCCGGGCGTGTCTTGAAGGATTTGCACTTGATGTGCGGTGCCCTGGAGGGTAATCACACTGACATGGTAGGGCTGGGGGTCAGCCAGGAGCTTCGCAATCGTCACCGGTTCCCCGGCCGGAGCAGCGAGGGGATTCATGAGCCACGCGAGGGCGAGAAGAACAACCCTTATTCGCTGCATGCGACTCGCCCTCACAGCTCGTGCGCCAGCTCCGCCGGTCCGGTCCGATTATTCTACCATTCTGGTCATCTGATCGGTGGCTTTCGTCGGCAGTCCTCCTCCGGCTATAATGACGCCCCTCGACAGAGCCACTGGAATGAAACCCATGTCGCGACGACTCGACGTTCTCGTGGTGGGCGCCGGCCCGACCGGGCTCACGATGGCCTGTGAACTGAGGCGCTATGGCCTTTCCTGTCGGATCGTTGATCAAGCCGAAGCTCCCGCCGGCATCCCCAAGGCGGTTGGTGTGCAGACGCGCACCTTGGAGGTGTTTGACATGATGGGGATCGACGAGGAGTTTGTGGCCAACGGCCATCAGGTGCACGGACTGAACGTGTATGCCAATGGCCAGCGCCTTGCGCACGTCCCGTTCGAAGGAATGCCGACGCGCTACTCCTATGTGCTCACGCTCCCGCAGAGCGAGACGGAGCACCTCCTCACCAAGCGACTGTCAGCCTTGGGGGTCGGGGTCGAGCGGTCGGTGCAGTTTGCCGGCGTCGCGCAGCAGGAGGACGGCGTCGAGGCGACCCTGCGGCTCGCCGACGCGACGACGGAAACGGTCCAGGCTCGCTGGTTGATCGGGTGCGACGGGGCGCATAGCGCCGTCCGGAAAGCGGTCGGGTTGCCGTTTGCGGGAACCCGGTACGAGGAAGCCTTCCTGCTCGCCTATGGGCGGGTTGAGTACGACGCGGCGGTTGATGAGGGCCATGCCTTCTTCACGCCCGATGGCCCGGTCGCGCTGCTCCCCCTGCCTCGAGGGCGACATTACTTGATCCTCCCCCTCCTCAAGGAGACGAGTGAGACCGACCAGACAACGGTCAGCCTCGACGAGCTCAAGGCGTTGCTGGCGCAACGCGGCATGGCCAGCCTCCGCATCCTCGAAACCTTCTGGATGAGCAAGTTCCGGATCCATCGCCGGATCGTGCCGTCCTTGCGCAGGGGGCGCGTCTTTCTCTGCGGTGATGCCGCGCACATCCACAGTCCAGTCGGTGGGCAAGGGATGAACCTGGGCATTCAGGATGCGTTCAACCTGGCGTGGAAGCTTGCGCTCGTGACGAGCGGAGCCGGGAGGCCGAGCCTCCTTGACAGCTATCACGCCGAACGGCATCCGATCGCCAGCGAGACGCTGATGGGGACTGACCTCGCGACCAAGGTCGTCACGCTTCGCAATCCCCTGGCCCAGACCTTCCGAAACCAGCTCGCCATTTTCCTGTCGTCGCTCGAGGTGGTCCAGCATCGCCTCACGCAATCCGTGGCCGGGCTCGTGCGCAACTACCGCAAGAGCCCGATTGTCGGAGAGTATCACCAGGGGTTCCTCGGCGTGGCGACCGGAGACCCTGCGACAGCGGAGCCGCCCGGCTTCAGCGAGTGGCGTGAGTTTGTCGCCGCGCCCGCCGCCGGGGATCGGGCGCCTGATGGCACGGTGTCGGGCCGGGGTGCCGGCATTCCCGTGAGACTGTTTGAGCTGCTGCGATCCGGTCGCCATGTGCTGCTGCTCTTCGACGGCCGCGGGGCAACTCCGGCAGGCTATCGAATGCTGGAGGAGATTGAGCGCGCTGTCCGGGCCCGCTATCGCGACCTCATCGAGGTTCATCTCGTGGTGCCGCACGCGGCTCCGCCGGCTGCGCTCCGCTGGGATGGCCCGCTGCTGCTGGACGCCGAGGGCGAGCTGCACCATCAATACGGGGCCGGATCCGAGTGCCTCTATCTGCTCCGCCCGGACGGCTACATCGGCTATCGCTGCCAGCCTGCCGACGCCGGCAGACTCTTGGCCTACCTTCAGACGATATTCATCTCATGACCGCGTTCGTCAGGGCGATCGCATCGCACATTGAAGGAGAGAACATGCAGGGAGATGACAAGCGGTTGGACTCGTATATTCGACAAGCCCGGCCTCGGTTCGAGCGGATGCTGGCCGAGATGGTGGAACAGCCTTCGATCAGCATGGACCCGGCGCACGCCCCCGATATTCGACGCGCCGCCTTGCTGGCCGTGCAGTTCCTCAGAGATTTGGGGGCGGAGGCGCGGATCGTGGAAACCGGCGGCTATCCGGTGGTGTCAGGGGGATGGACGACCGGCGCCAAGCACCCGACCGTGACGGTTTACAATCATCTGGACGTCCAGCCCGCCCAGGAGCCCGAATGGCGGCAGCCGCCCTTCGCCTTCCGGAAGCGGGACGGTGTCTATCGCGGCCGAGGCGCCACGGACGACAAGGGGCCCGCCCTGACGGCCCTGCTGGCGGGTCACTATGCAGTGGAGCATGGGGTGCCGATCAATATCAGATTTCTCTGGGAGCTGGAGGAGGAGATCGGCAGCCCGCATTTCGCCGAAGCCCTGCGCCAGAAGCATGCGATCCCGCGGCCGGACTCCGTGGTGGTCTCGGACACGATCTGGATCGCGAAAGGCCGCCCGGCAGTCCCCTATGGGTTGCGTGGGCTGCTGGGGGCCAGGCTCTCGCTTCAAACCGGAGCAAGCGATGCGCATTCGGGTCTCACCGGTGGGGCCGCGAGAAATCCGCTGGCCGAGCTGTGCGCGCTGGCGCATGCCTGCGTGGACGCGCGCAGCGGCCGCGTGAAGATTCCGGGCTTCTATGACGACGTGGTGCCGCCCACCCGGGCCGAGATCAAGAGCTTTCTGGCCTCTGGCTTTCAGGTCAATCGGTTCATGCGGGCCTACGGGTTCCGGACGCTCAGGACGACGAGCCCCGCTGACGTGCTTCGCCGGATCTGGGCGTCACCGACGTTTGAGGTGCATGGACTGGTGGGGGGCTACACGGGGCCCGGCGTCAAAACGGCCGTCCCCGGCCACGGCGAGTTGAAAATCAGCATGCGACTGGTGCCGGATCAGCGGCCGGAGAAGATCTTTGCGTTGCTGCGTCGCTTCGTGGCCAAGCAGAATCCGAACGTGAAAGTAGAGCGGGAAGGGATGCTGCAGCCGTTCCGCGGGGTGTTCAGGGGACCGTACGCGGACGCGATCCGCTCCGCGGTGCGAGCGGGGTTCGGCAAGGAGCCGGCCTTTATTCGGGAAGGCGGTTCCATCGGCGCCGTGGCGACCATGCACCGGGCGTGGCGCGTTCCGGTTTTGTTCCTGGGCCTCAGCCTACCCGAACACGGCTACCACGCGCCGAACGAGTACTTCGACTGGGGACAGGCTTCCGGTGGGATGCGCGCGTTTGCGTCCTATTTCGCGGAGCTGGCCAAACTACCGTGAGGCGTGAGGCGTTAGGCGTGAGGGGTGGGGAGATGGGAAACGCCTGCTCACGACTCACGAGGCTGCGAGGAGCGGCTTGAACGCGGGGTCTGCTTCGATGAGACCCTTGAGCGTGTCATTGGAGAGCAGATACCGCCACGACTCCTGGGTAGCTCCGGCGAGCTGCAGATACCAGCGGCGCGCTTCGATCAGGTGGTCCACCATGGCGTGGTTATCGCGCTTCGGAGCAAAGGCCAGGCCGTAGGCCATCGTGTAGGCTGCGGCGAACTTGTCCACGGGACGATCGGTGAGCGTGAACGCTTCCTCCGCCTCCTTATAGGCTTCCACGATGACGGGATCGTCGAAGATGCGGTTCCAGGCCACCTTCGCGATCTTGGACCAGGCCAGCTCAATCAAGGCCCGAGCCCGAAGCGTTGCGCGCTCGGGAGGGATCTGCTGCAACAGGGCCTGGTGTGTGGCAATCGCAGCGAGTTGGTCGTTGTTCCACCGATAGGCGTTGCCCAGGCGAAAGCGATTCTCCAGGTCTTCCGGTCGCACCTGAGCCAGCTTCTCCAACGCGGGGATCATCCGATATAAGAAGTCGGCAGGCGTCGGCTTCGAGAAACCGCCGACCTCCATCCCAAGCGAGATCTCCATGCGCGTCGTCTGCGAGTAGGTATTCCAATACAGTTCGTTGAACCGAACAGCCAGCACCTCGCCGTTCACCTGCATTTTATGGGCGGCTGCCCCGTCGTTCAGAATCGTCTGGTACAAGTCGCGCGTCAGCGCAGTCAAGGCCTCAGGCTGGGCGGGATCTACGATCAGCACCCGATTGAGCATCGCCATGCGCTCACGCAGGTCGGGAAACTGGGCCGCGCGTCCTACGGCGGCAATCAGGACACCCGGCGCATCGGACGGTGCCCACCACGCACCGGATTGGGCCACGTAGCCGCCGGTCTCGGTGACGAACGGGACGGCCGGATGCGTGTCCGTGGCTGCCGTGACCGGCAGATTCACAACCGCCGCGTCGCCGGGAAATCCCAATTTCCTCAACCCTGACAGGACCACCCATTTCACCGTGACCGCTTTCAGCGCCGCTCGGGGACGCTTGACCGTGTTGGTCCACTTGTACGCGCCAGGGGCGTACGTCGCCGGAGAGGTCAACGGGTCCTTGTAGGTCACCCGCAGCCGGACGAGCGTGGCGGGCGCCGCCATCGTCGGCGCGTCGTCGCGAAGCCTGAACGAGCCGGACGGCAGCGGCGAACTGTTCTCCGGCTCGATTCGGAGTCCGCCAGCCGGCGGAGACAAACCCAGGAGGTCCATGACGAACACCGATGCCGGATAGAGGGCCAGGTCCTCTTTCAGAAACACCAGGGTTCCCGCCCCGGGCCACAGGCCGTCCATCCCCTGCTCCCGCCGCTCGATGGCGGTCTCATGGGCTCTCGCGAGCTGCTCCGAGCACTCGGCATACACGCTGGCAGAAGGGGGAGGGAACGCCGTCAGGCGTTTCGCGCTCGCGGAAACCATCCGGTATTGGCAGGCAAAGTCGAGCTGAGCTGCCGCAACACGATCGCCGGAGGCCAGCGCCTCGGCGTACCGCTGTGCGACGGAGATGGCCGCCGCTGACTTGGGAGGAAACGGCCGGGCGGCGCGGGCCGATCCCGAGACGCGGTCGAAGGCGGGGATCAGACTGACCAATGACGTCACACTGAACAGGAGGACGCCGAGAGAAAGCGATCGAGCGATGATCATCAGAAGCCACTGTACCATGTCGCAACGGCGAGGCGTCAACGCTGTTCTTTGGGCGGCGGGGGCGTCAGCGGGTTGGGTTGGAAGCGGATCAGGGTCCGAATGTAGGCCAGCACCTCGCGCCGCTGCTCCTCGCTCAATCGGTCTTTCCAGGCCGGCATCGCGGTGCGGGGCTTGCCGTTTGCAATCACGGCCAGGAATTCGGCATCGGACTTCACCGACGCGCCGGCCGAGATCAAGCTGGCCGGCCTCGGGGAGAGGAATGGCGCCTCAGGCCCGTCGCCACGGCCTTGAGGTCCGTGGCAAACAGCGCACCGCTCCAGATAGATCAGCCGCCCCCGGTCTACCGCGCTGTCCGGGGCGCCGCGCACGACACAGGCCGGGATCACCAGCAGCCATGACGTCATCAGCAGGAGCGGGACCGTGGATGTGCGGAGCGTCGTCGCGGTCAAACACCTGGCGGAACGGAAGGGCACCGAGGAGTTCCTCATAGCGGGACTCATTAACGGGGTGGCTAGCCGCCCCGACCTTCCACCATTCCATCCGAGGCACCTTTTATTGAACGACGATCGTGGCTCTCATGTCGTGTCCGGGCATGTCGCAGAAAAAGGGGAACACACCCGTCTGTTCGGGAACGAATCGAATCTCCGCCCGGCCCTCCGAAGGGATGATCACGCGCTTAAACCCGTCGTGACCGAATTCCGGCGCGCCGTTCCCGGTGATATTGAGGTTCACGCCGACGAAGAGACCGACTGGCACGAAGGCGTGCAGCTCCACATCGTGGTTCTGGAAGACCAGTTTCGTTTTCTGTCCGGCACGGAGGGTGACTGTGGATGGCTCAAACGACCGGGCTCGAATGTTCACGATGACCTGCTGCTCCGGCTCCGAATCGGAAGACGCGAGCGTTGGGACCTGCTTGTCGGCTTCGACAGGCCCGCTCATCGCAAAGAGCACAAGAGCCGCCAGCCAGCCGCGGTGGAACGCGGAGAAGAACTCGGATCGACCGCGCATGAGCACCTCCCGGCGTCATTCTACTGCGGAAGCCGTGATTTGCGCCACCGGGCTTCGGCCCACGCCGCTGTGCCTGCTTCTCAGAGAACGGCTCGCTGCCAAGGACTCGGCTGGTATCAACCGCGGCCGGCGGCCTTGAGAATCTGAATGCGAAGTCGGACTTTGAAGGCGGGAGAAAGAGGGGCGGGATCGATGTGCCGACAGAGGCTTACCGCCTGCCGCAGGGAGGCGATAAATTCCTCGCAGTTGGGACAGGCGCCCAGATGTTTTCGGATTTCCTTGCAGATACCGACGGTCAGTTCATCGTCCAAATAGGCGGAGAGACGGCGAAGCACTTTCACGCATAGGGCTTTCGAATGCCCGTGATGAGGATGGAAGGGGCTGTGATGCATCGCGATGGCGCGCCGAGCCGTGCTCATTCAACCACCTTCCGTCTCCGCAATCAACTGCTGCCCGTCGTCTGGGCAGCGGGATGGCGTCCTGCGATGCCCCGTGCGCTGAGCTCCCGCCGCACGAATAACCGGGCCCGATGGAGGCGGGATTTCACGGCGCGCTCGTTGAGGCCCATGATGGAGCCCACCTCCTTGGCGGTCAACCCTTCCATATCCCGCAACACCAGCACCAATCGGTACTTTTTCGGCAGCTTCAGAATGGCCTGGTGGAGCGCGCGGCTGAGCTCCTTGTTCTCCAGCGCTTCCTGCGGGGTCAATCCGTCCGTCGGAATCTGCAGCCGGAACTCGCCCTCGGAGGTCGGGATGAATTCTTCCAGTGAGAGCTCCCGCTCGGGCTCCCCCTTTCGCTTGCGCCGCATGCGGATGCTGGCCCGCGAGGCGATCGTGTAGAGCCACGTCGAAACCTGTGCATCCCCTCTGAAGTTTTTGAGCCCGCGATAGGCATTGAGAAACGTATCCTGGACCACGTCTTTCGCGTCGTCCGCCTGACCGCACATCCGCTGGGCGAACCGATAGATCCGGTCCACGTGCTCGCGGTACAGCCGATCGAATGCCTCGACATCGTTTGTACTGCCCGCTGCGCTGTGGGTGTCGCCCCCATGACCCTGTCCACGACTCTTCATAGAGCAGGGCGGAGTGTACGGACGTTCACATGGCCTGTCAAGGCGACGCCGTGTGGCGCTGGCCCTGTCCCGCGACATGAGCGAGGGGTGCTGCCGAAGCGCCGCCGTATGGTCTGTCGGCCGGTGGAGAATGCTCATTTCCGTCTCACCAGGATGCGGATGGGCGTGCCGAGGAACTCGTACCGCTCGCGGAGCCGGTTTTCCAGAAACCGGAGATAGGTCGGGTTCACGTCTTCGGGATGGCCGACGAAGAGCGCAAAGGTGGGAGGCTTGGTGGCGACCTGGGTTATGAACACCGATTTCACCGCTTTGCCGGGCTTGCCTTTTCGCACCGGCAGCGGGTTCTCGGCGATGACCTCCTGCAGGAATTTGTTGAGTAATCCTGTCGGTATGCGTCTGGTGAAGGCCGTCACCACCTGGTCCACGAGCGGGAAGACCTCGCTGATGGAATCAGGTTTGAGGGCGGAGCCGAAGAGAACCGGCGCCCAGGGCAGGAACGGCAGGCGCCGCCGGAGTTCGAGTTCATATTGCTGGCGGGCCGTCTCGTCGCCCTGGCGGAGATCCCATTTGTTCACGAGCAAGAGACAGGCGCGTCCTTGCTTCAAAGCGAGGCCGGCGATTTTGGTATCCTGCTCCGTGATCCCCTCCACCGCATCGAGAATCAACAGAGCAACGTTGGATCGCCCCATCGCGCGCATCGCCCGAGCCACGCTAAAGCCCTCGATCCCTCGCTCGATGCGCCCGCGCCGTCGGATGCCGGCTGTATCGGTGAAAATATAGGGCCGTCCTCGATGGCTGACCGTCGTGTCAACGGAGTCCCGCGTGGTGCCTGGAAGCTCGGAGACCACCATTCGGTCCTGCCCGAGGAGCGTGTTGAGCAGCGTGGACTTGCCCACGTTGGGCCGGCCGACGATCGCGATGCGTGGAGGAGATTCTGCCGGTTCCGCTCCCTCGCCGGAGGCTGGCAGCAGGGGAAGGATCGCTTCCAGGAGCTCATCCACTCCCGTGCCATGCTCGGACGAGATGGGATACAGCGTCTCCTGGCCCAGTCGATAAAAGTCCCCTAGCAACGCCTCCGATTTGGGCGTGTCGACCTTGTTGATCGCGTAGAGAACCGGTTTGGTGACCCCACGCAGCAGGCTGACGATCTCCTCATCGCCGGGAGTCAGGCCTGCTCGGCCGTCCATGAGGAAGATCAGGATGTCGGCCTCGGCAATGGCGAGCTGCGACTGGCGGCGGATGAGGGACAGCATGCCGTCGGTGGCGGAAGGGTCAAGGCCGCCGGTGTCCACCAATCGGAAGGCACGTCCTTGATAGGTCCCGTCGGCGTAGTTGCGGTCCCTGGTCACCCCCGGCACGTCATCCACGATGGCGGTCCTGCTTCCCAGGACGCGATTGAACAGCGTGGACTTGCCGACGTTGGGCCGGCCGATAATTGCAATCACCGGGGGAAGTGCTGAGTGCTGAGTGGTGAGTGATGAGTTGGGAGACATGGGAAAAGACTTTGGCAAGGAACTCGACGGCAATGGACCCTATCACAAGGTTCTGGCAAACACAACGGACCTCTATTGCTGTTATGATAGGCGCCTATGACCCAGTATCCAGCACCCAGCACCCAGCACGGTTTTGACTGGAAGGCAGTGGATGACGTGCTCCTGGACATGGACGGCACCCTCCTGGACCGGCACTTCGACAATTTCTTTTTCGAGGAAGAGCTGCCCAGGCGGTATGCGGCCAAGCATGGCCTGGCGGTCGAAGACGCGGCGAAGCGGTTACTGACGCTGTACCAGGCCGTGGAAGGGCAGCTGAACTGGACGGATCTGCATTACTGGAGCAAAACCTTGGAGATTGACGTGGTGGCCCTGACCAAGGAATTCGAGCACCTGATTACGTGCCATCCGGACGCGATGGAGTTCCTGCGCCATCTTCGGGCGCGTGGCAAGCGGGTGCATATCCTGACCAACGCCCACGCCGCCGGGATAGAGATAAAGGTGGCTCGTACGCGCCTTGATCGGTACGTGGACCGCATCGTGAATGCCTTCGAGATCGGGTACCTAAAAATACGCCCGGAGTATTGGCCGACCTGCCAACGCCTGCTCGGCTTCGAGCCCTCGAGGTCCCTCTATGTGGACGACGACGAAGCCTGTCTAGCGGCCGCTCAGCAGTACGGGATCGGCCACCTCTATCACCGCTCCAAATCCAGCTCGCGCCTGCCCGCCCAGCCTTCCTCCCGCTATGTGTCCATCGAGAGTCTGCATGCCTTGATCACGCCTTGAGCCGTCGCCTCACGCCCCATCATGACGGACGGGCGACCCCCCGGTACATCTCCCCGGCGATGCGGGGAACGCCGGGGAGCAGAAACCGATCCAATCGTTCGATCTTCAACCCGCCTTGGCTGATGAGCGCGTCAATCGGCCGGTTGAGGTTGCAGCCGCAGGCGATGTGCCGTTGCAGGGGATTGAAGAAGTCCTGCCACTTCGCCACCCACGCGTCGTCGCTCCGGCCATGCTCCAGGAACACAAACGTCCCGCCGGGCTTCAGCACCCGTCGCACCTCGCGGAGCGCAGCGACTGAGTCCGGGATCGTGCAGAGGGTCCAGGTGCTCACGGCGCAGTCGAATCGTCCGTCTTCAAAGGGCAGCGTCTCGGCGCTGAGGCGCACCAGTTCGACCGGCAAAGATCCCCTCGAGATCCGTCGGGCGACTTTCTTGGGCAGGAGCGTCGCCGGATCCAGCGCCGTGAGCGAAGTCACCGCACGGGGGTAGTGCGGCAGGTTGAGACCGGTCCCGAACCCGATCTCCAGGACGTGTCCATGCGCGGGAGCCAGGGCCAGCTCCCGCTGCTCCTGGAACCGGCGGGTTCCCAAGGTCCAGTCCATGAGGTGCGGAAAGACGTGATCGGCGTAGAAGCCCATTGGTCAATCCTGAAGAGCGGCGAGGAACCGGCGCACAGTATAGCAAACTCGCTTGCTGGCAACCTTGTGGCTCCGGGCGGTCTATGCTAGATTTCGATCTTGCCGTCAGTCTGACAGTCATAAGGTCTTCAAGTCGAACGTCTCGGGACGAACGACCCGCGATGTTCTCACTTCGTGACGTGCTGACTCGATCATGAGCAAGGCGTACGATCATCGAACGGTCGAACCCAAGTGGCAGGCCTACTGGGAGGAGCACGGGACATTCCGCGTCAGGGAAGATCCGGCTCGTCCCAAGTTCTATTGTCTGGACATGTTTCCGTACCCCTCCGGTTCGGGGCTCCACGTCGGCCACCTCGAAGGCTACACCGCCACCGATATTGTCTCCCGCTATAAGCGCATGCGGGGCTTCAACGTCCTGCACCCCATGGGCTGGGATGCGTTCGGCTTGCCTGCGGAGCAGTACGCCGTGAAAACCGGTATCCACCCGGCGATGACCACGGCCGAGAATATCGTCACGTTCCGGCGCCAGATGAAGCGGGCCGGGCTGTCCTATGACTGGGAGCGTGAAATCAGCACCACCGACCCGAGCTATTACCGCTGGACGCAGTGGATCTTTCTGAAGCTCTTCGAGCGCGGGCTGGCCTACGTCGCCGAGGTGCCGGTGAACTGGTGCCCGGCGCTTGGGACTGTTCTAGCTAACGAAGAGATCGTGAACGGGCGGAGCGAGATCGGAGGATTCGAGGTCGTCCGCAAGCCCATGCGCCAGTGGGTGCTCAAGATCACGGCGTACGCAGATCGCCTGCTGGAGGACCTGAAGCTGGTTGACTGGCCTGCCAGCACGCTCGAGATGCAGAAGAATTGGATCGGACGCTCAGTGGGCGCCGAGGTGGAATTCCCGCTCGTCGGCGTGAACGGCGCCATCCGCATCTTCACCACCCGTCCTGACACGCTCTTCGGCGCCACCTACATGGTGCTCGCGCCGGAGCACCTCCTGGTAGACGTGGTGACGGTCCGGGAGCGACGCACTGACGTCGAGGCCTATCGCGACGCGACGGCGCGCAAGAGCGATCTGCAACGTCAGGAGCTCGAGAAAGAAAAAACAGGCGTGTTCACCGGCGGCTATGCCGTCAACCCGGTGAATGGCGGGCGGCTGCCCATCTGGATCGCTGACTACGTGCTCATGACCTACGGCACCGGAGCCATCATGGCGGTTCCCGCGCACGACCAGCGAGACTGGCAGTTCGCCCGCACGTATTCACTGCCCATCCGTGAAGTCATCGCGGGCGGCCATGTGGACAAAGAAGCCTTCGTGGCCATCGACCGGGGCACGGTCGTGAACTCGACGACCCCCGACGGCTCATTCTCCATCAACGGGCTGGAGCCCGCCGAAGCGATCCCGAAGATCACCGCGTGGCTCGAGGCCAAGGGCAAGGGTCGCAGGGCGGTCAACTACAAGCTGCGGGACTGGCTGTTCGCCCGTCAGCGGTACTGGGGCGAGCCGTTCCCGATTGTCTGGGTGGACGGAGAGCCGCGCCCGCTGCCGGAGGAGCAGCTCCCCCTGAGGCTGCCCGAGACCAACGAGTTCAAACCATCGGGAACAGGGGAGAGCCCGCTCGCCAACCTCGCGGCGTGGGTCACGACGACGGACCCGTCCACGGGCAAGCCCGCACGCCGCGAGACGAATACGATGCCGCAGTGGGCCGGCTCCTGCTGGTACTACCTGCGCTTCATCGACCCGAAGAACGACCGCCGACTCGTGGATCCTGCCAAGGAACGGTATTGGATGCCGGTGGATCTCTACGTCGGTGGCAGCGAGCACGCGGTGCTGCACCTGCTGTACGCGCGCTTCTGGCACAAGGTGCTCTATGACATCGGAGTGGCGAGTACGCCCGAACCGTTTCTGAAGCTCGTCCACCAGGGCACGGTGCTGGGCGAGGACAACCAGAAGATGTCGAAGTCGCGCGGGAACGTGGTCAATCCTGACGAGATGATGGACCAGTTCGGGGCGGATGCCGTGCGTCTCTATGAGATGTTCATGGGCCCGCTCGAGGCCATGAAGCCATGGAGCACCAGAAGCGTGGAGGGCATCACCCGCTTCCTGGACCGGGTCTGGCGGCTGATCGTGGATGAAGACGGGGGCCAGAGCCGCGCCGTCATCGAGGCCGAGGCGCCGCTCGATCAGCGCCGCCTGCTGCACCACACGATCAAGAAGGTCACGGAAGACCTGGACGAACTGCGGTTCAACACGGCGATCGCGCAGATGATGGTGTTCACGAACGAGTTGACCAAGCTCAAGACGCACCCGCGGGCGCTCCTCGAGCCCTTCGTCCTGCTGCTCTCGCCCTTCGCGCCGCACATCGCCGAAGAGCTCTGGGAGCGGTTGGGCAAGGCGCCCAGTGTCGCGACGCAACCGTGGCCGCAGTACGACCCTGCGCTCGTCGCGAGTGAACGGCTGACGATTCCCATCCAGGTGAACGGGAAACTGCGCAGCAAGATCGAGGTGCCGGCTGATTCGAGCGAGGAGCAGGTCGTGAGGCTCGCCAGGCAGGACGCCAAGCTGTCGGAATGGCTCCAGGGGAAGACGCCGCGCAAGGTGATCTATGTCGAGAAGAAACTTGTAAACTTCGTGGTGTGAACGGAATGCAAAATTCAGGAAGCACAAGGCGGAAAGGTCGGACGCCCGCGTCATGTCGTTTTGCATGTTTCATGTGCGCATTCTGCGCCGCCTTGGCTGGTTGCGGCTACCAGTTCCGGGTGGAAGGGCCGGGGCCCACGATCGGCGGCGCGCCTGCTTCGGCGGCGCACACGTCCGCGCCGCGCATGCTGATTCAGAATTTCAAGAACATCAC
>JAHFEU010000024.1 GCA_023248295.1 Nitrospirota bacterium | reverse complement strand
ACCACCTTGGGATCATAGATACCCTTTGCTCCCCCGCGGCGGATCTCATCGAAGGCGGCATGGCGTTCCCAAGGTTCTCGATATGGCCTCCACGACGTGAGCGCGTCGTAGGCATCCATGACTGCCAGGATGCGGGCGCCAGTGGGAATCTTCTCGCCAGCAAGCCCGTCCGGATAGCCCGAGCCGTCGTAATTCTCGTGGCTATGCAGCACGGTCTCAGTCAGGACTTCGCTTTCATACCCCATGCTCCTCAGAATCTTGGCGCTTTCGAGCGCATGCTTCTTGACAGTTTCAAATTCGCCTGTGGCCAGGCGGCCTTTCCGGTTGAGGAGATGATACGGCACGATCTGCTTACCGATGTCGGCGAGAAAGCTGGCCAGCAGCAGCTCCCGCTTATCTGTCTCCGAAATGCCCAGCATCGTGGCCACCGCGAAGGAAAGGAGGGCCACGACCTTGCCATGCCCGATGCTGCCGTCCATGGCTTCGACGGGCAGCAGGACGTCGTCGGAAACCTGGATCAGATCCATCGCCTTGTGGTATTCCTCGTAGACTCGCTCTGGAACCTTCTCACGGTTCTTCAACGGGTCCTTCAGCCCTACCACCTCATAGGCCTCAACCCGGTTGCGTTTGCCCTTCACGCTGATTTTTTCCATCGCCTTGAGCTTCATCCCGGTTTCTGCGTAGGCCAGCTTCACGGCGTTATCATGCGGACCCAACTGCAAGGCACGCTCAAGGTAGGTGAACGCTTCGTGCGCCTCATCGAGTTCCAGGTGCACCCGGCCGATCTCATACAGTATTTTGGGGTTGGACGGCTGGGCGGCCAGTTCGGTGTGCAGGGACTCCAGCCGCCGCTCGCGCTCGATGTCGAGGTCGCTCGCATCCTTGTCGGCCAGATCGCGCAGCTTCCGCACGTCGACGAACTGCTGGACCCCATCGAAGGTCTGCCGGTCGATGAGCACGCGGCCCATCGGGCAGGCCTTTTCCAGCCTTGCGGCGAGGTTCACGACGTCGCCGATCGCGGTGTAACTCTGGCGCTTGGATCCGGTCAACCCCGTGATGGCGAAGCCTGAGGCAATCCCAACCCGCATCTGCCAGGGGTACTTCGATGCCGCAACCTTCTCTTGCATCTTGAAGCCGGCCAGGACGGCCAGGAGACGATAGGTCTCAAAATCCCACGGCGCGCCAAACTCGCACATGATGCCGTCGCCCATGTACTTGTCGATGTGACCGTGGAAGGCGAGCAAAATGGGCTCCATTTCTCCCAGATAGCGGTTCAATTCCTGGATCACCGTCTCGGGAGGATGCTCCTCTGAGTAGGTGGTAAATCCGGCGAGATCCGAGAAGAGCACGCTCACGTTCCGCTTGTCATTGCGCAGCCGTCCTTCGATCATCAGCTTGACCACCGAGGCGTCCATCGTCGCATACAGGGCTTCTTCCACCTTGGCCTTGAGCGCCTCCACGGCCCGTTTGCTCTGCTCTAACTCTTCCGTCCGCTCCCTCACCTTCTGTTCCAGGATCACGCTGTCGTCCTGCAAGGCCTCGTTGGTACGCCGCAGTTCCTTCTTCTGTTGCTCCAGCTCCCGGTTCAAGATTTGCGCTGCAGAGATTTTCTCATCCAGCTTTTCCTTGAGCCGCCCTACGACCGATCCCGAAATAATCAGAAAGCCCCCCCAGATCATCAGATTCAAGAAGACGTCGAGCAGGGAATGGGGGGCTTGAAACAACTCGGGGCTCAGGACGACATACAGGGAGATGACCAGTGCGCAGAGAACGGCGCCGAGGACCGCTTTGCGCTGGCCGAGGTAATAACCCGCCAAGATGATCGGGAGGAAATAGAAATTCAGAAACGCCATCTTCTGGGGAATGTAGTAATTGACCAGGACGGTCGCGCACAGGATGAGCAGGACAAACAACTGCTCGAAGTTTTTCAGAAGGTAGTTCTTCAGCCTTTCCATATGGATGCGGCCGGGATGACGTGAGCTGATCGACCCGCAGGGATGATCATCGTCTCGGCGGGTGTCACTGGAGACCTCACATTCGAGCAGCGAGGGGCTTGCTCGGGAATCCCTAAGAATTCCGAGTGGCTCGATGCCCTGCTGGTCTGAGGGCGCGATGGCCCGGAAATTGTTTCGTCGAGTAGCCTAACATTTAATTGGACCTTGTCAAAACTTTTTCAGGAATAGAGCCACCCGCCGAACCACGTGAATCAGCCGACGTCATCGAGCTCTTTCGTTTGGGTCGGGATTCTGCGCCGAAGACAGGAGAAACCGATCTCAGGAAGGATCTGCTCGAAGCGCTCAATGGCGAGGGCAGGACTTCCTCATCAGGACGAAGAGGCATCCATCACTTGAACGCTCAACTGAGTGATGCTTGGATGCCCGGAGGGGTCGTGAACGGCGGTCACACCTTCGAACGGAGGTGGTGAGGAGCTGCCCGACGACGAGAGGGCCGGAGACAGTATTCTACGCATGGGACCGGCCGTCGTCGCGTTGCCCGGTCCCATGCCGGCCGAACAGGTGCAGCATTGGGGGATGCGTCGTGTCGCCCGTTATTTTCTCGCGCTTTCCCCTTTCGCGGACGTCTTCACCACCTTCGCGTTCATCGTGGCAGCCGCATACTCGATGGCTTCCTTCGTGGTTTGCTTGATCTTGGGGAACAGGTCATCGTCTAACGCTTTGTTCACGGTCGCGTTGATGACGGAATTCGCCCCGTATTCGATTCCCTTTTTGATTTCCGGGGCAATCATGACTATGACCAGCTTGGCCGTAAACACAACCGTCACTGAGAACACGAGCGCCCATGGAATCGCCCGCGCAAAGCCCTCTGCGATGATTTGACCATAGCCTCTCTCTCCCATCGTTCTCCCTCCTGGTTATAGAGTTCAGATTTGTTCAGGCCGCCACAAGGATGCTCTGAAGCTCCGAAAAGATCAAGTGTCATGAATAAGGGCGGGCTTCAGCCGCCGATCGGAAGGACCAGGGTCGGCGCGGCAGCGGCAGGGCCGGCCAGGTTGGAGAACATAAGGGTCGCGGCCACGACCCAGTTGATGGCGGGCTGCGGATAAATCCCCAGGAACAGCGTCCCGGCCAGGCCCGCATAGACCACCACCTTCATCGGTGGCGAGATGGTGAGTGGAGAAGGATCCGTCGGCTCATTGATGTACATCTTCTTGACCACGACCAGGTAGTAGTACATCGAGATGACGATGTTGATCAGGCCGACGGCGATCAGCGTGTAGAGCCCCTCATCGATCGCCGCCAGGAAGATGTAGAGCTTGCCGATGAACCCGGCCAATGGCGGGACCCCGGCCAGCGACAGCAGGAAGACCAGCATGGCGAAGGCCAGGAACGGGGACCGCCGGTTCAGGCCGTTATAATCCTCTATTTCATCGCTCCGGATCAGGTTGCCGACCGCGATCACGATCGCGAACGCCCCCAGGTTGGCGAACAGGTAGGTCAGCAGGTAGAACAGGATGGCATCGCCGCCCATCTTCGTGCCGGCCGCGAGCCCGATGAGGATGTTACCGATCTGCGCGATGCCGGAATAGGCCAGGAGCCGCTTGATATTCCGCTGCGCGATCGCGACGATGTTGCCGTAGGTCATGGAGAGAATCGAGGCGCCGACCAGCAGCAGCACCCAGGCCGGCTTGAAGGCGGCCAGCGACACGAAGAACATCCGGATCAGGATCGCGAACGCGGCTCCTTTGGGCGCGATGGACAGGAATGCGGTCACCGGAGTCGGCGCGCCATGATAGGTGTCGGGGATCCAGGAATGAAACGGCACGGCGCCGATCTTAAATCCCAGGGCGGCAAAGATCAGCAGGAACCCGATCACCAGGCCGGGGGTGGCTGAGGGCGACGCGATGTCCGAGAACACCAGCTTCCCGGTCTCGCCGTACACCAGGCTGATGCCGTAGGCCAGCAGCCCGGCGGCAAACACTCCCAGGATGAAAAACTTCAGCCCCGCTTCGTTGGAAGCGACGTCGTCGCGCAGATAGGCCACCAGAACGTAGAACCCGAAGGTGGAGAACTCCAGCGTGATGAAGACCGACAGCAGATCGTTGGCCGAGGCCATGAACATCATGCCGAGGGCCGACATCAGGACCAGGAAATAGTACTCGCCCTTGAAAAACCGGAACCGCCGGACATAGTCGACCGAGGCCAGGATGACCAGGATGGTGGTCCCCACGATAAAGATCTTGAAGAACACCGCCAGCCGGTCCACCACGAACATGTGGGCGAACAGGGTCCCGCCGATCCCGGCCAGGTCAAACCAGACCAGGTTCGCCAGCACCCCTGCCAATCCCGCCACGCTCAGATAAGCCAGCCGGTCCTTCGGCAGCCGCGGCATCGCGAAGTCCATGGTCAACACCACGCACAGCCAGACGGTCAACAGCATCTCCGGCAGCAGGAGAAGCAGGTCCGCTCCCGACAGCGTCAAGGTAAACGTCACGGCATCAGTCCTCCCCCGCTCTGAGAGACCATCGGCGCAACGGCGATGATGCGCGCCAGCAAGGGATCCACCGAAGACCGGATCACGTCATAGAAATGCCCCGGGAAGATGCCGAACACGATGCTGCAGCCGATCATGAGCAGCAGCGGCAGCCGGTCCACGATCGTGACCGCATCATGGGCGTGACTGTATCGCGCTTCCATCGGACCGTAAAACACCCCCCGCATCATTCGGAAGAGATAGGCCAGGGTCAGCACGATCCCGACCACCGCTACGATGACCTGAATCGGGTACTTGCCCCAGCTTCCGACCAGGATCATGATTTCGGCGATGAAATTCACCGTGCCCGGCATGCCGACCGACGCCATGCAGGCGACTAAGAAACAGCCCGCGACGAACGGCATGCGATTGACCAGCCCGCCCAACTCTGGGATATGGCGCGAGTGCGTCTGATCGTAGACCCAGCCGGCCATGGCGAACAGCATCCCGGTCGCCAGCGCGTGCGCGAACATGTACAGGACCGCCCCGGTCAAACTGATGTAGTCCAGGGCGGCCATCCCGAGGAAGACATAGCCCATGTGGCTGGAGCTGGAATAGCCGATCACGTACTTGGTGTCCTTGGCGTAGAAGGCCACGAAGCCGCCGTAGATGATGTTCAAGACGCAGAGCACCGCCGCGATCGGCATCAGCTCGCGCGTGGCCTCCGGCAAGATTTCGTAACAGATTCGGATGATCGAGAAGTGCCCGAGCTTCATCAACACGCCCGCATGCAGCATGCTGGTGGCGGCCGGGGCCGCGGCATGCCCCACCGGCGACCAGGAATGCAGGGGCCAGATCGGCGCGATCGAGGCGAACCCGAAGAAGACCAGCAGCCAGATGATCGTGGCCAGCGAGCCCGAGAACCTGGCCTGCTCCCGCAGGACCAGAATATCGAAGGTGTGCAGACCCGAAAACTTGTAGATCAGCAGGATGCCCATCAACGCGACAACGGCCCCCACCGAGAGGAACAGGGTCAGCTTCATTGCGGCGTACTCCTTGCTGTTCGCCGCGAAGTTAAGGATGAAGCCGACCGAGTCGCGCTTCTTCAGTCCCTCGGGGTCGGTCATGTCCAGATACCCCTTGGTATGGCTGCCCCACACCCCCAGCAGCACGTACATCGGGATGACCGACATCTCGTAGAAGAAATACAGGAAGAACATGTCCAACGACATGAAGACGCCGATGGTGGCGGCCGCCAGGATCAGCAGGAAAATGTAAAATTCCTTCGTGCGGTCCTTGATATGCCAGGAGATGAAGATGCCGGCGAACAAGAGGATCGCCGAGGCCAGCACCAAGGGAGCCCCGATCCCATCCACCCCGAGATAAAACGCGATGCCCAGTTGCTTGGACCACTCGAACCGCTGGACGAACTGGAATCCGCCTCTCACGGGATCGTAGGCGAAAAACATGTAGAACGAAGCGAGCATGCAGACGCCGGCCGCGGTCGCCGCCACCAGGCGGACCTGTAACGCCTGCCGGTTCGGCACGAACATGAGGACCACCACCCCGACAAAGGGCGCGAACAGAATGATCAGCAGCGTGTAATCAGCCATAAGTCATGCGTGATGCGTATTTGGGAATCTTCCCTCACCCCACCCCTCTCCCCAAAGCGGGGGGCGAGGGGCTGGTTATCTTGACGGAGCAGCCTGGCTGCCCCTTACTACACCCTAACCTCACTTCCTCTTGATGAGCCGGGCTGCTGAGGTGTCTCCAACTGCGCGCATCATCACCCGTTGCATCTGTGAGGAGCAACGGGTACCCGGCACAGTTTTATCGTGCGCGCTCTGCGAGCACGGGAGACGCCTCAGCAGCTCCGGCCGTCACCGTCCCCCGCTCCAAGCGTTCGACCAGCGCCTGCACCGAGCCGTTCATGATCCGGAGAAACGGCGCCGGATACAGGCCGATCCAGAAGATCATGATGCACAGCGAGACCGCGATGATCAGTTCGCGGCCGTTCAGGTCCGCCATAGCCTGGGTCACGCTCTTCGTCAGGGGACCGAACATCGCCCGCTCGTAGTACCACAGAAAATAGGCGGCCCCGAAAATCACCCCGAGCACTCCCACCGACCCGTACAACCAGTGCGCCTTGAAGGCGCCCAGCAAGACCAGAAACTCTCCCACGAACCCGTTGGTGCCGGGCAGCCCGATCGAGGCCAGCCCGATGATCAGCAGGAAGGTGGCCAGCAGCGGGACCTTTCTGGCCAGCCCGCCGAAGGCCGAGAGGTTGGTGCTGTGCCGCCTCACGTACAAGAACCCCGCCAGGAAGAACAGGCCCGCGGTGGTGAAGCCCAGATTGATCATGGTGAGCAAGCTGCCCTGGAGACCCTGGAAGTTCAGCGCGAAGACACCCAGCACGCAGAACCCGAGGTGGCTGATGCTGCTGAAAGCCAGCAGGCGACGCAGATCCGGTTGGACCAACGCCACGATCGCGCCGTACACGATGGCGATCAAGGCCAGGGCCACCACGACCGTCACGACGCCCTTGCTCTTCGAAGCCTCCGGCAGAAGCGGGAGACTGACCCGCAAGAACCCATAGGTCCCGAGCTTGATCCCGGCCAGCACGACCGCCATGCCGATCGGGCCTTCCATCAGCGCGTCCGGTAACCAGGTGTGAAAGGGGAAGATCGGCGCCTTGAACGCCAGCCCCAGGAAGATGAGCCAGAAAATCAACACCTGCCGGTCGCCGGAAATCGGGGTCGTCAGGAGCTGCAGGAAATCGAAGGAGTAGGGCGGCTCCACACCGTGGCTGAGCGCCCAGTCATGGTAGTTCAGGTTCAACAGCACGAAGCCGAGCAGCATGAACACGCTGCCCAGCAAGGTGTAGAGCACGTATTTCAGCGCGGCGTACTGCCGATCCACGCCGCTTCCCCACAGCTTGATGAGAAAGTAGCTCGGGATGAGCATCAGCTCCCAGAAGACGAAAAAGAGGATCAGGTCGATCGACACGAAGATGCCGATAAGGGTGGTCTCGAGCGCCAGCAGCGCGATGAAGTACTCTTTGACCTGGTATCGCACCGTGTCCCAGGAGTACAGCACGATCAGGAGCGTCAGAAAGGCGGTGAGACCCACGAAGAGCACGCTGATCCCGTCCACCGCCAGGTGATAGCTGATCCCGAGTGGCGGGATCCATCGCAAGCGTTCGGCGAATTGCATCGCGGCTGAGTCCGGGACGAAGCGAACCAGCAGGATCATCGCCAGGAACAGCTCCACCGCCGCCACGGCCAGCGTCGCGTTCTTGATGAGATCCTCCTCCTCCAGAAGCCACAGGACCAACGCGCCTGCGAGGGGCAGGAACAAGAGCTGCGACAGAATGGGAAACCCGAAGGTGAGTTCTTCAAGCATCCTCAACCCTTAATAAAAGCTCCGCGATGCGGGCTCGGAGGCGACTGGGCTGACCCCCTCATTGCGCGCGTCCGATTTACTCTCCTCACTCCGAGAACGAGGAGGGTTGGCCGGACTGTCCTTTACTGCGCGCATGATCACCCGTTGCATTCAAAGAGCAGCGGGTACCCGGCACATTCCGATCGTGCGCGCTGTGCGAGCACGAAGGGCAGTCTGGCCAGCCCTCCATCCCACAACACCTCCTGAGTGTCCGCAGTGCGCGAGCACGGAGGTTAGCCCGGACGGCCCTTTCCTTCAACGCCGCTCCCGATCGCGGACGACCCCGTCCACCACATCAGGATCAGGTGCACCAGGATGAACAGGCCCGCCACAATGATGGCGGCGTAGTGATGCACCTTCCCGCTTTGGAGTTTCCGCCAGGACCAGGCCGCCAGGTGATTCCCGTACCCCAGGATGTTGATCACCCCGTAGATGACGTATTTCTCGCAAGCCGTACTGAACGCCGAGCCGAGTTCGGTCATGCGCCCCACGCTGCGCACGACTGCATCGATCACGGTGCGGTCGAACCAGTCCCAGAGCAGCCCCACTCGCTTGACGGGCTCGACGATCGTCGCGTCGTAGATCTCGTCCACGTAGTACTTGTTGAACACCGTCCTGTACACGCCGGGGACACGGCCGGCCCACTCCGCCGCCGCCTCGGTCCGGAGGACGTAGAGGTAATGGGCCAAGCCCCAGCCGAGCAAGGCGATCACCGTGGCCAGTCCCATCAGCATCACGAGGAGTCCGAGCCCCGCCTCGTGCTGATCCCCGCCGCCGGCGGGAGTGGCCACTGGACCGAGAAAGTGATGGAACCACCCGGCCTCGGGCGGCACCCCGGGGAAGCCACCCAGCACGGAGAGCGCGGCCAGCACCACCAGCGGCCCGATCATGATGGGGGGGGATTCGTGGATGTGCTCGGCCACCTGGTGCTCGACCCGCGACTGTCCGTAGAAGGTCAAATACGTCAGACGGAACATGTAGAAGGCGGTCAGGAACGCGCCGACCGCCGCCACGGCATACCACCCGTAATGGCCGTGTATGAAGGCGTGCGCCAGGATCTCGTCCTTGCTCCAGAACCCGGCCAGCGGGAAGATGCCCGCGATGGCCAGGGTGCCCACCAAGAACGTGGCGTGGGTCCACGGAATCCTGGCGCTCAGCCCTCCCATTTTCCGGATGTCCTGCTCGCCCGACAGGGCATGGATGACGGACCCTGCCGAGAGGAAGAGCAGCGCTTTGAAGTAGGCATGGGTGGTCAGGTGGAAGATGGCGGCCGTATAGGCGCCGATGCCACAGGCCAGGAACATGTACCCGAGCTGGCTCACCGTGGAATAGGCCAGCACGCGCTTGATGTCGGTCTGGACCAGCCCGATCGTCGCCGCGAACAGCGCCGTCAGACCGCCGACCCAGGCCACGGCGTTCAGCGACACCGGCGCCATGTCATAGAGCACGTGGTTGCGGACCACCATGTAGACTCCGGCCGTGACCATCGTCGCGGCGTGGATCAGGGCGCTGACCGGGGTGGGCCCCTCCATCGCATCGGGCAGCCAGGTGTAGAGGGGAATCTGGGCTGATTTTCCGATCGCCCCCAGGAGCAAGCAGAGGGTGATCGCCGTCGCCATTCCCGTCGAAAGCTGACCGGCCTGCGCGAAGACTTGGGTGTAGTCCAGCGTCTTAAAGTTTACGAAGACGAGAAAGATCGCCAGCAGGAATCCGGCGTCGCCGATCCGGTTCATCACGAAGGCTTTGGTGGCGGCCTTGGCGGCCGAGACACGGTCGTAATAGTAGCCGATCAGCAGATACGAGCAGAGCCCCACCCCTTCCCATCCGATGAAGAGGACCACGTAGTTGTTGCCCATCACCAGCAGGAGCATGGAGACCATGAAGAGGTTCATGTACGTGAAGAAGCGCGTGAACCCGTCCTCCCCGTGCATGTATCCGATCGAGTAGAGGTGGATCAGGAACCCCACCCCGGTGACCACCAGCATCATGATGCAGGTGAGCGGGTCGATGAGGAACGCCAGATTAATGGTGAGATCGCCGCCGAAGATCCAGTGGTAGGCAATCACTTCCCGGGCCACGCCGGTCCGGAGCACGCGGAAGAAGACGATGATCGCGCACAGGAACGACAGGCCCACCGACCCGCAGCCAAGGCGGTAGGCAACGACGTGCGAGTAGCGGTTCCCCAGCAGACCGTTCAGCAGAACGGCCGCAAGTGGAAAGGCCGGGATCAGAATGACGAGCAGGTCGAACACGCTAGCCTTCAAGCTGACAAACTGTTACCACTTCAACAGGTTCATCTCATCTACATTCGTCGAAATCTTCCCGCGAAACACCACGATGATGATGGCCAACCCGACCGCCGCCTCGCCGCCCGCAATTGCGATCACAAACAGCGCCACGATCTGACCGGCCATGGAATCCAGGTAATGCGAGAACGCCACCAGGTTGAGGTTGGCTGCATTCAGCATGATCTCAACCGCCATCAGGACGATGATGAAGTTTCGGCGGATGAGCACGCCGATCACGCCGGTCGTGAACAGCACCGCACTGACCGCCACGTATGCGCTCAGAGGTACCATAATTCCGTTAAACGTTATTCGTCGAGCAAGCCCAGCAATTAAGTAACTCAGTAATTGGTAATTAAATTACTCACTTGCTCATTTACTCAATTGCTGCCGCTAGCGATTCACGATGAACGTCTTACTCCTGTTCCGCGTCCGCTCCGGTCGGCGTCTTGGCGAGCACGATCGCCCCAATGATCGCGCCCAACAGGAACACCCCCACGATTTCGAACTGCAGCAAGTAGTCGCTGAACATCTTGATGCCGACCGCGTAGGTGTCTCCGTGCTGAAGGACCGCGGGCACCGGTGCGTCGCCTTTCGACCCGCCGAAAGGGGATTGCAGCATCAGCGCGAGCAGGTAGGCGAAGCCGAGGACCGACGGGACCAGAAACAGGGGATATCGCGCATGGAGGTAGCGCTCGTCGGTCTTCAGATTGAGCAGCATCAGCACGAAGAGATACAGGACCAAGATCGCCCCGACGTACACGATGATCTGGACGATGGCCAGAAACTCCGCGTTCAGGAGAAAGAACAGGCCGGCCACGTGCAGCAACAGGGTCAGCAGCGCGATCCCGCAGTGCACCGGGTTTCTCAGCGCAACGGTGAGTGCCCCCGCCAGTATGCTCACCAGCGAGAAATAGGCGAAGAAGAAAGCGACCATGAGTCTCTAGGTGAGATGTTTTGGTGGCCCGGGCTGTGTGGGCTTCTGCACCGACTGCGGGAAAAAGTACCGGTACTCTCGGCTATCCTGATCATCCTTTTCCTGATTGTGGGCAAACAGATACTTCTTGGCGTCAGCCAAATAGCGCTCGCCGATTTCGTAGAGCCTCTTCTTGTCGAAGAGGAGGGTGCGTTTATCGTGCGTGGAGTACTCGTAGAGCTTGGTCATCGCCAGCGCATTCACCGGGCAGGCTTCCACGCAGTAGCCGCAGAACACGCACTTGGTGATGTCAATGTAAAATTCGGAGGCATAGCGCTGGAGCGGGAGCGACTTATCCTCAGCGCTGATCACCTTGATGCAATGGGACGGACAGGCGGCTTCACACAGGTCGCAGCCCACGCACCGCTCTTTCCCGTCATCGTACCGCAACAAGCCAAGCGCCCCGCGGTGAGCATCGGGGATCGTTCGCTGCTCCCGCGGATACTGGAAGGTGATCGGGCGGTGGAACATATGCCTGAAGGTGACCTTCATGGCGTCCCAGATCTCGTCGAACAACGCGGCGTGGAGCACTTTCTTGGTCAAGGTCCCGATGCTCATCTCGTTGCTCCGAAGTTCTCCATCATCAGCGATCCACGTTCCGCATGCGCGATCCGTGATCCGTCCTCCGTCACAGGTCGCGGGTCACGCTTCTTCAATGCTCACCCAGGCAAACTTGAAGTATGGGACGCCCGTGACCGAATCCACTTCGACCGGCATGAGGTCCTTGACCGGGGGATCGTTGAAATGCTCCGGGAAGAAACAGGACCCGGGCATGACCGAGAGGTCAGCCTTCGCGCCCATCTCCAACGATCCCTGCCCCGACGTCACCCGGACTCGCGAATCCTCCGTGAGGCCCAGCCGCTCCATATCCTGCGCATTCATGTGGAGCCGACCCGCGCTCGGCGCGATCGTGATGAGGCCCGATGCCTGCGTGGACAGCTTGCCCGAGTGGTAGAGCAACTGGCCCATGACCAGGCCGAACGGACGGTGGCCATTCCGTTCGGACACTGCTTCGCGAACGACCCCATACCGGCTCCCCACTTCGGCCACATAACCATTTGACAGGTACGCGTCCGGCTTCGGTGAGAGTTTCCGCGGCTCTCCCAGGTTGTAATAGCCGGGCAGCAACTTCATGATCTCGCTCTGGATATCCTGGGAGGATTCATATTCAAACTGAGAGCCCAACCCGCTGGCCAGGGACGTCATCACGTGCCAATCAGGCAGACTTTCCCCGATGGGATCCATGCTCTGCCGGACACGCAGGACCTTGCCCTCCAAGTTCGTGAAGGTCCCTTCCTTTTCAGCGTAGGTGCAGGCCGGCAGGACAATGTGGGCCATCTGGGCCGTCTCGGTCAGGAACGGATCCTGGCAGATCAGGAGCTCCAACTGCTCGAGAGCGGCCCTCACCTCAAGTGACGCCGGAAGCGTGGCCACCGGATTCTCGCCGACCACGTACAGCGCCTTGATGGCGCCGCTCCGGCAGCGCTCGAGAATCTCCATGAGGTTGGCCCCGCTGGAGGGCGCAGGCAAGGCGGCACCCCATGCCTTGGCAAACTTGTCGCGCGCCGCCTCGTCATCGAAGCGGGCCTGGCCGGGGAGATACTCCGGCGCCGCACCCATGTCCACGGCGCCCTGCTCATTGACCTCCTCGGTCAGCGTGTTGACGCCAGAGCCCGGCCGGCCCAGCTTGCCGGTGATCCAGGCGAGGTCCACCAGCTTCAGCACGTTCTGATACCCGTCAGGCCGGCGCACGATGCCCTCGGCGCAGAGAATAATCGCGCGTGGCGCTTCGGCGAAGATCGAGGCGGCCTCGTTGATGTGTTCGACCGAGACGCCGGTTCGAGCCGCGATCGCCTCCAGGGACACGTCCGCGACAGCCCGCTTCAGCGCGGCGAAGGCCTCGGGATGCTTGCCGGTGGTCTCCGCGTCGATCAGGTCCTGCTCGATCACCGACTTCACCAGACCCTGAACGAACAGACCTTCGGTCCCCGGCGTCACGATCATGGGATAGGACGCGAGTTTGGCGATATTGGTCTGAGCCGAGTCCACGACGATCACCTGAGATTTATAGACGCGGATCGCCTCCTTCACGCGAACGGCCGTCAGGGGGTTGGTTTCGGTGATATTGGTCCCGACGAGAAGGATCGCTTTGGCCTTGGTGATGTCCTCGCAGTCGTTCGTCATCCGGCCGACATCCAAGGTGTGCCGGACCGCGCGGACGAAGTTCAGGTGCCCATAACGCGAGCTGCTGTCGAGCTGGTTGGTCCCGATCACCGCGCGCATGAGCTTCTGAAACAGGTATAGCTCCTCGTTGGTGCAGCGCGCCGTGATCAGCCCCGCAATGGCCTGCGCTCCGTGCGCCGCCTTGACCTCGGCCAGCCGGTCCACCACGGCCTGCATCGCCTCCAGCCAGGGGGTCTCTACCAGCTCGCCTTCGGGCAGCGTGCCGTTCCGCCGTACCAACGGCTGGCGGAGGCGCGCCTGACTGTCGATGTACTGGAACCCGAACCGACCACGCACGCAGATGCCGCCGTGCCCCTTTGCGGTGTCGGCCCGGTCGCCCCACTTGTTCTTCCAGGACAGGGGGGAGGTCACGCGGACCACCTCGTTGTCCTTGGTCTCCAGGTGCATCTGGCAGCCGTCTCCGCAATAGTTGCAGGTGGTCGTGGTCTTCCTGAGCTGCCAGGGCTTGTAGAGATACTTGGAAAACTTGTTCGTGATGGCGCCAACCGGGCAGACCGCCAGGCAATCTCCGCAAAACTCGCACGCCAGCGCCGTGTCTCCCTTCGCCACGACCTGGGTGAACCCGCCCTTCTTGATAAACTGCAGGGCGTCGATCATCAGCACGTCTTTGCACACGTTGATGCACTCACCGCAGGCGATGCAGCGGTTCATGTTGAAATCCAGGACCGGGCTGCGGGTGTCCTCCGGGATCAGCTTCTGCTTCGCATTGGCCAGGTTCGTGACCTGGTGGTGGAACGCCATGTCCTGCAATTCACAATGCCCGTCCGCGTCGCAGACCGGGCAATCCAACGGATGGACGGACAGATGTTTCTCCACCGCTTTTTTTCTGGCCTGGAAGAGGTCATCGCCGTCGGTCCGGACCACCATGCCGGCCGCGGCCTTCGCGGTGCAGGAGCGGACGGGCGCCTTCTTGCCTTCCACCGTGACCAGGCACATGCCGCAGGACCCGAACGGATCGAACGTGTAGTGGTAGCACATGGCGGGGACGATCTTCCCCGTGCTGGAGATCACGTCGTAGAGCGACACCCCGTCCTTGGCGGACACGGTCCGCCCGTCGATGGACAGCTCGACGGTCGCCGCCTCGATGTCCGGGGTCGTCACCGGTTTCAATGCCATTTTTCCCCTTACCCCTTACGCCTCACCGTTCTATCGGTCGCATTCGCCCATCACGATGTCGTAGGTCCCGAAGATCGTCACGGCGTCCGCGATCATGTAGCCCCGCGCCATATGGTCGAACGCACCCATGTGGATGAACGACGGGGCGCGGATCTTCAGCCGATAGGGCTTGCCGCCGCCCTTGCTGACGATGTAAAAGCCGAGCTCGCCTTTGTGGGCTTCGGTGCCGCAATAAATCTCGCCCGGCGGCGCGTCGAACCCCTGCGAAAACAGCTTGAACTGCTGAATCATCGATTCCAAATTCGTAAACACGCGGTCTTTGGGAGGCAGCGTGACACTGGGCACGTCGGCCATGATCGGGCCTTCCGGCATCTGGTCCAGGCATTGGCGGATGATCTTGACGCTCTCCTTCATTTCCAGGATACGGATCCAGTATCGATCGTAGGTATCGCCGTTCTTCCCCACCGGGACGCTGAACTCGCATTTCGGGTACGCCCCGTATGCTTCGTATTTCCGGAGATCGTAATCCACGCCGGATCCGCGCAGCGTGGGGCCGCTGAGGCCGAAGTTGACGGCGTCTTCGGCCGAGATCACCGCCACGCCTTGCGTGCGCGAGAGCCAGATGCGATTCTTTTCGAGAAACACCACGTACTCTTCGATCTTGGGCGGAAAATAGTCGAGGAATTTCCGGACCTTGCCTAACAGCGACGGCGTAAAATCCCGTTCCACACCCCCGATCCGGTACCAGCTCGTCGTCAGACGAGCCCCGCACAATTCATCAAACCAATCGAGCAGGATCTCCCGGTCCCGGAACGTGTAAAAGAACACCGTCATCGCCCCGATGTCCAACGCCTGGGTTCCCAGCCAGAACTGGTGGCCGATGATGCGCTGGACTTCCGCGACGATCGTGCGCAGGTACTCGGCCCGCTCCGGGACGGTGATGTTCATCAGCTTCTCAACCGCCCGACAGTAGGCGAAGTTGTTGTACATCGCGCAGACGTAATCCAAGCGGTCCGTATGCGGGATGAACTGGTGGTAGGTGCCGTCTTCGGCCAGCTTTTCCACTCCCCGGTGCAGGAAGCCCATGACCGGCGTAGCCTTGACGATCCGCTCTCCCTCCAACTCCAAGATGACCTTCAAGACCCCATGGGTGGCGGGATGCTGCGGGCCCATGTTGAGGAGCAGCTCTTCCGTCCGGAGCGTCGGTAAGGTCGTGCTCTCCGGATGCTCCGGGTCCACCTTATAGACGGTACTGCGCTGGTCCTCGAGCTGCGGCATAAACTCCCGTGACTCGTTACGCGTGACGCGTGACGAGAAAATCAGAAATCGTCCCGAGTGACTCGCTACTCAACACTCAGCACCCATGTCCGGTTACGGTTTCCCCTCGTTCAGGAACTCGAACGTGTCCCGCCAACCCTTGCCTTGTAACGGGAAATCTTTTCTGAGCGGGTACCCTTCGTTATAGTCATCCGGCATGAGGATCCGGCGCAGATCGGGGTGGTTCCGGAACCGGATCCCCATCATGTCGTACACTTCGCGCTCCATGAAGTTCGCGCCCTTCCAGATATCCGCCAGGGAGTCCACTTCGCAATCGGACTCGGAACATCGGGTCTTGAGACGGATGCGGTGGCGTTTGCGGATCGAGTAGAATTCCCAGACCACTTCAAACCGCTCCACCTCCTCCGGCCAGTCCACCGAGCTCACATGGACGATGTAATCGAAATCCATGTCAGGGTCGTCGTGGAGGCACTTGGCCACCTCGTGGAGCGAGGGCCTGGCCACGGTCACCGCGAGATCGCCACGCCACTCTACGGCCTTCAGGAACCCTTCCGGAAACTTCTGCTGGATGCGCTCAGCTATGGGGTGCATGGTTCTTCAGTGCTGAGTTATGAGTGCTGAGTTGTCACTTCGGGCAGCCCCAAAACTTGACCGTCCAGACCGTGAACTCAGAACCCAGCACTCAGGACTCACAACTGCCGTCACACTTTGACCTGGTCTGGTTGTCTCGTAAACACACGCTTCTGCATGATTCGCTCCTGCAGCTTCAGGATGCCGTCGAACAGCGCCTCGGGAGTCGGCGGGCACCCCGGCACATAAATGTCCACCGGCACGAACCGGTCCACCCCTTGCACCACGCTATAACTGTCGTAGATGTTGCCGGAGGTCGCGCACGAGCCCATGGCGATCACATACTTGGGCTCCGGCATCTGGTCATAGATCTTCCGAATCACCGGCGCCATCCGGCGACAGACCGTGCCGGCCACGATCATCAGATCGGATTGACGGGGGGAGGCCCTGAACACGCCGGCTCCATAACGATCCATGTCGTAACGCGAAGAGACCGCCGCGATCATTTCGATGGCGCAGCAGGCCAGCCCGAACGTCATGGGCCAGAGCGAGCCCTTCCGCGCCCAATTGACGGCCTTCTCGAGCATCGTCGTAATGACGTCCAGCTCGCCGTCCTTTTCATGCCGCCCGATCTGAACGAGCCCCATATTCTTACCTCAGAAGCGTGCAAGGATGGCTGGACCGGCCGCTACTGCGCGCGTCATCACCCGTCGCATCTTGAAGAGCAACGGGTACCCGGCACTTTCCGAAGTGCGCGATGCGCGAGCACGAGGCCGGTCCTGCCGTCCTTGCACTCAGTCCCACTCCAAGGCTCCCTTCTTCCAGGCATACACATACGCCATCAGAAACAGTCCGATGAACACCAGCATCTCGACCAGCCCGACAAGACCGATCTTATCGAACACCACCGCCCATGGGTATAGGAAGATGACCTCGATGTCGAAGATGACGAACAACATGGCAAAGATGTAATACCGGACTGGGAACGGCATGCGCGCATCCGAGAATGGCTCGCTGCCGCACTCGTACGGGCTCAGCTTTTCAGCCTCCGGGTACTTGGGCTGCACCAGATAGCTGATCAGCAGCGTCACGACGCCGAACGCCAGCGCAATGCCGATGAACAGCACAATCGAAAAATACCGCCCTAGATAGTCAAGGAGCGGTTCGGACCCGGTCATCCAGACCTCGCCTCACGCTCGTTGAACTCCTCAAGACAGACCTGGCATCCTAGCCCCGATCTCGTTGATAAATCAAGAGCACAAAGGACCTAACCCCGATCCTGCCGAAAGCCCTAGCCTCGGACTCACCGCTCAAAAAACTGCCTTATTCTTGAAGGAGTTGATCAGGCTTCGGTCAAAGGTGCCGTTGAAGGGAGGGCGGCATCGGAACACGGGGCAGTCCGAGCTGGCGCGCGGCCTCGCTCATTTTTTCCTCATCTTGTCCGACGGCATCCGCAGCCCTGTTGGTGGAGTCGCTGAATCCGCGTCCCATTCGGCTTCGAGGGGAAACACCGGCTTGGCTTTTTTGCGTCGATGAATCTGCGTCTCAATGCGGCGCTTGGGGTTCTCTCTCGAGGGTCGTTCTGTCTCCGGGGTTCGCTTGGATTCGCTCACCGGTGAATCTCCCGAGTCCTGTGCGGTCCGCCGTCACGACGCTTCCGTCTGAGCGAGCCGCGCCTCGTGCGGATCACCCACCCTACACCCGGTCACAGAGCCTGTCAAACCTGCTTTCGTCGGCGCGTCGGACTGCATCACTCTGCTTGACAACTTCTCACGATTTGATATGGTTACGTCGTCAAACCACGATGATGACGCGCATGACCCGACCGATCATGATTCTGCTCTCCGCCCTGGTGTGGGCTTGCTTCTGGCCGACCAGCGCGACCGCTGCGGACTTCACCTCATCTAATTCCCTGCCACGGGAGGTCCGGTGGGGGGAATCGGCCTTTGCTTTCTCCGCCGGCTTTATCCGGGACTCACTGCCGGTCGATGGCTATGTGACCCGAACGGTCGGGGCGCAGTACACAGGCGACAAAGTGATGCTCGGTGTAGGAGATTTCATCTTCCTCCGGCTGACGAAGGGTCAAGAACCTGCCCCGGGCGATCTCTTCACCATCTACAGGTTTCTCCACAAGGTCTACCACCCGCTGCGCGGACGCTACTTGGGCAACCTGTTCATGATATTGGGCATCGTGAGGGTGACCAGGGTTGACCAAGACCTGGCATCGGTGACCATCGAGCGCTCGTATGACTCCATTGCGCCGGGGGACCGCGTGATGCGGTTCGTTCCCCCTCGCCGCGAGGAGCCGCCCTCGCCCGGTCGGACGCTGCCTGACACCCCGGGCACGATCGTAGACGTTCAAGACCGGCGGTCGCTGATCGGGCAACGCAACGTCGTCTACATAGACTGGGGGCGTGAGGAGGAGCTCGCGATCGGCGACCGATTGGATGTGTATCGGGTCATGGTCGGACTTCCCAATCGATCTGTCGGGGAACTGAAAGTCATAGCGATGGAAGATCACACCGCGACCGCTATGATCTCGCGCTCGACCACCCCGCTCTTGCGCGCCGACCGCTTCACGTTCAAGGGAGCCGGGAAAGGGACCGCGTCCCAAGCAGAGCAAAAGACCGCAAGCCTGGCTCCGGAGCCACTGGCTCAACCGCCCGAGCCACCGGCGCAACCAGCAGAATCTCAATTCACCGGCTCGGACCAGGTGGACATGGCCAAACTGAAGGGCTTGATCAGCCAACTGCAGTATGAATCGGGCGAGGCTGCGGTCACGCCGGCTCAAGCCGAAATTCTCATGCAAGCGAGCGATCTTCTCAGAAACGTCAGGGACGCAGAGATTCTGGTCGAAGGGCATGCGGACGACATGCCGATCGGGCCCTCGCTGAAGCAGACCTTCCCTTCGAATCAGGAGTTGTCCGACGCTCGCGCGAACAACGCCGTCCGCTACATGGTCGAGGAAGGCGGGATCGATCCTGCCAACCTGTCGGCGGCGGGGTATTCAGACAGCAAGCCCATCGCCAGCAATGCAACGGAGGCGGGGAAGAGCAAAAACCGCCGGATTGAGATTACGCTTCAACCGAAAGAGCGGTCTGCACTCGCGCCCGAGCCTTCCGTCGCCCAAACGACAGGAGACGCGGGACACACTCTCCCACCCGACGAGCGGTCGGCTCCGCTGCGGTAAGTTACCGGTTCCCTCCCCTCCTTTCGGACCACTCCTCCAGCGCCGCGACCGATCCCTGCGGTCGCTCTTTCACCTGATTGTCACCATTGGACCGGCCTGGTAGAATGCCGCATGCCTCACGCCGTGAGTGTCTCTGAGTCCACCGGACTCAACCCTCCCACCCTCACCCCTGCCGAATCACCTGTCCGTGCCGAAGTGATCGTCCCCAGGCATCTGCACCGGTCGTTCACCTACCTGGTTCCCGCTCGATGGCAAGCCCGGATTCGGGTGGGAAGCCAGGTCCGCATTCCCTTCGGCCCCAGCACGCTCCACGGCGTGGTGGTGTCGCTCTCGTCAGAACGTTCCGAACGTGGTGAACCCGTCCGTGAGCCGGCCGATCACACCAACAGGCGCCTGCGCGAGATTGTGTCGCTCCTGGACGAGACAGCGGATGGAGCAGTGTCACCGCAGTTCCTGCAGTTGACTCGTCTCGTCGCCGAGCGTTATCTGGCCCCGTGGGGGCAATGCATCCGGTTGGTCCTCCCAGCTCCCTCGCCGGCCAAGCGGTCTCTTCGCTACACCCTGACGGAGTCCGGCCGGAAGACGGAGGGACAATCGCGGCGGCTCTCCCCGACGGCCCGCGAGATTCTGAGGCGACTCGCCGAAGCACCCAACGGATTGACGCTTGCCTCGCTCCGACGGACGATACAAGGCCCGGCGACCCAGACGCTGTCGAACCTCACCCGTCGAGGCTGGGTGCGCGCGACAGCCCGTGAGCCAGGAGACCGCGCGGGTCGCCCGATCAGGATCGGACCTCCGACCACTCATGGCGCCGGCCCGGCTCGGTCGTTGCCACTGACCGGTCACCACCTGGAGTCTGCGGCAGTCCCACCACGTCTCCCGCTCTGGTGGGAACGTCTGCGGGCTTCCCTCGACACCTCTCGCCATGCGGCGTTCCTCCTGCAGGCCGTCCCCGCGTCCCGCTCGGCCGTCCTGTTCCGGGCCGCTGAAGAAACGCTCGCGCGGCATCGGACGGTGCTGATCCTCGTCCCGGAGATCGCCCGCGCGACCGCAATCGCCGCGCGCGCCGAAACACGCTGGGGAGGCCGGGTTCACTTGCTGCACAGCGGACTGCCACGCGCCGCGCGCGCCGACATCTGGCGCCGGATCCACGCCGAGTCTGCCGGCATCGTGGTGGGAACCAGGTCAGCGGTCTTCGCCCCGCTGGACTCCCTCGGGCTCATCTGGGTGGAAGACGAGGAGGACCCGTCCCTCAAAGAGGAAGAAGAACCTCGCTACCATGCTCGGGAGGTGGCCTGGATGCGTGCCCGTCAGCACGACGCGGTGCTGCTGCTCGGGTCAGCCCATCCTTCCTTGGAAACCCGAAGCGCCATGGAGCCTCTGAACCTAGACGTCTGGGGGGAGACTGCCGCCAGTCCTGCCATCCAGACGGTGGATCTCCGGCGGCTTCCTCAGGGGACACTGCTCTCAGAACCCCTGATCGCCGGCATCACCGCCGCCCTGGAGGCCCGTACGGGAGCGGTCCTGTTCCTGAATCGCAAGGGCTTCGCCCCCGCCCTTCTCTGCCGGGACTGTGGCATCTCGCCACGCTGCCGACAGTGCAGTGTTGCGCTCACGTTCTATAGACGGGCCGCCCACCTGGCCTGTCACTATTGCGGGGCCTCGTTCCCGCTCCCGGACACCTGTTCCGCCTGCGGCGGTGCGCGCATTGAACCGGTCGGCTTCGGAACCGAACGGGTCGAGGAAGAGATCCGGCGTCTGTTTCGCCACGTCAGGATCGGCCGGTTGGACCGGGACATCGCGCGCACGCCCGCCCAGGCCGAGGCGATCCGCCGACTGGCGGCAGCCGGCGAACTGGATATCCTGATCGGCACCCAGATGCTCTTCCAAGGGCCTCCCTTGCCTCCCGCGGGGTTCGTCGGGATTCCCCATGCCGATGCCGGCCTGCATCTGCCTGACTTCCGGTCGGCCGAGCGGACCTACCATGCGCTCCTCGATGCCGTGGCGTTGGCTCGTCCCGGCGACGCGGGCGGGAAGGTGGTAATCCAGACCTATCTCCCGACTCATCACGCCATCGCGGCGGTGGTCAATGGCAACGCCGACCTCTTCCTCGACCAGGAGATGGCCTTTCGCAAGGCGCTCGGCTACCCGCCCTTCGCGCACCTCATCAATCTCCGCGTCTCCGGAAAGAACCTCGGGCGAGTGCGAGAGGCCGCCCAGCAGTGGGTCGTTGCGCTCAGGGCCGCCATCTCTCACGAACGAGCTGCCGAGGGTTTGCCGACCGGAAGCAAAAACGCGACTGATGACATCATGATCCTGGGGCCGATCCCGTCACCCGTGGCGCAGCTCAGAGGGCGACATCGGTGGCAACTGCTGGTGAAGTCGGGCAACGCCCAAGCCGTGAGGCAGGCGGTTCAGGCTTCTCTCGAAGAACTGGAAGGGGCACGCGGGAGAGGTGGGCTGAAATTCGATGTGGACGTGGATCCGGTGGAGATGGTGTGACATGCCCCTTAACGCTTCTCTTTCTTTTCCGAGCGCGTTCCCCGAGTGACCTCTTGCTTGGCGGTTGTTTCCACCGCCTGCATTTCCTTCCGGATGAACCTCCGGTAAATTCCGTATGAGAAGGTCAGCCAGAAGATTGATGAGAAGAGTCCGAAGAGCAAGGCGGTAAGGATCAGGCCCAATTCCTGCTCGGTCGGCTCGGTGGCAGTCCTCCTGACCCGGAGCATGGTGACGACCGGCCAGGTCAGGCTCTCCAGGCCGAGGAACAGTGTGGCCCACGCCCAAATAGCCGCGATCGTGGAACCCTGCCAGATGAGAAATCCGGCAACCAGGAGCGCCCACACGACGGCCAGAGCGAGCGGGATTTCCTCCCAGATGAGCCAGAACCCCACCGTCACCACGAGACTGCCGAGTACCGCATTGAGGTGGATGATGCCCATATGCCCTGTCATCATTCGCAAGCAGGGTGGGGGAACAAGCCGTAAGAGAGTGTGAAGCGTTCGATATTCGAAGTCAATGCATCTGGTGTCTCCACCAGGCTCGTCGCCGACCCTTGTCGAAGTGACAGCCATCCGGCGTCCCGCGCGGCGTTCTGACTCATGAACCCGGTCGGCATCAGCCAATGAGGCTTGGCGAACCCGGGATCGCTCCTGCAAATGGCTGCGTCCCTTGCCTTGCCAAGACGGCCGCTGTATCGTGTCGATGGTTCCGTTTTCCACAACCCACGGTCGAGCCATCGACAGGCGAGTATGACAGGCGACCTCAAGCAACGCCTTGCTCATTTCCTCTTCCCTTTTCCGGAACCCGGACTTTATCATAGGCGAGGTGGGACCACCTAGCGAGGAGGCGCATGGGACACCAGGCGGACATCGAGCGCGTCATTCGGGCTGAGCACTGGGACCCGTTCTGTGTGCTGGGCCCGCACAGCGTGACCGCAAACGGTCAGCGGGC
>JAHFEU010000207.1:2167-3102 GCA_023248295.1 Nitrospirota bacterium | reverse complement strand
GGCACTGGAACGTTGACCCACGCCCTGGGCTCCCGGGCCGTGCCCTGCGCTAGCCCCAGGACGCGATGCTCATCGGGCCTTCCTCCTCGATCTCGATCATAATGCTCCCAGATGGGGCGTTGTGCGACGGAGGTCGCAGAAAGGTAGCGGTCATAGGTTACTCACCGTGCCGATTCCGAGGGCAAGGGTCTCGCCGGCTCGCCGCCCTTCTGAGCGCCGCCGAGGGGCATCGCCCTTGCCGGGCGCTCGACTTCGCCCTCCGGGGGCGCGATCGTGGCGCGCGGCAGGGGGAAAGGGGAAAGGTTGGTGGCTGCGAAAGGGCTTTTGGAATTCTTAGGCTCCCGGCGCGCCGGGATCAGCGAGGAGGTCCACGACGCTTTGACGGGTCACTCCAATGGCAGCGTAGGACGCAGCTACTGGCTTGGTGTGCCGCTGCGCGTACTGGCGGAGTCGATGGCGAAGGTGGGGTACGCGGGATTGAACGTGCGCAAGGAGTGGGGCGCATGAGGGACGATTTTTCAGAGGACACCAAGAAGGTGGTTGCAAGCCGCGTCGGGAACTGCTGCTCAAATCCTGAAAATGCCGGGCCGTTCCGCCTGTTCGTAAACCTGCTCAGCCAGTTCCCCCACAAAACGAAGTAGGCGCCTTCCGTGCAAATCCTGTGACTTAACTACGGAATACTCGGTAGGTCAGTCATCAGCGATGCACCCTCGCAAACAGCGAGGACGCGGTATCCACCCTGAGAATTCAGGATGCGAAAGGCTTAACCACCCGCTCGACCGGGGTGGTCGTGGCTTTTGGGGTTTATATTATTCAGGAGCTTCGCGGCCCACGGCGGGACTCAGCAGTGATCTACACGCTGCGAGCCCAGTATCTGCCAAGTCGCACCGGCAACGAGATCGTAGAGTCCGGGGTTGAATTGATAGGTGAAGAGC
>JAHFEU010000207.1:0-2157 GCA_023248295.1 Nitrospirota bacterium | reverse complement strand
CCAGGGAATGTTTGTATGACAGTCGACCCAGATTGGCTGGCTCGCGAAGTTAAAGAGCACCCCTCCGGCTGCGTTCCGCACGTAAACGTCAAATGCCAATTTACCGGGACCGCCGCCGGCGACATAACTGGGGCCACGCTGCGCCTTTCCCGAAGCGATTAGCTGCGCGGAGTAGGTCGCTGTCGCGGTCGTCGTACCCGTGTTGGGGTCGGTGAATCTGATGAGCGAAAACGACTGGCCCGTGAACCGGTAATACTCGTCCGTCCCACCTCCATCCCAGTTGACGAAAAGAATCAACGGCTCTGGGGAACAGCCCCATGTCTTTGACTGGGCGGCATCGGCGTGAATGGGGTGCGGGAGCCCGAAGATGCTGTGCACGAACGGAGGCAGCTGAACGTCTTTGTGTTGCTTCCAAGCGATTGGGGCTTTCTGAGAGTCGATGCCTGCGAGCGTCCGGTGGACCTCCGAGCCTCCAACAGCCCGCAGGCGACCGGGCGGGACGGCTTCGAGGCGTTCCACTCGCCACCGGAGTTCTTGGAGGTCCCGTCCGATCTCGTATTCGCTCATGTTTCTAACTCCTCTATTTAAGTCTTATTGGGCAGAACCGGGGAATATGATTTCACCGTCGCTCCCAAAAATTGAAAGTGCTAATCACGGTCTCCGAGGTGAAATGGAGATCATTGATTGCGCTTTCAACTTGCAGGTCTCAGAGCCGACCCGCTAAGGGAGTCCGAGCGTGATTTTTGCCCACTTAGCGCGAGTCAATAAATAACATATACAACCTTACATTCGCCTGGGTCGAATGACATAGTTCCATTCACCATGAAACGCCTGAGGAGTCATGCGGATCTTCTTCATCTCCTCGTCCGTCACTTTTCGCCCTGCGGGATACTTGCGACGGTCGAGGCGGCAGGATACGCCTAACCCCTTGGCGGTGGTCGTGCCCGCGATCAAGCGCACGATCGTCTCGTAGTCCCGAAGCGGCTCGCCACGCCAATTTGAGGAGATGAACGAGAACAAGCGGTGCTCCACCTTGTTCCACTTGCTCGTGCCCGGTGGGAAGTGGCAGACCTCGATGGACAGCGTGGTGGCGTCCGCGAGCTTCTGCAGCTCGAGCTTCCACAAGCGCAGGCGATAGCCGTTGCTGCCCCCGCCATCCGCCGTGATCAGCAATCGCCGAGCCCGGGGATACAGCCGTTTGCCCTCGACACGCCACCAGCCCCGGATCGAGGCCACCGCAAAGGCGCCCGTGTCGTGGTCCGTCCCCACGTTCACGAACCCTTTGTTGCGGGCCAGGTCATACACGCCGTAGGGATAGGCCCGGGGCACGGAGGGCGCGGGGAAATCATGGCCGTTCACGAGGGCGGGCGCCTTGCTCTTTCGCCATTGACGGCCCCGGTTCTCGTAATTCCCAATCAATTCTTTCTTCTTCGTGTCCACGGAGATGACCGGTCGGCCCGCGGCCAACGCCCGGCGGACTTGATCGTTGATGTACTGGAACTGCGCGTCGCGGTCGGGATGATCCGCGCCTTCCTCGGTCTTCCGGTTCCCCTGCAGGCTGTAGTCCATCTCGCGAAGGAACTGGGCGACCTTCTCATGGCTCACCGGATGGTGTTGGCGCGAGAGTTCCGCTGCCAGCGTGCGCGTGCTCTTGCAGGTCCAGCGCAGCGGAGACTGCGGGTCGCCCCGCGCGAGCGGCTCCACCAAGGTCTCCAGCACCCGAGGCAACTTGGGGTCGCGCACCCGGAGCGTGTGGCGTCCCCCGCCGGGCCGCCGGATCCGTCCGGCCGCGACCGGTTCCTCACCCAACTCGCGAATCCCCTTGGTGATGGTGACGCGGGACAACCCACAGGCGCGGCTGATTCGCGAGATACCTCCATAGCCGTCATGCACGGCCTCGTTCGCCGCCATCATGCGCCGGCTGCGCTCATCCAAGTGCTGCCAGATGCGTGCGAACTTTCGCTTGAGGGCTTGAAGTGTTGTGATGCTCCCACTGTGCCATGCTCAGGATGATTTGTAGATGTTATTTATTGACGCGCGCTTAGACCGAGGCGGACATGCCGCCGTCGAAGTTGATGGCCGTGCCGGTGATGTAGGCCGCGCGCTCGGAGCAGAGGAACGCGACCAGGTCGGCGAACTCGGCCGCCTCGCCGAACC
>JAHFEU010000130.1 GCA_023248295.1 Nitrospirota bacterium | reverse complement strand
ACAGTCGCCACTCCGGACCGATCTCAATCCCTCATGTTTTCAAGGCAATCAGAAGCCTGCTCGGCCGAGAACCCCGCCGGGCCTTCGCCTCAGCCGGTGCTACACTTTTCATTGTGGCAGTCGCACGGGAAGGGATGCGGGATCCTGGGCGAATGGAGGGACTCGGGTCATGACAGGACGGGTGCTCACAATGGTGGGTTTCGTCGCGGGGGCCCTCGTGCTGGGGAGCTGGGGAACGGCGCGGGCGTTAGAGTTTGTCGCCGACCGGGCGGTGCGGAGCGATGGGCAGACCAGGAAAGCCAGCGTATTCTACCGCGATGACAGGTGGCGCGTGGAGCATAATGACCCCGGTCCCGTCAATGTGACGATCGTCCGCAAGGACATGGGACTCGTGTGGCTTCTGCTCCCCCGCATCAGACAATTTAAAACGGTCGCCTACCACGAAGACCACGACTTGCTGATCAACGAGCGGCTCGAGCGCGAGACGGCTCGCGTGGAACTTGGCACCGATTCCCTGGACGGGCATCCGACCACCGTCTACGAAGTCACGGTTGCGTCCCCTGAAGGTAAACTGAAGGTGTACTACCAGTGGATGGCAACCGATCTCGGATTCCCCCTGCGTCTGGTCAGCAAGGATCGCGATTGGATAACGGAATACCGGAACGTCAGGCTGACCGGGGTCTCGGATGCCTTCTTCCGGCTGCCGCATGCCTATCAACCGGTGACCGAGCCCAAAGCCGACACGAGTCTCGAAATGCCACGCCCAACACCGATGTCCCTCGACATCTGCTGCCCTCCGGTCCTTCGCCAATAACATCCTCTGGCTCAACCTCCGGCCTCGTCTTGGCTCCCCCGCCCGTCCAGGACGGTCGCATTGGGGACGCGCGCATCAATGTCGGGCTTCCCAGCGTCGAACCCAGAACACCGTGAAACTCAGTCAGACTTCTGATATTCTGACCAGCAAGGCCTTCCATCCGAACTCACGAGGGCATAAGCGTAGAGCTAGGTACTGGGTCATGCGCAAGAAAATCACGATCATCGGATCGGGCAACGTCGGGGCCACCACAGCCTTGTGGGCTGCCTTAAGAGAATTGGGGGACATCGTCCTGTTCAACCGAACGAAGGGGCTGGCCGAGGGCAAGGCTCTGGACCTAAAAGAGGCCTCCCCCCTCGAGGGGTTCGATCTGGAGATTGTCGGCACCGATCGGTTCGAGGACACACGAGATTCCGATGTCGTGGTCGTCACCGCCGGGTTGCCTCGTCAGCCAGGCATGTCCCGTGAGGAGCTGTTGAACAAGAACGCCTCGATTGTCGGGGACCTCTGCGCTCAGATTGCGAAGTTCTCCCCGCACGCAGTCTTGATTATGGTCACGAACCCTGTTGACGCCATGGTGCATGTCGCAGCGAAGGCGACGGACTTCCCAAAACATCGGATCATGGGCATGGCGGGGATTCTCGACTCATCCCGGTTTCGAACGTTCATCGCATTGGAACTGGGCGTGTCGGTCGAGGACATCAATGCGCTCGTCCTGGGCGGACACGGTGACTTTATGGTCCCGCTTCCACGTCATGCGTCGGTCAGCGGGATTCCGATCACTGACCTGTTGTCGGAGGCCCGCATCCATGCCCTGATTGAGCGCACCCGACATGGGGGAGCGGAAATCCTCTCGCTGCAAAAGGTGAGTTCAGCGTTTTATGCTCCGGCGGCGGCCATTGAGCAGATGGTCGAGACCATCGTGAGGGACAAGAAGCGAGTGTTGCCATGTGTGGCGTATCTTCAGGGGGAGTATGGCATCCACGGAATTTTCATGGGAGTCCCGGTCCTTCTGGGAGCCAAAGGGGTAGAACGGGTTCTGGAACTGAAACTGAATGCGGCTGAACTTGAGGCGCTTCGAAAATCGGCCGACGCCGTGCGAAAGCTGGTTGCCCAGATCTCACTCTAGCCGGTCCACCTGCCGGTTTATGTTCTCACAACCGCCACAGCTAACAGCAAGATGACCAGAGCCAAGATAAGCCCCAGGCGGGCGATCCAGGGTGAGAAGCGGATCAACCTTTGTTCGGTTGCGCTTCGGTCCACCGGCGACCTTCGCATGAGCCCTGCCGCCTTCGGTCCAAGCCAGAAGTCATGAACCGCTGTCAGCGCGATCAGTAATACCACCAGCGTCAGTTTGAGCTTCAGCACGAACGGCCAGCCTGCCGGTTCTGCCAGTGACCCCACACGCGAGACCAGGAGAATGGAGCCGGTGCCAACGAGCGTGAGAATCGAACCCCAGGCCACCATCTGGAATCGGAGCGCCAGTGTTTGAAAGAGCGCTCGTCGCTCGCCCGCAGGGCCCTCGCGCTTAAAGACAGGCACCAGAACCAGCGACAGGAACAGCATCCCGCCGATCCAGGCAACTGCAGCGGTAATGTGAAGCCAAACCACAAAGATCATCTATCTCGAGGCTCATGTGCCAGCATCGGCCAAGATCCACAGGCCGATAGCGATAAAACCGATCCCGGCCGCGATTTTGAGAAGTCGCGGCGAGAGAGAGTGCGCGAACTGGCCACCGAGGAACACAGCAATAAGGCTGGAGAGAACCAACGCTCCCGACGAGGCAAGAAAAACGCCGAGCCGGCTGGCCTTCGGATCAGCAGCAAACAGCAGGGTCGCGAGCTGGGTTTTATCGCCTAACTCGGCGAGAAACACGGTCACGAAGACAGGCCAGAGAGCCATAGGTCCTCCTTAGTCGCGGTCAGCTGGCTTGATCCCAAGACTGTTACTGGACAAGTCCACTAGCACGACAGAGCACAAAGATCTCCTCACAGGGGTTCTGGGAGAGAGCGCGTCGCAGTGTTCCCGTGGCTGAAGAGAAAAGCCACAGGCGCCTCGTCCTCAGTGGTGAGAAACGCTACAGACTGGAAACGATTACGTGATAGTCGGTTCCACTGTCACCTGCGTTTTGATCGAATTGGAAATCAGGCAGTTCGTTTCGGCTTTCGCCAGAATTTCCTTGGCCTTGCCAACATCCCCACCCGGCTGCAACGTGATCCGTGGTTTCAGCGCGATCGTGGTGAATTGAAACTTGCCGTCTACGAGTTCCAGACGGCCCTCCGCCTCACTTTCGTAGCTGCGAAAGGTTATCGCGGCCCGCTCGGCGAAGGCAAGAAAGGTGCTCATCACACACACATTGACCGAGGCGACGAACAGATCCTCCGGCGACCAGATGCCCTCATGGCCCTTGAATTCGGGTGGCGTGGCTACCTGGACATCCGGCTTGCCTGAAGAGGAGATGACGCCTATCTTGCGCTCGGTCCATCGAACTGAAGTGCGGTACGTGTAGGTCTTGCTGCGGACTTCCATACTCGCCTCCTCCTGGTTCCACGCGCTGCGCGTGTGTCGGACATACTCTCCCGCTATAGTAACGGAAAGCGACGAGCGCGTGTGGCGAGGCGCACGGCGCAGGTTGCAGCGCTGGTGACTTCCCAATACACCAGGGGGGGGTAGCTCCATCAACAAGCCTGGAGCGAAAAGGGCAATAGGCTGTTCTCACCCAACGCCCATTGCCCCTCGCCCACTTCCTAGAAGCCTATTCCCACATATGCACCGACCGTGCCGAAGTTATTCACGGTGTTGGTCTGGTTGGACGCGAGGTGGAACCGACCGTCCACGCCAAGCTTCAACTCCTTCCAGAGCTGATACTCGGCTCCCGCCCCGAACTGGACACCGATGTCCAGGTAATTGCTTGCATTCGACGGAGGGCTGATCACATGGAAATCCAGCCCGAGGGGAATGATCCATGGTCTCAGACGGCTCCCCTCCATGAACTTGAACTTCGGGGCGATATCTATGGTGAGCATCGTGACCTGCACCTTGTTCGTCCTGACCGAACATCCAGGAGCCGCCGCGCCCAAAGCACCCGCGCAGGTAGAGGGCACCGCCTCCGTGACGGTGTTGGAATTAAACCGCTTGAACTCAAGTCCGATCTCCCCGACCGCCCAGACCTTGTTCATCATTCCCCAGAGATCTTTGGTCAAAAGAAGGTCCAGTCCGCCTCCGACGTAGTAGCCAGTACTTCCATCGTTGCGTTGCCCGTTTCGGCCGAAGACGTCCGTGAAAACCTCTCCCGACCGATCGCTACTGAGCCCAACCCAGCCGCCTCGGAAGAACACCACGTTGCCTTTCTCGTCCTGTGCCCATGCCCACGCCGGCGCCAGCACCAGTACCACCGCCAGTAACGCCACGATCCTCGGCCACACTTTCCCTCGCCCTCGCCAGTCTTTGCACATGCTGTCCCCCTTTTTGGTAAGAAGTGTGATGCATGTATACTCGACCGGCCTCGAGGTGGAATCTCAACGTTTAACCAAGAGGAGATGGGAGTCGGAGATTGGGGCACCAGTCCACTTCCGCCGACACCGCAATGGCTTTGAGCTGGTCGGTCACTGGTGGGGCGCCTTCCCGACGGACCACTTGCAAGCAACGTGTACAGATGAACGGACAGCGCGCCTGGCAGGTCCAGACAGGGCACCCGGCAGCTTCGCCGACTCGGTCAGCCTGCCGCGCGCAATAGGCCTGCTTCTCGTGTTCTCCGAGACTATCCCGGTAGCAGAGAAGTGCGCTCCAGAACTTAGTGAGGCTGGCGACGGGGCGCGAATTGATCGTGGCTTGAACATTCGGCAGGCTGATGATCTCACCGATCAGCCGCACGGCAAGATCGAGATCCTTTGGCAGGTCGGGATAGCTGGCGAGAAAGGTTCGCGCTTCCCGCTCGCCTACTATCTCGAAGACCGGCGCGAGCTGAGCCAGAATGCACGCGGCGGAAAAGTTCGCCGCCTTAGTCTCTGGAATCGACACGCTGAGGCGCATGGGTGTGGGGTATCCCTCTTCACCCTCGCTTTCTCCCCCGAGGGGAACGCGCTGAGGCGCGGGGCTTTCGTCGCAGGAAGACCGCCGGTCCGAAGTACGCAAAGGCATCCTTCATGTTTGAAAAGAGCTGCTTGACCGGCCCCATGCGCTGGTCCGTGACATACTGCAGCGTGAGGATGACACGCTCTCCTCCCGCTTCAAGCGGAGTGACCGCGTGCCAGAGCTTGTCTCCGTTAAAGACGACCATCGAGCCCGGCTCCATTGGGATTCGCATTTCGCGAATTTCCCAGCTCGGCTGACCTTTGTATAGCCGGGCGACAAGCCGGCAGGACTGGGACCTCTCGACGAGTCCGATCAGGACCGTATAGCGATTGCCCTTGTAATACGAATGGTCGTAGTGAAACCCGATATGATCGCCCGGCTCGGTGTAAAAATACAGAGCGCAGGAATGGGGATCGTCTTCCGGGCAACACAGCAGGTCACGCTCGGTGAGGCGGCTCAAAAACTTCTTGAACGTCGGCGACTCGTAGAGCGCCAAGATGGAAGGCGTCTCCCTGCGGAGCGTATAGTAGCTGACGCTCCCCCCTTTCTTGTGAGTGGGGACGTAATTGCGATTGATCTTGGGCCGTACCGCCTCTACCTCGGAAAGGATCTGATTTAAGATTTCCGGGGGAAGATACCGTTCCAGAAAGACAAACTCATTCTGTTCCCAGTACCTGCTATGGACCTGGTCAAAGTCCACTCCTTCCAGAACTCGTTGTACGGACGGTTCCACATCGAGGGCGAGAGTCTTCACGGTGTCATCCTTAGCAGTCACGTTTTGCTTGCTGTGTCGGCGCAGGCCCTTTCACAGCGCAAGACACTTGTTGGCCCTCTCCTGGCGACACATCCCTCGCGCAACGGAAGCCGAGCCGGTTCATCTTCATCTTCGGATCGGTCTATCGCGCGCATCGAAATCCGATCAGATACGACCGATTATCAGGCGGGAGCGCGCCGCGGCCCGCGGAGCGCGCCACCTCGGGATCTTCGTTCCAGGAGCCGCCGCGAAACACGCGCTGATCGCCAGACGGCGGACCGGGCGGGTTATGGCTGGTGGCCGACCGGTAGTACGCCGGGTCGAACCAGTCGGCAACCCACTCGGCTACGTTGCCGGCCATTTGATACGCCCCGTAGGGACTCACGCCGCGATCGTACCGGTCCACGTTTGCCAGCGGCGGATACTTCAATCCCCGCTTCGAACCGGAATGGGCGATGTTGCTCCGCAACCATCCGGCCGGCTGGCTTCCCCATGGAAAAATGCGGCCGTCAGGTCCGCGCGCAGCCTTCTCCCATTCTGCCTCGGTCGGCAAGCGCTTGCCCGCCCAGCGGCAATAGGCATCGGCCTCACGCCAACTGACGCCGATCACTGGATGGGCGGCCATCTTGTCAGGGAACGGGTCATCCTTCCAGTACGGCGGCCCTGTCGTTCCGGTAGCCAGCACAAATTTGAGGAAATGGACATTCGAGACTTCATAGCGGTCGACTTCGAATGCCTTGAGATAGACCCGCCGCTGCGGCTGCTCCTGCGGACCGGCGTCCGCATCCACGCGCGGGTCACTGCCCATGAGGAACCAGCCGGCCGGCACCAGGACCATCCCGGTCGGCACCGGGGTGCCCGCCAACCGCCTGGCTTCTACCGCGTCACCGACCGGCCTCCACTTGGGCTGGTCGTGGTCGGCTTGCGCGGCGCCCGGCGCCGCGAGGCTAGAGGCTATAGGCACGAGGCTATAGGCCAGATGGCTGAGAAGCGTTCGGAGAAACTTTCGCCTCGTTCCCGCTGGTCCCATAGCCTATCGCCCATTGCCCCGAGCCTCTGGAGAAGCAGGGCTAGTAGGCCTGCTTTTCCAGAGTCGGCACGATCTGGCTTTGCGCATCTTCGGTGATGTTGTATCGGATGTACGGGTTCTCCACCATTTGATTGGCGTACAGTCTCCCGGTTGGAGCAGCAATCTTCACGTCGAGGGAGGCTCGCCCCTTGGGTTTAACAGCAACGTTATACTCATTTGCCCCACCCAGGTATGGATGCCAGATAAACACCTTGTACGTTCCAGGAGGAATGCCGTTGATTTCAAAGCGACCCTCCTTGTCCGTGATGGCGTAGTACGGATTGTCAACGGCCATCGCCCAGCTCTCCATGTAGGAGTGGAATCCACACTGCATGAGAAACACCCGACGGCCCTTGGTCATTCTGACCTCTTGGG
>JAHFEU010000023.1 GCA_023248295.1 Nitrospirota bacterium | reverse complement strand
TGGGCCTTGGGATCCCGCTGTTTGCCACGGCGCTCGGCGTGGACCGCTTTCTGGCCTCCTTCAAGCAGGTCCGGGCCTATCTGTGGGGCGTGTCGGCCGTCAGCGGGGTCTTTCTCGTCGTGGTGGGCGTCATGATCTATGCCAACTCGCTGACCCTAATCACGAGTTTGCTGGAACGGTATGGCATTGGCTGGTATCTTGGACAGTAGCATGATGCTGAAAATGGCCCCCAACTTAGTTCGCGGCCGCGCCTCGGGAGGGGGCGCGTCTTGGCGCGCCTGGGGTGGGCGGGTGCAAGAAGGGCCTTTTTGAGCATCCTGCCGGGAGGCGTGATCGAACGGACGTGAAGCGTCGCTCGTGCCTGCGCGCTGGAGCGCTTCGGCGCGCAAGCGTGAAGCGTATCTGAACGACCGTATCTCGTCGCTCGTGAAGCGCAGGCATCTTCGGACGAGATACGAGCTACGAGCGACGAGATACGAGCTACGAGGGCAACGCTGATGCTGCCTGAGGGGAAAACCTACGATGTGCTGATCGTGGGTATGGGACCGGCCGGAGCGACCGCGGCCTATGAACTCAGCCGGGCCGGCATGTCGGTCCTGGGTCTGGAGAAACAGATGCACCCGCGGTACAAGGTGTGCGGCGGCGGGTTGTCGGTCCGGATTGATCAAATCCTCGAGTCGGATTTCAAGACGGTCGTGGAGCACACCGTCTATGGCGTCCAGTTCACGTACGGAGGCGAGGAGCCGTTCCTCATCGAGTCCTCCCGGCCGATCGCCTACATGGTCATGCGGGACCGGTTCGACCATCTGCTGGTCGAGAAAGCCCGCAGGGCGGGGACTGAGGTGCATGAGGACGAACGGGCCGTCGGGTTCAGCCAGTCGCCGGAGGGCGTCGAAGTGATCACGGACCGGGGACGGTACCGGACGAAGGTCCTGATCGGCGCGGATGGGGCGAACAGCATCGTCGCCCAGCGTCTATTCCCCATGCGACGACTGCACAGGATGCCGACGCTGGAGAGTGAGATCGGCATCGGACAGGCGCCGGTGTATCCCGGCGAAGGGAAGGTGCTCATCGACCTCGGGGCGACAGCGAGCGGCTATGCCTGGATTTTTCCCAAGAAAGAGCGGCTGTCCATCGGAGTCGCGGAGTTCCGCGGTCGAACGGCCAGCCCGAAGGGCGTCTTCGAGCGGTTCGTCCGCGATGAGAAGGGGCTGGCGAGCCTGGATGTACCGCAGCCGTACGGCCATCCGCTGCCGCTCTATAGCTGCCGCGGCGCGATGGCGCCCGCCGGACTGGTCATGCACCGGGCGCTGCTCGTCGGCGACGCGGGCAACCTGGTCGATCCTCTGTTCGGGGAGGGGATCTATTACGCGGTTCGATCCGCCCAGATCGCGGCCGCCAGCGTGCTCGAGAATTTTCACGATCAGCGGCGCAGCTTGCTCGACTACGAACGAGCCGTCACGCGTGAAATCTACGCCGAGTTTCGGATCGCCTCCCGGGTAGCCAGGATCGTCTACACGTTCCCACGCCTGTGCCACCGCCTGATGCACCGCTACCAGGAGGTCATCAGTCTTTACTATGATGTGCTGCAAGGCAGGGAGACCTACCAGACCTTCTTCCACAAGGCCAAAGGGGTGGTCAAGGCCTCGTTCCGGGAACTTCTCAGGGAAACCCTCCCCTTCAGCTGAACGTCGTGAAGCGTGTTTAAAAACGTCGTTCGTATCTCGCATCTCGTGTCTCGTGAAGACTCAGACGAGATACACTTCACGAGTGACGAGATACGGTCGTTCAGATACGCTTCACGCGTTGGTCAGCACCAGATGCCGAGACGGCAGAGGATCGTCTGCGGAGCGGCGGAGACGCTGGTCGGATTGCGAAGCGTGGTGACCGGTGAGACCGTCGGCTGGCTGGGGGAGGGGGGACGGGCGCCGTCGAGTCCGTGGGCACCGTTGTTGGAGGTACCGTTCGGCGAGACGCCCGACAGGGCAACCGCCGTGCCAGGCTGTCTCGTGTTTAACCTGGCCAGCAGTCGTTTGCTTTCAGCCCCGAATTTATTGCCGGGATACCGTTCGGCCAGCATCGTCAGCTTCTCTCGCGCCCACTCATCCGCGCCCAGGTCGCTGTACGTGAGCGCCAAATAGTAGAGCGCCTGGCCCGCCACGTCCATCTCCGGGTACTGATTCGTAATGGCTTCGAACCGGCGGGCGGCGGCCAGATAGGCCTCTCTCCGATAGTAGAACTGACCGACAAGGAAGTACGCCTCGGCGATCGTGTTGTGGCAGGCGTGGATCTTCTCCACAGCCTCCACGTCGTACTGGCTTCCGGGGAAGTCTTTCCGTAGCTTTTCGAACGTCTCGAGCGCCTTGTACACGGGCTCGGGATCGCGGTCCACCGTTTTCTTCATCTTGAAATGGCTCTCGCCGAGCTTGAACTGGGCGTACGCAGCGAGGACGTGAACGCGGTGCAAGTCGAGGAAATGCTGGTACTCAATGATGGCTTCGGGATATTCCTCTTTGTCAAAAAAAGCCTCGGCCCGTTTCATGATGACGTTGGGGTCGTAATTCTTCTCGATCGTGTCGCCCATGAAAATCTGTTCGTCCGTGCCGCTGAGGGACTTCGAGCCGGCCGACGACGATTTGGGCGCGCTTGAACAGCCGACGGCCACGCTGAGGATGGCCGCAGCGAACAGGAGGAACAACCTCGGCAAGGCGCAGAGTCGAATCATAGGGTTAACTAGGGTTAACGGCGTGGCACCTTAGCAAATCCGGTATGGAAATGCAACTGGATTTGACGCTGGACGGAGGGAGACCTATAATCGCCGCCGGTCCGTACCCAGGGGCCGTCCGGAGGCCGTGCCGGCGAACGCGGTCGGGCCATGGAGGAGTCCCGTGAGGCAAAGCAGGATCGTCGGGACCGGGTCCTATCTTCCCGACAGAACGGTGGGCAATGCCGAGGTGAGCCGGTTGCTCCGCCTGGATGCCGACGCGGTGTACCGGCGGACCGGAATCCGGTCACGCCACTGGGCCGGCCACGAGGAGGCCTGTTCCCACCTCGCCGAGCGTGCCGCACGCCAGGCGTGCGAGGCTGCGGGCCTGAGTCCCTCGTCGGTGGACGCCATCCTGGTGTCCACGACGTCTCCGGACATGGCGCTCCCTTCCACCGCGTGCCTGCTTCAACAGAGTCTGGGCGCCAAGGGGGCCGCTGCATTCGATCTGGCCGCCTCCTGCTCGGGGTTCCTGTACGGCGTGTCCATGGCGGACCGCCTGATCAGGAGCGGGCAGTACCGCCGCTGTCTGGTCGTGGCGGCGGAGATCAAGTCGCGCTCCCTCAACCTCGAAGACCAGGCGACCGCGATTCTCTTCGGAGACGGGGCCGGCGCGGCGGTGGTGACTGAAGAGCACGGGCCGCAGGGGATCCTGGGGGTCCGACTCTACGCGGACGGCACCCGTCACGAGCTGATCAGCATGCCGGCCGGGGGGTCACGGCAACCGGCCAGCCCGCAGACCGTCCGAGACGGTCTGCATACCCTCCGCATTCGGGGAGGCCCGCTCTTTCGCGTCGCGGTCAAGCGATTGGCCGAAGCGGTGGCGGGGATTTTAAAGGAATTCGGGGTCGGCGTTGACGATCTCGGGCAGGTGATCCTCCATCAGGCCAACGGCCGGATCCTGCGCGCGCTCGGCGAACGGCTCGGCATCCCCCCGGCGAAGCTGTATTCGGTCATTGAACGGTTCGGCAACACGTCCTCGGCCTCGCTCCCGATTGCCTTGGATCTGGCGGTCCGAGAAGGGCGGATCCACCCCGGCGATCTGATCCTGCTCGGCGCCTTCGGAGGAGGACTCACGTGGGCGACTGCCCTGGTGCGCTGGTAGCCTGGAGGGGTAGGCTCCGATGTTCAACTTGATCCCACGAGAAATCGCCTTCTTCGAGATGTTCCAGAAGGCAGCCCATAACATGATCGAAGGCAGCCGACTGCTCAAGAACATGATGGAGGACTTCCGGAATCCGGTGGAGCAGGCGCGCCGCATCAAGGACATCGAGCATATCGGGGACGGCATCACCCATGACATCGCGCTCAAGCTGAACCAGACCTTCATTACCCCTCTCGACCGCGAGGATATCCACGGGCTGGCCAGCGTCCTTGACGACATTTTGGATCTGGTCGAGGCCGTCGCGGACCGGTTTGTGGTGTTCAAGGTGACCAAGCCGACCGAGACGGCCATCAAGCTGGCGAATATCCTGTATCAGTCAGCGGTGGCTGTGGGGGCTGGGATCGATCAGCTCGGGAAACCGCATGCTCAACTAAAGGAGTACTGCATTCGGGTGAATAGTTTTGAAAACGAGGCGGATCGAATCACGCGGGATGCGATCTCAAAGTTGTTCGAGGACGAAAAAGATCCGATTACGGTCATCAAGTGGAAAGAGATTTACGAGAACTTCGAGGAGGGAACGGATCGCTGCGAAGACGTGGCGAACATCCTCGAACGTATCGCGCTGAAGCATATGTGAACGCACCTGCCGGATGGGCTGGCCGTTTCCCCACATCTGATCGATTGTCCTAGGCGAATGCGGAGGGGACTCATGAGGGTGACCGATGTTTGACCTCAGCGGCATGCTGCTGCTGGTGGTCGCGCTGGCGCTGCTCTTCGACTTCTCCAATGGCTGGCACGACAGCGCCAACGCCATCGCCACCGTGGTGTCCACGCGAGTCCTGACTCCGGCAGTGGCGGTCCTGATGGCCGGCCTGTTGAATGTGGCGGGGGCGTTCATGTCCACGGCGGTCGCCAAGATGGTCGGCGCCGGCATCGTGGACCCCGCCGCCGTGACCCAAGGGGCGGTGGCGTCTGCACTGGGGGGAGCGATTCTCTGGAACCTGTTCACGCTGATGCTGGGGCTGCCCACGAGCTCGTCCCATGCGTTGATCGGCGGACTCGTGGGGGCGGGGATGGCGCATGGCGGCTTGGCGTCGGTCAAGCTGGGGGGGTTGCGGTCCGTCCTGGAGGCGATGATCCTCTCGCCGTTGCTTGGATTCCTGATCGGCCTGGTACTGATGGTGTTGATCGTCCGGGTCTTTTTCCGCGCGCCTCGGGCGGTCGCCTCCAGGCTGTTCAGCCGCCTCCAGCTCGTGTCGGCCGCGTTTATGGCGTTCAGTCACGGGGCGAACGACGCCCAAAAGGCCATGGGGATCATTACGCTCGCGTTGCTGTCAGCCGGCCAGATCACCAGTGCGGAGGTGCCGATGTGGGTCATCGTGGCCTGCGCACTCGCGATGGGACTCGGCACCGCTGTCGGAGGGTGGAAGATCGTCCGGACGCTCGGCATGCGCATCTTGACGTTGGAACCGGTCCACGGTTTCGCGGCGGAGACGAGTGCGGCGACGGTGCTGCTGGCGACTGCGCACATCGGACTTCCGGTCAGTACGACCCACACGATCACGTCTGCGGTCATGGGCGTGGGGGTCGTGAAGCGGATCTCGGCGGTCCGGTGGGGGGTGACTGCCCGAATCCTCTACGCCTGGATCTTTACGCTTCCCGGCACGGCGCTCCTGGCGGCGTTGATCTATGTCACGCTGTCCAGTCTGGCCTAGGAGCCCAAGGCTAAGGTTAAGGCTGAGGTTCAGGCCGGGCCCCGGTTTCTTCCCTCAACCTTAGCCTCAACCTGAACCTCCTTTTGCCGATGCCGCGGCCGGTAGCCGGACCACGAAGCGGCTGCCGGTAGGCTGGTTGCCCTCCACCCACACCCGCCCCCCGTGTCCCTCCACGATGTGCTTGACGATCGCCAGGCCCAGCCCGGTCCCTCCCAATTCCCGTGACCGCGCCTTGTCCACGCGGTAAAACCGTTCGAACACGCGAGGGCGATCGGCCTCGGGAATGCCCAGACCAGTGTCCGTGACGCTGAGCTCCACCAGACGCTGGGGAAGATCGCCCGCAATTTGGCCGGCAACATGGATAGACCCGTTCGCAGGGGTGTATTTCACGGCGTTGTCCAGGAGATTCGTCAAGACCTGTGACAGCCGTTCCGGGTCGCCGAGGACCGGAGGCAGGTCGGCGGGCATGGCGACCGTGACGGTGTGGCCCTTCTTGTCCGCCAGCGGCTTGATCAGCGCCACCGTGCGATCCACCACCTCACTCAGACTGATGGGATCCCGTTTGAACAACACCTGACCGGACTCGATCTGCGAGAGCTGGAGGAGGTCATCCAGGATGAGATTGAGCCGATCGGTCTGTTTCAGGATAATTTCGAGGAACCGCAGGGCTTGCTCCGGATTATCCTTGGCCCCGTCCAGCAACGCCTCGACATAGCCCTTGATCGAAGTCAGCGGCGTGCGGAGCTCGTGAGAGACGTTGGCGACAAAGTCCTTTCGAACCTTCTCCAGCCGGCGCACTGCGGTGATATCGTGAAACACGAGGACGGCGCAGGCCTCATTTTCTCGCTGGCCGCCCGCGACCGATGCTTCGACCCTCAGCGTCCGCCCGCTTGCGGCTGCGGTCATTTCCCCGCCGCAGTTGGCTCTGGTTTCCAGGACCCGTGTGACCAGCTCGCTGAGCTCATGGTGCCGGATCACTTCCCAGTGGGCCCGACCCCGCGCCTCGGCTCCCTGGACCATGAGCATCTGCTCGAGGGCGGGATTGACCTGCAGAACCTTTCCGCGACAGTCCAGCACCATGACGCCTTCGATCATGGAAGCCAGCATGGCGAGCAATTGCGTGCGGTCCTCGGAGACCTCCCGGATCTTCGATTCGAGCTGGTCCGCCATCTGGTTGAGCGTCGAGCCCAGCACCCCGACCTCGTCGCGGGAAGTCGTACGGATGCGCCGTCCGAGCGAGCCGCCTGCCAATTGACGGGCCACGTCGGCCATGGCCGACAAGGGGCGCGTCACTCCTCTCGCGAGCAGGACGCTCAACGCCACTGAAACCGCGAAGGCCAACCCGAACGCGATGCTCACGGCACGTGTCAGATCGTGAATCCGGGATTCCAGAGTCGTCAACGGGATCGCCAGTCTTGCGACGCTGCGGATCTGGTTGCCGGACTTCATCGGAAGGGCCAGGTAGTACATCCGTTGCCCGACGGTCGCGCTGAGCCGAATGTCCGTTCCGTATCCTGCGCTCAGAGCCTGAATCACTTCGGGCCGCGTTCCGTGGTTCTCGAGTCGAGATACGGCGTCGTCCGGTGTGTCACTGTCGGCCAGGACGGTGCCGTCCGGGCCGATCACCGTGACCCGTGCGAGAGCGTGGCGGCTCAGTTCCCGCACCATGGACTGGATCTCCGGCTGTCGAGTGGACCGGCCGGCGCCGGGTTGAGCGAGAAGCGGCTCCAACGCAAAGGCGGCGAGACTGGTTCGTGCTTCCAAATTTTCGGCCACGCGGGACAGCTCGACCCGTTCGATCGAACGGAGGGCGAGCCACCCGGCCACGGTCAGCGCCAATGTCACGGCGAAGAGGGTCCCGAGGGCGACTTTCCAGCGGATGGAGAGCGTCATGCGGCAGTCACAAGTGACGAGTGACGGGTGACGGGTTGAAGACGAGGGAGAGGAGAGCGCGCAGCCGCCAGCGTTCCAGCTTGTCACGCGTCACGCGTCACCCGTCACGGTTCTTTCAACTTATAGCCGAGGGACTTGATCGAGACAATCGCGTCATTGAGCAGCGGGATCTTTTGCTTCAGGCGGCGGATGTGCACGTCGACCGTGCGGGTCGTTCCGTAATAGTCATACCCCCAGACGACGTTCAGCAGGACATCGCGGGTCAGCACGCGGCCTGTATTCCGCAGCAGATGTTCCAGCAACCCGAATTCCTTGGCGGTGAGCGGCACTTCGCGTCCGTTCGCTTTGACCTCGTGCCGCAAGAGGTCCATCGCGAGCGTCCCATAGAGGAAGCGGGAGGGCCCTTCCTCCTTGCGCTCCAGCCTCCGGAACATCGCCTTCACGCGGGCGACGAGTGCCTTCGGGCTGAACGGCTTCGTGACATAGTCGTCCGCCCCCAGCTCCAGGCCCACGATCGTGTCCGACTCCTCCGCTTTGGCGGTCAGCATGATGATCGGCGTCATGGCCGTGTGAGGGTCCGTCCGGATCCTCTTGCAGACCTCCAGTCCGTCCATCTCGGCCAGCATCAGATCAAGAATGATCAGATCAGGATGTTCCGACTTCACCTGCTTGAGGCCGTCCAGGCCATTCATGGCGGTGTAGGTCCGGTAGCCGTCTTTCTCCAGATAGAGCTTGACGAGGTCGAGGATCTCTTTCTCATCCTCGACGATCAGGATTTTCTTGGGCACGACAGTTCCCATCGAGCGACAGCGTAAAGGGTGGGGGGAGATGTGTCAAGAGCGGGGAGCGGGAGAAGAACGGCTGACGAAGGGTGGAGCGGGGCGGCCAGGCTAATCCCCCGTGCTCGTGCCGCGCGCACGCAATGTTAGGAGGGGTGGGGCGGTCGGGGTGGGCCCCTGCTCGCAGAGCGCGCACACGGGAACATTTGAAAAGCGGTAGATAGTGTGCTCGCTCGATGCGCGCAATAGGTCCCACCCCGACCACCCCGCCCGCTGAAAAAACAAGCGACGCGCTCAATAGAGGTCCGGCCAGTTACCCCTTTGAGAGGAATGCTCTGATACAACGGCAAGCTCCGAGCATACCCGTTTCTTCCGAGCCGGCTTGACACCGATGAGGGAGGAGATGAAGGGCGGGACCCAGCCGCTTCGGCAAAGTCAGCTCTGAGCCCCTGCCGCACTTCTCCAGCGCATCCGCTCCATCCGAGACCGATTTCGAAGGAAAGTTGAAAATGGTCTCCGCTGCGACCTTGGCATACCCGCGAGGGACGCCACCACATCCATGAATCAGCCGTTCAGCGTGCCGTCAAGGAAGCCGTCCGTAAGGCGGGGATCGCCAAGCATGCCACCTGCCACACCTTTCGCCACTCCTTCGCGACACACGTACTTGAGAATGGCTATGACATTCGAACCATTCAGGAACTGCTCGGCCACACAGACGTGAAGACTACGATGATCTATACCCACGTATTGAACCGGGGCGGCAAAGGCGTGCGAAGTCCCGTAGACTCGCTCTGAGGCCCGGACTGACCCGGGATCTTATGCGGAACCGGATAAGATCCCCGCTGGACAAGGCGCGGCTGAGGGAAAGTCATATCACAAGCAAGCTTATGCGGTCCTATTGCTAGGAAACTGACAGGGGCTTATACTGCGATCGGATCCATCCGGGGTCTTATACGGAACCAGATAATCCATAGTTAGACGGCTATAGTATTAACAGGGTGAAATCGGGCATGCCTGCAAAATCAAAGATTTCTTCAATCCTATGCGGTGTGTCGGGCGAATACTTCGTTGCTGCTGAACTTTCGAGGCGCGGTTACATCGCTTCCATAACACTTCGCAACACACGCGGTGTTGATATTTTGGCATCGAATCTTGATGCTACCAAGTCGGCAGGCATCCAAGTAAAGACGAATCAAGGTTCTGAAAGAGTTTGGCTCCTCAATCAGAAAGCAGAGAGTGGTCTTGCAGAGAATCTGTTTTACATTTTCGTCGATCTCAACGGGCAGTCAGCCTCACCGAGCTTTCATGTGGTCCCGAGCCATGTTGTCTCAAAATACTGCCAAACAAGTCATGCCGAGTGGCTAAGCAAGCCTGGGCGAGGTGGCAGGGTGCGGAATGATTCTCCCATGCGTAAATTTAAAGATCCCGAAGGTAAATACCTCAACGCGTGGGGTTTACTCAGGCTTGATGCCGCCTAACACTGCGCTGAACACGGACGTGCATACAGCGCGCCGGTTAGCTCTATCGTTGGACGTGAGGAGAGAAGAAAGTAAACCTGACTGGCAGACAAGATGAGTCCTTCGCGAAAGCTCTACGGCAAACACAAGGGACCATACCGGCAGAGGAGCGTCAAGAAGCGCATCGAGGCGCTCTTCCTCGACAACCTGGGCAAAGTCCTCACGCGAGAGCAAATCATCAAAGCCGCAACAGATCCTGACTCCGGTCGACAACCCGAGAACTGGCACCAACGGTTGTCCGAACTCCGCACAGATGAGGGGTACACGATTTTGTCTTGGCGGAATCGCGGAGAATTGAAGGTTCAGGAATACTTGATGCCGGACAAGCGGAAACGACGCGGTGCCGGCAAACGCGTCCGCCCAACAGACGCCACTTGGACAGCCGTTCTCGAAAGAGCAGGCTACGCCTGCGAGTGGAATGAAGCCGGAATAGTCTGCGGACTCGAGGAAGGAGAGAACGATCCGGTGGGAGGAGGACGAGTCAAGCTGACTCCGGACCACAAGAACCCCCACTCCCTCAATCCAGATGCCGACCCAAAAACCCCAGAGCAATGGCAAGCTCTGTGTGGTCGACACCAAGTCACGAAGAAGAATTACTGGGACTCAACCACCGGCAAGCTCAACACGTATGCCATCGTCCAGTTTGCTCCGGAACCGGAGAAAAGGGAGGTATTTCACTTCCTTCTGTCCTACTTCGGATATACCACGCTGAACGATGGGAGTATCAGGAAGGGCAAGAAATGAAGAACAACGGCGATCGCGTACGGAGGTTGCTTGAGGAAACCCGAGACAAGATCGAGACCGCGCTTGCCGGGGACGGCGTCGTAATTCTGCCGCCAATGGACGTTCACGCCTCGGCGCGACTCTTGGATTTGCTTGGAATCAAGGCTCAGGCCACCATCTTCGATCCGTGGTATAACAAGGGCGTCGGCGGTGAGAGGGACGACTATGTCAAGTATATCGTGAACGTACTTGATTCCCTGGAGCCCTTCTCGGAACACCTCTTCTTCTGGGGATTCCCGGAGATTATTGCCCACTTCGTCGACAAGATCCCCGAGCCACTGGCCTTGCGATGCTGGCTTACGTGGTTCTACAAGAATTCCCCGTCGATGATCCGGGGATGGCGATCGGCACAGATGACATGTCTTCACTTGTCAAAGCCGGACGCGAAGATGCACGTGGAGAATTTCCTGAACGAAGTGCAACTTCAAAAGCTCAAACACGGAAAGCTCCGCTTTATTCCCGGACCACCAAGCGTGATCGAAGAGTCTCTGCTCTGCGGGTTCGTTGGAAAGAATGAGCAGACGGGACACCCGTCTCAAAAGCCCGTCGCTGTAATCGAGAGAGTCGTCCTGATGGGAACGGCCAGAGGCGAGCTCGTCGTGGACTTGATGAGCGGCGCGGGAACCAGCGCCGTCGCCGCCTACAACAACGAGCGGTTTTCCATCGTCTGCGATATTTCCGAGGAATACACCGCCATTGCGGAGAAGCGACTTGGCGTTCACAGAATCAGCCTGCCAGGTCCATTGACCGCACGGATTGGTGAAACCGTCAACGGCCTTCGAGCGAAGAAGTTCAGAATGCCATTTAAGAACGGCAGGTTGTCCGAGGAAGTCGATATATCTCGGGACCAGCAGCTTACCTTCGCAATGAAGTAAGAGGAAACGTCCAACAATGGCGTCGACCGCGACAATGGAAAGCCCCGCCTGAGCGCGCTTTCAATTGCAGGTCACCCATGGCGTTAGGCCCATCTGGAGGCGATGACAATGACAAAGCGGCAGAGCGACTCGACCTCGGAGACGTTGGGCCAGAAGCTGGACGTCGTGGCACGCCTCCTCGCGTACTTGGTTGCCGCTCAACACGACAACCTTGAACAGCGGGCCGTGGCGCTAAACGCGCTCGGGCTCTCTGTGGCGGAGATCGCACGCGTGTGCAACACGACCCGGAACACGATTAGCGTTCGCCTCGCCGAGGCGAAGAAGAAGAAGACGAAACAACATCAGTCGAAGCGAGCACGCAAGCCCGAGAAAAGGGGATAGCGCCGTGGCCCAAAAGGGAGCGGATTCCGACGCCATCGGCGTCCTTCGGGAACTTGAGGACATCAAGCGCTTGCTTCTTCTTGCGCTATTGAGAAGTGGCGCCTCTCAGGCAGAAGTCGCCAAGGCCCTCGGTGTGAGTCAGCCCTCCATCAGCCGCATGTTCCCTGGTGGAGCCGGGAAGGCGACCAAGGCTCCGCGCAAACGCAGGTGAGGGCCGATGGTGCAGCCAGTAAGCGATGTCGGGTCCAATGCCGAGGAGAACATCGCCCATGCCGCGAAGGTCTTGGGCAGGTCCGCGCACCGGCGATCGGTCTTTGAGGCTATCTACACTGGTAAACGGAGAGCCAAGAAGGTCTCCGAGTTGATGCGCTCTACGAAGCTCCCTCACCGGCGCGTCTTGGACGCGGGCAAGCGGCTCGCCGACAATAGACTGGTCAAGACCGCGAAGCTCGACGGTGAGACTGCGTACGAGAAGATCGATTTCTTCCAGTCCAACAAGAGGCGCATTCTCGGCCTTGCCTCATCCCCCGCAAGGCTGGCTGCGTTCCCTACGAAACGTAATCCCCGACCGACAAGGGTTGTCCACGTGCGCGTGTCAGGCCAACGCGCCCAGATTCGGCACGTGACCGTGGACAATATCGAGTCTTTCGGGAAGGTGCGGAAGGTTGGGAATTCTGCACCTGAAATCGGCAATGAGTACTCCGAAGAGAACTTCAAGCACGGGATACAGCGCATTATTGGTGAGGGAGGACGCTTCAAAGACTGGGGTGGCGAAGTGGCGGACCTGTTTACCACCAGGTTTCGCCTCGACGGTCGACGTCGCCCCGTGGCACTCGCACTCAAAGGTCCGGCCACCAAAGGCAGGCTGACCCCAGGCAAGATGGGTAAGAATGGCGACCAGGTCCAACGACTCTTCGAGGCGCCAGCCGAGGGGTTCTTGATCCAGTACTGTCGGCAGATCGAGTCGTCAGTGCTGACCCAGATGAAACAGTTAGCGATTGTGAAGTCGCTTATGACTGGTGCTCGCGTCTACTATGGCCTGATCGATGGCAACGACTCGCGTCGACTCGTCCTCGCGTATCCTCGTGCGTTTGCGCGAGCGGGTCGGCGCAAGAGACGGAGGGCCTAACAACCGGTTGCAGCGGACGCGCCGCAAGCGGCGCGCCCCTGAGGGGGAACGTTGGGCGGCTTGATGTGACCGAAGGAGAGCCTCGTGCAACGACGAGATTGATAGGCGAAAAAGGAGACGGAGAAGACCAACCCCTGCCGCATAACATGCGAGCCAGCCGTAGCCCAGCGTGTGGTTCATCCTGTGGCTGGTGCGTTTATTCAGTTGACGGCAAAGCCTGCTGTGACGTATGGTGAAGCCCATCGCTTGGCGCGTCCATCGCGTCATCGCGTGGCGCGTCTCTCGTGACAGACGCGACGACGCAACAGACGCAATCGACGCGAAGGACGAGAAATGAAAATCTATCTGGCGAATCCGAGGGGCTTCTGTGCCGGGGTGGACCGGGCCATCGACATCGTCGAGTTGTCTCTCAAGACCTACGGCGCGCCGATCTATGTCCGTCACGAGATCGTCCACAGCCGGCACGTCGTGAATTCCTTGCGCCAAAAGGGCGCGGTGTTCGTGGAGGAACTCAACGAGGTGCCGGACGGGGCGATCGTGATTTTCAGCGCCCATGGCGTCGCCAAGGAAGTCTGGGAGGAGGCGCGCCGTCGGAGCCTCAAGGTCATCGACGCGACCTGTCCCCTGGTCATTAAGGTGCACAACGAGGTCAATCGCGATCATGTCCAGGGGTATGAGCTGATCCTGATCGGGCATGCCGGCCACCCTGAGGTGATCGGGACGCTGGGACAGATTCCGGATAAGTTCCACCTGGTCTCCTCGGTGCGCGATGTCGAGAATCTGCAAGTCGAGAACCCTCACCACGTCTCCTACGTGACACAGACCACCCTGAGCGTGGACGAGTGCCGGGACATCGTCGCTGCGCTGAATCGCCGATTCCCCGGCATCAAGGGTCCTCATCAGGAAGACATCTGCTACGCGACTCAGAACCGCCAGAACGCCGTGAAGGAACTGGCCAAACTGGTGGACGTCATCCTTGTCATCGGCTCGCCGAACAGCTCGAACTCGAATCGGCTTCGCGAGCTGGCAGGGTTCTGCGGCATCCCTTCCTATCTGATCGACTCTGCGGCCGATATCAAGCCGGAATGGGTGAAGGATGTCCGGGCGGTCGGGATCACGGCCGGTGCCTCCGCCCCCGAGGTCCTGGTCACCGAGGTGGTGGAATATCTGAAGCGCTACGGCGCGCCGGAAGTGGAAGAGTTGACCGTGATCGAAGAAGATGTGGAATTCCTCCTGCCGAAGGAACTCGTGAGCGTGAAGTCGACTTCCCAAGAGTGAGGCCTTGTAGGTCTTTTCACTCTGCCCGGTCCGATTGATCCCTCCATCACCCCACCCCCGGCATAACCCGTATCTTGTAGGCGAATGAATCTAGAGCGCAGTCTCTAGTGGGTTTTTCTTTACATTTGACCGAAGGCTGTGGTACAAGGGCCGACATTCCCGGGCGTGCTCGGCGCGGAGGACAGATCCGGAGGGGACGGAATGTATCTGAAGTCCTTGGAGCTGACGGGGTTCAAGTCGTTCGTCGAGGCGAAAATCGACTTTCCTGGGGGCCTCACCACCGTGGTGGGGCCGAATGGCACGGGGAAGAGCAATGTGGTGGACGCCATGCTTTGGGTACTCGGGGAACAGAGTACCAAGACCCTGCGCAGCGAGCGGATGGAAGACATCATTTTCAACGGCACTGAAACCCGCAAGCCGCTCGGTATGGCGGAAGTCTCGCTGATCGTGAGCGGGTTCGCGGATCAGAAACTCGAGGGACTGTCGGGCTTGCCAGTTCAACTCGGCGAGTGCCACGAGGTGATGGTCACGCGCCGCTTGTTCCGGAACGGCGACAGCGAGTACCTGATCAACAAGGCGCCCTGCCGGCTCAAGGATGTCCGGAGCCTCTTCCTGGATACCAGGGCGGGAAGCAAGGGACACACGGTCATCGAGCAGGGGCGCCTTGACCTGATTTTGAACGCCTCCCCCCAAGACCGCCGGGAGCTCATCGAAGAGACCGCCGGCATCGTGCGGTACAAGAAGCAGAAAGCCGAGGCGCTCCGCAAGCTGGACTCCACCCACCAGAATCTCGTGCGTGTCCGCGACATCATCGCTGAGGTGCGCCGTCAGTTGAACTCGTTGGAGCGGCAAGCCCGCCAGGCGCGCGCCTATCAACGGCTCCAGCAGGAGGCCAGGGCGCTGGAGATCCGCCTGCTGGTCCTGAATTACCGCGCGTTGCTCGGCAGCCAGGGGGAGGCGGAAGCCGAGCTGGCGGCGCTGGGAACGAAGGAATCCGGCCAGGCGGCGGAACAAGGGCGTCTGAGCTGCGAGCTCGAGGAGGTCAGACTCAGCATGCTGGCGGCCGAACAATCGATCGGACAGATCCGCGAGGAGGCGGCGCACGTCGAGCATCAGCAGGCGCAGGCGCTCACCACGGTCGAAGTGGAGGCAGGCCGGCTCGTGCTGTACGAACAACAACGAACCCAGGCCGTGGAGGAGCTGACGCGTCTGGGTCGGGAGCAGGAGCAGGGGGCCGCGGACATCGCCGGCCTGCGTACGCGGCTGTCCCGGGCCGAAGCGGGGATCATCGAGCGCGAGCGCGCGCTTGCCGAGCTGGAGGACACCGCGCAGGGACTGGCCGCCCGGCGCGCGGCGGCGGCGGAGGAGGTGGAACGGGCCCGGCGAGGGATCCTGGACATCACCGTACGGGTGACCAGCGCGGAAAACTCTCTGGCCGGTCTGGGGAGCCGTCGCGAAGAGGCGCTGCGTCGAGCCGAGCGGCTGATGGATGAAATGACCGACCTCGAGGGCCAACGGACCCGCGCGCGCGAACGACTTCAGGAGATCGTCCGAACGCGGGAGACCGGTGAACGGCGCCTTCATGACTTGCAACGAGCACGCGACACGGCGGCCCAGGCGGCCCAGCGGCTCGACGAGCGCCTCCGTGAGACCGATCAGACGGTCGGCCGGCAGCAGGAAGAGCTGGCGGCCGTCGAATCACGGCTGCACGCGTTGCAGGGGGTGGTCCGCGAAGACATGGGGTATGGTCGCGACGGCGAGGAAGAGGCCACCTCGCTCCGGGCCGCCTGCAAGGGCGTGCGTGAAGCGGTGGCCGAGTGGCTGGTGGTGCCGCCGCAGTTCGAGCGGGCGGTTGAGGCCGTGCTGGGCGAGCGGATGCGTGGGTGGTTGGTGGAAGGTCCGTCCCAGGCGCATCAGGCCGTTGAATTTCTGAAAAAGAACGGGCTGGGCCGAGGCACCTTTCTGCCGTGGCGCCCGCGATGGTCGGCCGACGCCGTCGGACGGCAGGACGAGACCTGGTGGTCGGCCTTGGCCGATGAACGGGGAGTCCTCGGACGAGCCCTTGATCTCGTGCGTGCACCGGGTGAGTCGAAGCACGCCTTGGCGTGTTTATTCGACGGCGTCGTGGTGGTCGAGACGCTCGCCGTCGCCATTCGACTGTGGGAACGGGGCCGGTGGTCGGCTCCCGGGGGGCCGACGCTGGTGACGCTCGAGGGAGAGGTGCTCGATGCGGCCGGTGTGATCACCGGGGGGGCCAATGGGGCGTCCGGCGGGCTCCTGCAGCGCCGGCGGGAAATCCAGCAACTGGAAGAGCAGCGGGCGGCCCTGGCCCGCACAGTCGAGGAGAACCGGCAGACACGCGGGCGGTTGTCGGTCGAGCAGGAAGCTGGCGTCGCCGCCGCGCGGCGGCGGGATGAGGCGATTCGTGAAACGGAGATGCAGGTGCTGGCGAGCACCAAGGACGAGGCTGGTCTGGGACAGGATGTGGAGGGGCTGGATCGGCGTCTCGACACCGTTCGGGTGGAGCAATTGGGCGGGGAGGAAGAACGGTTCCGGATCGAGGGGGAGATGCAGGCCGGGCGGGAAAGTCTGGATCGGATGCTGCGGGAGAAAGCGGATCGCGAGGCCGTCCTCGCGGAGCTGAGCCACGCGCTCATGGGCATGGAGGAAGAGGGCCTCGCCTTGCAGCATCGGGTGACGGACTCCCGGCTGTCGCTCTCCGCGCTCCGCGCGAGCCGGGAGCATGGCGAAGCGGACCTTGCCCGTCTGGTGCAAGCGCAGGAGGAGCGGACGGCTCGGGCAAGCGTCCTCGGTCAGCAGGTCGACTCGATCCGAGCGGCGGCCCGTCGCAGCCAGGCCGAACGGGAGCGAAGCGAGGCTCTCTGTCAGGAACTGGCAGGCCGTGCCACCGGAATCAGGACGGACCTGGTTTCGGCCCAGGAGGCGCACGGTCGGGATGCTGAAACCGCGCGGCGGGTGGAGAGGGACCTGGCGTCGGTTCGGGACGCGTTGACGTTGAGTCGGGAAGCGCGCACCGCCGTGGAGGTCCGCCGGGCTGAAATCAAGACCCAACTGGCCGCCCTGGAGAGCACTCTGACGGGCACCTACCAGCTTTCCGTGGCGGCGGCTCTCTCGGAGGAACCCACGGATGAGGAAGAACGAGAGATCGGGGATTCCGGACAGGGGGACGACCTCTCGCTCGGACTCCGGGACCAGGTGCAGAAAATCCGCGACCGGCTCGATCGCCTGGGCGCGATCAATCTGGCCGCCATCGAGGAACACCAGGCGCTGGACGAACGGTACCGTTTTCTGACCACGCAAGAGGAGGATCTGTCCAACTCCGTCAAGGCGCTCAAGGAGATCATCAGCCGGATCAACCGGACGACCGAGCAACTGTTCATGGACACGTTCAACGAGCTGCAGCAAAAATTCGGCGAGGTGTTTGCACGATTTTTCCAGGGTGGGCGCGCGGAGTTGGTGCTGATCAAGCCGGAGGAAGGGGAAGACCCGGAAGGCGGTTCGAGTGAAGAGCCGGGTGTGGACATTGTGGCCCAGCCTCCGGGAAAGCGACTCAAGAATATCGCCATGCTCTCCGGTGGAGAAAAAACGCTGACGGCGATGGCGCTCATCTTCGCCAGCTTTCTGATCAGGCCGACCCCCTTCTGCGTGCTGGATGAGATCGATGCCCCGTTGGATGAGGAGAATATCGGACGGTTTACGGCGGTCCTCCGGGAACTGGCCGAAGAGGCCCAGTTCATCGTCGTGACTCATAACAAGCACACGATGGCGGTGGCGGATTCGCTCTTTGGTGTGACGATGGAAGAACCGGGTGTCTCGAAACTGGTGTCGGTACGCCTGGCGGAGCTTCAACCGGCCTGAGTGCGGCCTTTCCCGCTGACGGAGAGTGGAGAAAAATGGGCGCAGTTCGGAGGACTTAAGGCCCGTGCGGCTTGACAGTCGAAGGATCGGTTTGCTATAAATCCACCCCATGAATTTGACCCTGGCCGGCCGGCTGAGTCCTGCCATCGGTAGTCGGGTGCCCCCTTCCTCGCTCCCTTCTCTCGTCGCCAGGTGATACCGAGGACAGCATGAAGCGTCTCATGAATCTGATCACCCGTCTGTCCGGCAGCCTGTTTGCGTCGGTCCCGGACCGGCTCAAAGGGGATTCCCGCAGGCGCTCGACGCCAGCGCTGCGGTTGGTGTCGGACAACCTCCATCCCACTCCGCTGGCTGAACCGGCCACGCGCCGGGCAGCCGGTCCTTTGGCCGGCCAGTCGGAATCCATCGATGAGGCCATCCGACGCAGCCAGGCCTGGCTCCTGGGGCGACAGAATCCCGAAGACGGTTTCTGGGTAGCAGAGTTGGAGACCGACACCACTCTGACCTCCGAGTACCTGATGCTCCGGCGCTTTCTGGGCCTGGCAGACCCGGAGCGGGAACGCAAGGCTGTCCGATATCTCCGCGCCACGCAGCTCCCCGACGGCGGCTGGCCGATCTACGATGGCGGGCCGTCCGAAATCAGCACCTCCGTGAAGGCCTATTTTGCGCTCAAACTGGCGGGCATCCCGGCCGACGAACCCTTCATGGTGAAAGCCCGGGACGCAATTCTCGCGAAAGGCGGGGTGGTGAGGGCCAGTGTCTTCACGAAGATCGCGCTGGCGCTCTTCGATCAGTACGATTGGCGGGGCATTCCCTGCATGCCACCCGAGATCATGCTCCTGCCGAAACGCTTTTATTTCAGCATCTACGCCATGTCGTATTGGTCGCGGACGGTGCTGGTTCCAATGCTGATCCTGTTCGAACACCGGCCAGTCTGCCGCATGTCCCGCGAGCAGGGGATCGAGGAACTCTTCACGCAACCTCGCGAACAGATCCGATACCACGAGGTGCCGCCACTTAAGAAGGATCGCGCATGGTTCACGTGGCACAATCTGTTCATCACGCTGGACACGGTGCTCAGGCTCTACGACCGGATGCCGATTCGGAGGCTGCGGGAGAAGGCGGTCAGGAAGGCGGCGGACTGGATGCTGGACCATGTCAAAGGCAGCGGAGGAATCGGCGCGATTTATCCGGCGATGGCGAACTCGGTCGTGGCGCTGCGGTGCCTGGGTTACGGGCTCGACCATCCACTGGTTGTCAAGGCGCTGCGCGAGATCGAGGAGTTCGAGGTGTACGATGTCGTGAATGATGGCCAGGGTCAGGCGGAAACCCTGCACATGCAGCCCTGCTTCTCTCCCGTCTGGGACACCTCGCTGCTGATCAATGCGCTCATCGAAGCGGGACTGCCGCAGGACCATCCGGCTTTGCTCAAGGCCGGCGACTGGCTGCTGTCGCGCCAGACCACGACGGTGGGCGATTGGAAAGTCGCGGCGCCGAACGCGGAGCCCGGCGGATGGTATTTCCAGTTTGAAAACGAGCTGTATCCGGACGTGGATGACACCGCGGAGGTCCTGATGGCGTTGGCCAAGCTGCGGATGCCGGACGGTGCCGCGCAGCGGGAATCGATCGCCCGCGGGTATCGGTGGGTGATGGCCATGCAGGGCTCTGATGGAGGCTGGGGCGCCTACGACAAGGACAACAACCGGACAGTGCTCAACCTCATCCCGTTCGCCGATCATGGAGCGCTGCTGGATCCGAGCACGGCTGATCTCGCGGGCCGGTGCCTGGAGATGCTCGGGGTGCTCGGGTATGATCGGACGCATCCGGCTGCGGGGCCTGCCCTGGAGTTTTTGCGACGCGAGCAGGAGGCGGATGGGAGTTGGTATGGCCGCTGGGGGGTCAATTACATCTACGGGACGTGGTCGGTCCTGATCGGTTTGCGGATGATCGGCGAGGACATGTCCGCCCCCTACGTTCGCCAAGCGGTGGCCTGGCTGGAGTCCAGACAGAATTCGGACGGCGGATGGGGGGAGTCGTGCCTGTCCTATACCGATCCCGCTGCGGCCGGGAGGGGAGACAGTACTCCGTCCCAGACCGCCTGGGCACTGCTCGCCTTGCTCTCGGCCGGAGTTTGGGATTCCATCAGCGTGGTGCGTGGGGTGAATTATTTGATCCGGCACCAGCGGCAGGACGGATCGTGGGAGGAAATCCGGCAGACCGGGACCGGCTTCCCACGCGTGCTCTACCTCCGTTATCATTTGTACGGGCAGTACTTCCCACTCTGGGCGCTCGCCGTGTATCGGAACGTGAAGACCCGCGGGCAGATGAAGGCTGACGAGTTGCGTCGGATCGCTCGTGAGACGGGATGGTTCCGTTTGGAGGGCTGACGGCTCCTGCCTCCCGCCTGGAGCTCGCTAGCAGCGAACAGCAGGTAGCCTATGGCTCAGAGCTACGGGCTATTCGCTGGGCATCATGAAACAGATCGGGATCTTCACGGCGACCCGATGGGAACTCAACGCCGTCCGCCGGGCAATCCTCGTTGAAGAGAGGACGCGCGTCGGCGGGGCTCGCTGCGTGATCGGGCGCCGGGGGAACTGGCGGCTGTTCGTGTTCCAGACGGGTGTGGGGACCGCAAAGGCCGAGGCGGTCTGCCGGAAGGTCTTTGCCAGCCACACGTGGGACCTCGCCATCTCTTCCGGGTTCGCGTGTGCGCTCACGGCCGCCGATATCGGCGAATTACTGATCGGCACGGATGTCATCATGTATCGGGGGACAGCCAATCCGCCGGGCGCCGGTCGCGTCATTCCCTGTGCCGAGAAACTGACCGCTGCGGCGGTCCGTGCCGCCCCTGCGGCGGGCCTCCCGGCGCGAACCGGCCGGTTCGCGACCGTCCCGCGCGTCATCTGGCGTGCACAGGATAAGCGAGACATCGCGGCCGGCACGGGCGCGGTCGGCCTTGATATGGAGAGCGCCGCGGTGGGGGCTGTGGCGTTCGAGCGGAACATTCCCTTCGCGATCTTCCGGGCGGTCTCCGACCTGCTCGATGAAGATCTCCCGTTTGACTTCAACCTGTTGCTCAGCTCGAGCGGGTGGGCGCGCGGGACCATCGCGTGCCTCGCTCGCCCGTCCTCCCTGATCGCACTGAGCCGATTCCGCGCACAGACCGCGCTGGCATCCGAGAGGATGACCAGGTTTTGGGGGAGGTTTCTGGATGATCTTGAATAGCGCGAATCCTCCGGCTTGCGCGTGTTGAGCCGGAGCTTTGCACGGATCGGTCGCACCACCCTGTTTCTGATCGCAGAGATGGGGCGGATGCTCCTCTTTATGCTGGCCACCTTCGCCTGGCTGGCGCGGCCTCCCTTTCGCCCCTTTCAGATCCTCAAACAACTTCATTTCATCGGCTTCAAGTCCACGTTCGTGGTGGTCCTGACTGCCGCGTTCACCGGGATGGTGCTGGGCCTGCAGATCTACTACACGCTCCGGAAGTTCGGGTCGGAGGGGGTCTTGGGCTCCGTCATAGCGTTGAGCATGATCCGGGAGTTGGGCCCGGTCCTGGCCGCGCTGATGGTGACGGCGCGCGCCGGCTCGGCCATGACGGCCGAAATCGGCATCATGCGGATTACCGAACAAATCGATGCCCTGGACACGATGGCGATCAATCCTCTGCAGTACCTGATCGCCCCGAAGTTCGTGGCCGGGCTGATCGGGGTGCCTCTGCTGGTCGCCATCTTCGACGTGGTGGGGATCTATGGGGGCTACCTGGTGGGCGTGAGTCTGCTGGGAGCCAGCGCGGGGTCGTACTGGAGTTCCATCGAGTCCGCCGTGGAGTGGAAGGACATCTACGGAGGAATCTTGAAGTCGATCAGTTTCGGACTGATCGTCAGTTGGGTGTGCTGCTATAAAGGGTATTTCACCCGGATGAGCGCGGAGGGATTGGGAGCCGCGACGACCGAGGCTGTCGTGCTGTCGTCGGTGGTGATCCTGATCTGGGATTATTTTCTGACCTCGGTGCTTCTCTGAGACGTGAGGGGTGACGCGTCACGCGTTACGCGTCACGGGCTTGTCGCGATGATCAAGCTGGTGGGAGTAGAAAAGACGCTCGGGGGGCAGCCGGTGTTGTGCGGGGTGGACCTGACCATCCCGGCCGGGAAGCTCACGACCATTATCGGGCGAAGCGGCGGGGGCAAGAGCGTGCTGCTGAAGCACATGATCGGGCTGCTGCAGCCGGACCGCGGCGAAGTCTGGGTGGATGGGATCGAGATCTCGCGCTTGCGGGGCAAAGCGCTCAACGAGGTGCGCAAGCGGTTCGCCATGTTGTTCCAGGGCGCAGCCTTGTTTGATTCGTTGACGGTCTTCGAGAACGTGGCCTTCCCGCTGAGGGAGAAACTCCGGTTGGCCGACGCCGAGGTGGTCAGGCGAGTCGAGGACATGCTGGAACAAGTGGGTCTCTCCGGCATGGGCCATAAATTTCCGGCCGAATTGAGCGGCGGCATGAAGAAACGGGCCGGTTTGGCGCGGGCGCTCGTGATGGAGCCGGAGATCATTCTGTTCGATGAACCGACCACGGGATTGGACCCCCTGATGGCCAAAACCATCCACGATCTGATCGTGGCCACGCATCGGACGTTTCACTTCACGGCGATCATGGTGAGCCACGAGATACCGGAAATCTTTTCCATTTCGGACTGGGTGGCGATGCTCAAAGACGGAAAGATCGCGGCGATGGCACCGTCGGCGGAATTCCAGCGCACCACCGATCCGGCCATCCTCGAATTCATCGCCGTCGGGGCATGACAATGGTGAGGAACGTTCATCGTGAAACGTGGAGCCGTATCCTTGAAGGAATCCGTATGTCTTCGCGGTTGACGGTTCACGGGTAACGGGTCACGCCTTCTTGATGGGGAGCTGACATGGAGAAAGCCAAACTGGAGCTGGTGGTCGGGGTGTTCGTGCTCGTCGGGATTGTCTGTCTGGGCTACCTGTCGATCAAACTCGGGAAGCTGGAGATCATCGGCGGCGACCGTTACGAT
>JAHFEU010000206.1 GCA_023248295.1 Nitrospirota bacterium | reverse complement strand
GACTTCGGGAAGGCGCCTCGGCTGACGAAGGGCGGAGCGGCGGGGCGGCCAGGCTAATCCCCCGTGCTCGCGCATCGCGCACTTCGGAAAGTGCTCGCTGGACGCGCGCAATAGGGGATCAGCCAGGCCACCCCTGTCATGAGTCCCGCGAGGACGACGACCCTCCGCGCCCAGCCCCTCCAGCCTCGGCCTCAGCCGGGGTGCACGCACGAGGCCGTCAGGGCGAGGAAGACGCGACCTTGCGGGGGAGCCGGAGCCGGGCCGCCGGTCGTTACAGCAGCGCGGCGAGCCTGCACGGAGCGGAATGCCTCGGCCTGACGGACTCAACATGACCCACACGATTTCCGGAAGAGCCTTTTTATTGTTTCCTCACTGCCTGGCCCGAACCAAGAGAGGCTGTTCCTGAACCTCGACAGGGTCGACATGACGGGCGTCCTGCTGGCCGGCGGCAAGAGCCGCCGGATGGGCCGAGACAAGCGGTTTCTCGAGCTGGACGGCCTGACGCTGTTGGAGCGGACGCTGTCGGTCTTGGAGTCGCTGTTTGCTGAAGTGATCGTGGTGGTTGCGGAGCCTGCCGCCCAGCTTGCCGGTCTTCGCCACCGGATCGTGACGGATCTGGTCCCGAATTGCGCGACGCTCGGCGGTCTCTATACTGGTCTGACGTCCGCTGCGCACACGCGGATTTTTGCCGCCGCCTGCGACATGCCATTCCTCAATCCGGCCCTCATCAAGAGGATGGCCGAGCTGGACCGGGATGCCGATGTGGTGATGGCGCAGCTCGCCAGCGGGCTTCAGCCCATGCACGCGGTCTATTCGAAAGCCTGCTTGCCCCATCTCGAACGCATGCTCAACACCGGCAACCTCAAGGTTCAAGACCTCAGCCAGGCTCCGGGGCTCTCGGTGCGGCTGGTTTCCGAACACGAGCTCCGGGGGGCGGATCCGCAGTTCCTGTCCTTCCTCAATATCAACACCGCGGCCGATTTGGAGTTCGCCAGGAAGCTGCTGGCAGGACAACGGGCGAATCGTGGCGGTGGGGCCTGAGTCCATGCCGCGCACGATCTTCGTGGTGCATCCCGGCGCCCTGGGCGATGTGCTGCTCGCGCTGCCGGCGATCCGGGCGTTGCGGACATCCTTCCCGACCCATCAGCTTGGCCTCGTGGCCGGCGCAGAAGTAAGCAGTCTCCTTCGTGCGTGCGGCGAGGTCGCAAGGGCATTTTCACTCGAGGCCGGTGCGTTAACCGGGCTCTTGGCTGGACTCCCGTGGGTGGGGCCGACGGTTCGTGAATGGCTCGGCAGGTGCGACCTCGCCGTCTGCTGGCTGGCGGATCCGGAGGGCCGACTGTCCTCCACATTGCAGGGTCTGGGCGTCGGCCGGGTGCTTGTGCGGTCTCTTGCCTCGTCGGAAAGCGAGGGGATGCATCAGGAGGACCGCTTCCTGGAGACAGCCCGGGACGTGGCGCCGGTCGAGCGAGTCGAGGAGAGACTCCACCTCCCAGACGTCGTGATCGCAAAAGGCCGGGCTCGGCTGGCCGCGGTGGAGCTGTTCATGCATCACCCACTGGCCGCCATCCATCCCAGCAGCGGCAGTCGCCACAAATGCGTCGCCCCCGCCGTGTTGGCCGCGGTCGTCACGCACTTCCAGGCCAACGACATCGTTCCTGTGCTGGTCGGAGGGCCGGCGGACGACCGCGTGGTCGCCGACGTGGCTGATGCGTGCGCGAGCCGGCCTGTGGTCCTCCACCATGAGGACCTCCTCACGATGGCCGGCGTGTTGGCCCACGCGGATCTCTTCGTCGGCCACGACTCCGGTCTCACGCATCTGGCCGCCGCGCTCCATCTGCCGATGGTTGCTCTGTTCGGGCCGACGGATCGCCGACGGTGGGCGCCCCTTGGCTCTCATGTGACGGTCCTGACCGGGGAACCCTGCCGCTGTCACGGGTGGACTGCGGTTCAAGCCTGCCACGAGAAACCCTGCCTCCAGATTCCGGCGGAGGCGCTGATCATGGTCTGTGAGCGGTTGCTCCGACAGCCTCGCGCCGTCTTCCAGAACCCGACGGAGGCGACCCGGTCGCCTTGTGATGCTCCGGAAGTTATGCTAGATTGAGCCGTCGGCATTTTGATAGACAGGATGCGGAGTTAGGAGCGTTTCGGTGTCACAAGATATCGTACGCGAGAAGGTCATTGATGCGCTGCAAGGGGCGCTCCTGCGCGCCCGGCGCAAGGGGCAGCTGAAAGCCGAACCCTTCCCGGCGGTCACCCTCGACCTTCCCAAACGGCCCGAGTGGGGGGATCTGGCGTCCACGGTCGCCATGAGCTTAGCGTCGTCAGAGGAGCGTTCTGCGCAGGACGTCGCCCAGATCATCCTTGAAAACATGGACCAGCGCGACGCGATCTTTGATCGAGTCGAGATCGTCCGTCCTGGATTCCTGAACATGACGGTCAAGCGGGACCTCTGGCTGAAAGTGCTCATCGAAATCCAGGAGCAAGGTGAGGCCTACGGCAGGACCGATGTGGGCCAGGGCGGCCGCGTCCTGGTCGAATTCGTCAGTGCCAACCCCACCGGCCCGCTGCATATCGGCCACGGTCGTGGCGCGGCGGTCGGACAGGCGATCGCGAATCTCCTGACGGAGACCGGTTACGATGTGGTCAGGGAATATTACATTAACGACGCCGGGCGACAGATGAAGCTCTTGGGCGCGTCCGTCTATGCGCGCTATCAGGAGTTAAACGGTCGCACCGTTTCGTTTCCGGAGGACGGATACCGCGGTGCCTATATCGAGACGGTGGCCGCCCATGTGCGGGATCATGTCGGCGCGACCCTGCTCGACGGCCCGCCCGACCAGGCCGAACAACGGTGCAGGGAGCTGGCGTACCAGGAGTTGCTGGAGGTGATCCGGAGGGATCTCCGGTCGTTCGGGATCGGGTTCGACTCCTGGTTCAGCGAAGCTTCGCTGTTGTCGTCCGGCTCGGTGGAGCGAGTCTTGGAGGAGCTCCGCAAGCGGGACTTGCTGTTCGAACAGGAGGGCGCGCTGTGGTTCCGTTCGTCCGCGTTCGGAGACGAGAAGGACCGGGTGGTTCGCAAGCAGGATGGAGAGTACACCTATCTGGCGTCCGACATCA
>JAHFEU010000205.1 GCA_023248295.1 Nitrospirota bacterium | reverse complement strand
CTCGGTGAGGCCGAAACGGTCGGGGCGGGGTGGCGTCACGTTGAACAGTTCCTGGAACGGATCCAGCGCGTGACGGCCGAGGATGTCCAACGCGTGGCCCGGCGCTACTTCGTCGAGGAGGCGCGTACGGTCGGGATCCTCATTCCGGTCCCGCCGCAGCCCAAATCGGCCGCTCAGGCCTCGCCACAGGGCTGATCCACCGAGGGAGGCGCACGCGAGTCCGCTGATGACGGCACGACACGGACAAGGCCGAGCGTGTGCAGGAGCGGCGCGACGGAGGGCAGCGCTGTTCCTGGGCCTCAGTCTTGCGCTCACGCCGGTTCCACTCCAGGCTGCGGACATCAACCCGGTCCGGTACGTCCTGCCGAACGGATTGACCGTGCTGGTGCTGGAGCAGCACGCGCTGCCGCTCGTCCAGATCCACGCGCTGGTCAAAGCCGGGTCGGCTCAGGACCCGGCCGACAAAGCCGGGCTCGCCAACCTTGTCGCCAGCTTGCTGGACGAGGGAACCGCCGCTCGCACCGCCAAAGAGATTGCCCAGCAGATCGAGTTCGTGGGCGGCACGTTGGCCGCGCGGGCTGGGGAGGATTTTACGACCGCCTCGGCGCGGGTGTTGAAGAAGGATACGGAGCTGGGGTTCGAGCTGTTGGCCGATATCCTGCGCAGCCCCGCCTTTCCGGAAGCGGAACTGAAGCGCGTGCGGAGCGAGATCCTGGGAGAGATTGCGAGCGAGCAGGACGATCCGGGGCAGGTCGCGGCCAAGGCGTTCAACCAACTGGTGTTCGAGGGGCATCCGTATCGCTGGCCGGTGAACGGCACCGAGGCGAGCCTGCCGAAGATCACGCGCGTCGACATTCTGACCTTCTTTTTGCGCGAATACCGCCCGAATCAGACGATGCTGACGGTCGTGGGGGACATCACGGTCGAGCAGGCGCGCCAACTGGTGACCAGGCACTTCGGCTCGTGGAAGCGCGGCGCCTCTCCGGTTCGAACAGCCGATACCCCACGGCCTCTTGAAAAACCGGTCGCCCGGCTAATCGAGAAGGACCTGACCCAGTCGACGATCATGCTGGGCCACGTCGGGATCAGCCGCACGAACCCCGACTTCTACGCGGTCACGGTCATGAACTACATCCTGGGCGCCGGCGGGTTTTCCTCACGGCTGATGGATTCGATCCGCGATAATCAGGGGCTGGCCTACGCCGTGGGAAGCCACTTCGAAGCCAGCCTGATGCCGGGAGCCTTTTTCATCAGCCTCCAGACGCGCAACGAGACGGCCAATCAGGCCATCGCCGGCGTCCTGGCCGAGCTGAACCGCATGAGAGACGCGCCGGTGACGGATGAAGAGCTGGCCGACGCCAAGGCGTACCTGATCGGCAGCTTCCCGCTCCGCCTGGACACCACCGCGAAGCTGGCCGACGTGTTGAACTTGGTCGAGTTCTACGGGCTGGGGTTGGACTATTTCACCCAGTACCCGCGTTTGATCGAGCGGGTCACCAAAGAAGACGTGCTGCGAGTCGCGAAGCAGTATCTCAATCCCAACGACTATGCCCTCGTCGTCGTCGGAAACCTGGCGAAAGCCAAGGTCATGCAAAAGCCGTGAGGGGTCGCACGACCCAGAGGCTCTCGACGGGTGAAGCGTGAGCCGCCGTTGCCATGAGGCGTGACATGTTAGGAGAGAAGCTAAAAAAGCTTCAGCAGCTGTTTGAGGAGATGGGATCGGCGCTGGTGGCCTTCTCAGGAGGCATCGACAGCACGCTGGTCCTGAAGGTCGCGCACGATTCCCTGGGGTCACGCGCCGTCGCGGTCACCGCCGTTTCTCCGACGTTCCCTGCCATCGAACTCGAGGGCGCCCGGTGGGTCGCCTCCCAGATCGGCGCCCGCCACACCATCATCGAGACCGATCAACTCGACATCCCGGATTTCGTCCGGAACGATGCCGGCCGCTGCTACCACTGCAAGACCGACCTGTATCAGGCGCTCAAGACGCTGCAACACGAGCTCGGAGTGGGGGCGATGGTGGATGGAACGCACCTGGACGATCTGGGCGACGACCGACCCGGTCTTGTCGCGGCCCGGGAGTGGGGCGTTCGGAGTCCCCTGGTGGAAGCGGAATTGTCCAAGGAAGAGGTCCGCACGCTCGCGAAGGAACTCGGTCTGTCGAACTGGGATAAGCCCGCGGCGGCTTGTCTCTCATCCCGCATCCCTCGAGGAATTGCCATCACGCGGGAGAAGTTGACCCGCGTCGAGCAGGCCGAGGCGACCCTGTTCCGGGAGGGATTCAAGCAGTTTCGGGTGCGGGATCACGGCGAGATCGCCCGGATCGAGCTGGAGGGACCGGAGTTGCCCGGCATGCTGGATGGCGCACGGCGGGAACGGGTCAGCGCCAAGCTGAAGGAACTGGGATTTCGGTTCGTGACGTTGGACCTGGAAGGGTATCGCCGGGGCAGCGGCAACGGGGGTACAGGGGTAAGGGGATAGCGGGATACCGGAGGAAACTTTCCCTTTTTATACGGTGCCCCTCTACCCCGTTACCCCGCTACCCCGCTCGTCGTGCTGTTCCGCCACCGCTTCTAACGCCTCGTCCGCCAACCGGCGATGGTCCTCGTCGTTGAGGCTCCGCCCTACCACCTTTTCCGCGACCAGCAGGGCCAGCTCGGTGGTTTGGGTGCGGATCTCCTGGATCGCCTTGCGGCGCTCGTGCTCGATTTCGCGTGTGGCGTCCCCTTTGATTCGCTCCGCCTCCGCCAGGAGGCGCTGCTCGTTTTCCTCCAGCAGGCGCTGCGCCCGATCCTTGGCCTGGACCATCATCGCTTCAGCCTCTCGGGAGACGCCGCTCAGCTTGGCCTCATATTCCTGCAACTTGCGCTCTGCGTCGGCGCGGTGGCGCTCGGCCTGCTCCAAGCTCTCCTTGATCTTGCGTTCGCGCGTTTCCAAGGTCGCCAGGATCGGTGGGAAGGCGAACTTCCACAGCACCCAGAGCAGGATGCCGAAGGAGACGATTTCCCAGAAGATTAACGACGAGAAGAAATGGGTGTCAAATTGCGGCATCTTCCCTTCCTCGGGGTAGAGGGATAGCGGGGTAGTGGGGTAACGTCAGAAGGAACGCAACTGGCGCTCTATCCCGTTACCCCCTTACCCCGTTACCCCTCTACCC
>JAHFEU010000022.1 GCA_023248295.1 Nitrospirota bacterium | reverse complement strand
AGATTCCGTAGTATGCAGTCGGTCGACGGTCATGGAGCCGTGTTCAGCACCAGGAGTATGCTCCCTGGGCAGCGCACCTCAGCGATCCGCGCACGACTAATCGGACGGACGTATCCTGCTCATTTGCGAGCTGAAAAGGGGCAATCGCGTGTGTATCCTGGTTGAGGCATTGTCGAGCCTCGGAGCCTCTACCCGACAATCGGGTTCCTCGGAGGAGACGCTTTACCCACTGGCACGCTCCGAGCCGGCGATCATCAGATGCCCGGGAGATGGGACATGACCCTGGAACGCGTTGTTTCCATCGGGCTCATGGTCTGGGTCATAGTGGTGGCCCTCACCGTCTTGTCCACCGGCCTGGTGTGGCCATAGACCGGCACCGAGGAACTCCGCCTCCACGTGGTCCAGCGGAGCTCGATAAGGACCTGAGCACGACCTCCCGGCGCCTTCCTTGACACCCCTTTCACCGTTCTGCTACCGTAGTATGCCCCGGACGTAGTGGCCGCGAAGAGAACACGGTAGGAAGGCCGCCACCCTATGCCGGCGATCCGCAAGGCCCTCAGCTTCACCTGCCTCTGCATGTGCACCTTTTTGTTTGCATCCTGTATCGTCAGCCGTCACCCGGCCGGCATCGCGAGTTCAACCGCTCCCGTCTCTTCGACCTACACCGTGCTTGGATTCGTGCAAGAGACCTCCTGCCACTACCGGGTTCTTTTCATTCCGATCGGGGGAAAGGATCCGACGGAAGAGATGATCGCAAAGGCGGTGAGAGAGAATGGAGCTGATGCGTTAGCCGGCGTCACCGTCGAGCACCGGGGCTCCACCTTCGCGCTTCCGTTGTTCGCATCGGATTGCACCATCGTCAAAGGCCAGGCTGTCAAGAATGTCCAATGAACGTTCACGATCGCATACCACGCTTTGGAACTGCCTGGCGGAGGGTCTCTCGCAGGGGAGTCCTCTACACGGTCCTCGCCGTGCTGAGTGTCGCCTGTACCACACCGGGGGCGGTTGCTCCCTCCACGATGCCCATGATCGGAAAATATGTCGAACTGGGCCCTGCCGAGGAATCCTCGTCCTGCGGCTATACGATTCTGTTTATTCCATTGGGCGCCCCCAAGCCGGTTTCGGCGCTGATCGAAGAGCTGATAAGGAGCCGAGGGGGGGATGCCTTGATCGAGGTGACATCCAGCTCGTCCAGTGCCTTTTACCTCCTCGGGATGAGTCAGTGCCTCCAAGTTCGTGGAAAGGTCGTGAAGTTCACCAAATGACGACTGCGTGATCAGGGAGCGTATTATGTTCACCCAAACAAGCGGTCATTCAAGCTGGTTCCTTCGGATACTCCTGGGTGCAGTTCTGGCGAGTGCCTGCACGCCGTCCATCGCTCCACCCTTCCTCACCGTTCCGGCGAAGGAACAGGAGGTGCCGATCGTTTTAACGATCGGCCCCATCGATACCGGCAAACTGGTCTACGATGACGCTCCCGTGGGCGGACCCGTCGAAAGCTCTATTCAACGGACTCTCCGCGACACGCTCAGCCGCACCAATGTCTTCAAGGACGTGGGTATTCTTAACCTACCCCCACAGGCTGGAGAAAAGACCGACCCGGAGCAGATCCTGGCCGCCGCTCGGTCCCAGCATGCCGATCTCCTGCTGGTTGGGGAAGTGAAAGAGTTCCAAGCAGAGTCCATGGCATTCCTCGGGTCTGAATACTCGGTGCTGACACGCCTGAAACTTCAACTTTACAATGTCCATACCGGCGCGCTGGTGTGGAAGAAAACAGAGAATGTCAAGGTGGCTCATGAGGGATCTCTGCAGGAGATCGTCCTCAACGTCGCCGTTCCCTCCCTCAGCGCCGGGTTGCTGCCTCCCTTGATTGACCATGTCCAGGCTGAGTACCTGGCCAGCCTGCGGGGGCCTCGGATAGCTGCCGGCGCGGTGGAACCGTTTGGCGTCTTCGGCGGCGCCGAACTCGCCAAGATCGACGCCGAGTTGGCCCCACCGACCGGCATGACGCCGCCCAAAGACCATGCCTATGCGGTCATCGTCGGGATCGAGGACTATCGTGACCTCCCCAAAGTGGACTATGCCAAGCGCGACGCCGAGATGGTGAGAAAGTATCTCGTCAAGGCGTTGGGCTACCGGGAACAGAACATCGTCACCATCCTCAACGATCGGGTGACGAAGAGTCAGCTAGAGGCTCGCTTCGAGAAGTGGCTCCCCAAACAGGTGTCGGAGAGTCGGGATGCCGAGGTGTTTGTCTATTATGGGGGCCACGGCGCGCCCGATCCGAACACCAACCAGGCGTTTCTGGTCCCATACGACGGGGATCCCGCCTTCCTGGAGACCACCGCGTACCCGCTGAGACGCTTGTACCAGGTGCTGGGCGATCTACCGGCGAAGCAAGTGATGCTTGTGATGGATTCCTGCTTCTCCGGCGCCGGTGGCCGCTCGGTGATCGCCAAGGGGGCACGGCCGATGCTGATTACGGTGGAGGACCCGCTCCTGGCGTCCCAGAACATGGTGGTGTTGGCGGCGGCTGCCGGCAACCAGATCAGCTCCGCGTTCCCTGAAAAGCGGCACGGCCTCTTCACCTATTATTTCCTGAAAGGGCTCCAGGGCGAGGCGGATGCCGACAAGGACGGGGCGGTTGACGTGGCGGAGCTGTACGCCTACCTGAAGCCGCAGGTGGAAACGGCGGCCAGACGAATGCATGCCGAGCAGTCCCCGCAGTTGCTGCCGGGGACGGACTTGCTCAAGGAGCGCGCGAAACTACGGCTGGTTGACTTAAAGCGCTGAACTCGGAGGGAGCGAAGGATCGGTGGCCGGCTGCTCCTCTTCTGCGACCGGTTCTTCCGTTTCCGGCTCCTCGAACCAGGCGACCAGCATCTCGTCCCACCAGGCTTGATCCACCTCCGGGCCGGGGTCCACGCCGAGGAACGCCACATCCTCCTTGGTGACCGTCGCCCCGACCACGGTCGGATCGAATTTGGCCCGCTCGATGACCTCCGTCGTGGCATACCCTCCGACGATCCACGAATCCGGATCGGCTCGCCTGGATTTATAGGCTTTCAGGCCGTGTTTCAGGTACAGGAAGATTGCGCGTTGGACTTCGTCTCCGATCCCCATGTGCGGTAGGCTCAGAGTCTTTTCGATTTTTTTCCGCCATTCCCGGTTGTTATAGCGGGAAGTAATAAGCTGCAACATCCGCTTGCCGGTTTCTGTATCAAGGGCCATCCGGTCGCTCCAATGACTCACTGGCTTCCGGATCGACTGTGTCGGTCAGGCCGTGCCGCTCCAACATCTCACGGCAAAACCGGTGCTGGGCAGCGGGAACATAGACAAACAGCCCCGTGTACTCCCCGCCCATGAACGACGCCGTCGTGAACCGCTCGAGACTCAACGCGTAGTCGATGCCCATTTCGGTCAGCCGCTCCTCGGCCGATTTGGCATCGGCCACATTGCCGGCGATAAAGACCAAACTGAGGGGAGTTCCGACCAGCTCTTCGGAAGTTCGCCGCGCCATCTTTTTAAGACGGGGTAAGGGGATAACGGGGTAGCGGGATAAATTGGAAGCGCCCTCCGCTCCCATTATCCCTTTCACCTCTTTATCGGCTTACCCCGTTATCCCGCTATCCCGCTACCCCCTATCCCAGGTGTTGCTTGAAGAAAGCCAGCGTCCGGCTCCATGCATCCTTCGCGTCGGCCGGTTTGTAGACATCTTTGCGCGTGTCGTTAAAGAATGCGTGGGGCGCGCCAGGATACGTCTTGATCTCGCCCGTTTTGTTGTACTTCTTGAGCGCGTTGGCCAGCCGCTGAACGTCCGCCTTCGTAATCCAGCCGTCATCTTCTCCATAGATATAGAGCACCGGCGCAGCCAGGTTCTTGATCGGGGTGTCGGGGTTCGGCACCTGGCCATAAAACGGCGCCGCCGCCTTGATCGACGAATTCACACAGGGGAGCATCAGCGCATAGGACCCGCCCATGCAGAACCCGGTGACCCCCAGGCGATTCGAGTCCACTCCCTGCGCCGTTTTCAGAAAAGCCACCGTTGCATTCAAATCCTTCAGTCCATCCTCCTGCAGGAGTGCGTTCATCAACTTGCCGGCCTCGTTCGGGTCCGCCGTGACGGTGTGCCCGAGTCGGGAGTACAGATCGGGGGCGATGGCGACGTAGCCCTCACCGGCATAGCGCCTGGCTACGTCCTTGATGTGGTCGTTGAGCCCCCACCACTCTTGCACGACGATGACGGCCGCGCGCTTTTCCTTCGCCTGAGGGTGAGCCAGATAGGCGCGAACCGTGGCGCGTTCGCTCGGATACTGGACCATGCTTTCTCTGAGTGCCTCAGCCATGATTTACCTCCAGAATAAAAGCGCAGAGCCGATGGCCTATGGCGTATGGCTTATAGCTCGGAGCAATGAATTCGTGGGGCATGGCGTATGGCAGGGATGAAATCGGCCTTTTCTCTGTCCGGCCATCAGCCATATGCCATCAGCTCTTAATTTCCCGCGATCATCATCTCCCCGATCTTAATCGTGGGGCTGGCGATGCGGCCCCGAAACTCCAGGTCAGTGCCGACCATCTCGATGTCAGCCAACATCTGTTTGAGGTTCCCGGCAATCGTGATCTCTTCCACCGGATAGGCCAGCTCGCCGTTCTCGATCCACTGACCGGCGGCCCCCCGGGAGTAGTCTCCCGTCACCATATTGACGCCGAATCCGATCAGTTCGGTGACATAGAGACCCCCGCGGACGGAGCGGATCATCTCTTCAGGGGCGACCGTTCCGGGGACCAAGTAGAAATTCGTCGGTCCCGCCGAGGGACTCTCGCCCACCGCCCGAGACGCATTTCCGGTGGAGGGCATCCCCAACTTCCTGCCGGAATAGGTGTCGAGGAGATAGCTGGTGAGCACGCCGGAGTCCACGACCGTCGTCTTCCTGGTCGGCAGGCCCTCCCCGTCAAATGGCCGTGACCCCAATCCTCCCGGTCTCCGTCCGTCGTCGTAGATCGTCACGAATTCCGGCGCCAGCCGCGTCCCCAATCGGCCGATCAAGAACGAGGCCCCCTTGTACAGAGCATGGCCCGAGATCGCGCTGCACAGATTCCCGAGAAGACTGCCGGCCGTTTCCGGGTCAAAGATCACCGGCGCGCGCCGGGTGGACAGCTTGCGGGCCCCTAAGCGGCGCACCGCCCGCCGGGCCGCTTCCCTCCCCACCGACTCCGGGCTCTCCAGACGCGAGAATCGACGTTGCACGGCGTACCAGTAATCCCGCTGCATGCCGGTCGAGTCCGGAGCGGATGCAATCGGCGACACGGAGACCGAGAAATGGGAGCTCCGGTATTCTCCGAGGAATCCCCGCGTGTTGCCCAGAAGGACCATGCCGGAGGACGAATCAAACTCGGCTCCCTCTGAGTTGGTGATCCGCGCATCCGCGGCCAACGCGGACCCTTCGGCCTGCCGCGCCAACTCAATCTGCGCTTCCGTGCTCAAACGGGTCGGATCATAGAGATCAAGGTCGGGAAGGTCGCCGGCCATCAGATCCCCAGGCGGCAGCCCGGACATGTCATCCTCCGCCACCGCTGCGGCCATGGTACAGGTGTCCGACACCAGACCCCGCAGAGCCTCCCGCGAGAAATCAGACGTGGACGCGCTGGCCGAGCGCTGGCCGACAAACACGCGCAGTCCCAGACGTTTCTCCCTGGCCTTCGTGAGCCGCTCCACCGCCGACAGACGCACTTGCACCGAGAAGGTCTCTCCGTCGGCGATGATGACCTCAGCGCCGTCGGCCCCCTGCTTCTCCGCGAGATCGAGCATGTCCGCAGCAAGCTGCTTCAGATCCTGTTCCACGACTACCGCACCTCGTATCTCGTGAAGCGGCCCCGACGAACGTCCTTTGTATCTCGCATCTCGTAAAGACTCTGACGAGATACGCTTCACAAATCACGCTTCACGAGTGACGAGCGACGCACATCGGCCGCGCCTTCATCCCCGCGTGCCTCCAACCGTGATCTCGTCCACTCGAATCGTGGGAAGCCCCACCCCCACCGGCACGGTCTGCCCTTCCTTGCCGCAGGTGCCGATTCCCTCGTCGAGCTTCAGGTCGTGGCCTACCATCGACACTTTGGTCAGGATCTCCGGGCCATTGCCGATGAGCGTGGCCCCTTTGACCGGCCGCGTGACGGCGCCGTCCTCGATCAGGTAGGCTTCGCTGGCCGAGAACACGAACTTGCCGTTGGTGATGTCCACCTGTCCGCCCCCGAACGAGACGGCGTACAGCCCGCGTTTCACCGATCGGATGATCTCCTGGGGATCCGACTCCCCGGCCAGCATGAAGGTGTTGGTCATTCGAGGCAGAGGAATGCTCTGGAAGCTCTCCCGCCGTCCGCTTCCAGTCAGAGGAATCCCCATCAGCCGGGCATTCAAACGGTCGGTGAGATAGCCTCGCAGGACTCCTCGCTCGATCAAGACCGTCCGACTGGTCGGCGTGCCTTCATCGTCCATGTTGAGAGAGCCGCGGCGGAACGGCAACGTCCCGTCATCCACGATCGTACAGACCTCCGACGCGACCCGGCGGCCCATCAGGTTCGTGAACGCGGAGGTCTTGCGCCGGTTGAAATCCGCTTCCAACCCGTGCCCGATCGCCTCATGCAACAGGATCCCCGGCCAGCCGCCCGCCAGCACCACCGGCATCACCCCGGCCGGGGCGTCCACCGCGCTGAGGTTCAGGATCGCCTGCCTCGCCGCTTCCCGGGCGTAGCGGAGGTACCGATCCTGCTCCTGGTAGAACGCAAACCCGATCCGCCCGCCGCCGCCGAATGTGCCGATCTGCCGATTCCCTCCCTCTTCAGCGATGCAGGTCACCTGCAACCGGGAAAGGGGCTGCACGTCGCCGATCAGGAGACCGTCGGACGTCGCCACCACCACCACCTTGTGCTCGGTGTTGAAGGACGCCAGGACGTTCTTGATCCGGGGATCGTAGCGCCGCGCCTCGGCATCGATCCGATCGAGCAACTCGACACGCTCGCGCGTGGCGATCTCAGTCATCGAGGTCTCGACGGGGTAGAGGTCTCGAGTCGTCCGGACCCGACGAGGAGCGGGTACCGACTCGTCGCCGCGAGGTGAGTTCGCGATATACCGCGCCGTGTCGGCCGCGATCTCGAGATCGCGCCGCGTGAGCTCATCGGAATACGCAAAGCCGGTTTTCTCTCCGGCGGTGGCGCGTACGCCGACGCCCTGTGAGACGCTCTTGCCCGCACGCTTGACGATCCCCTCCTCCATCGAGACCGACTCGGACACACAGGACTCGAAATAGAGGTCGGCATAGTCCACATCGCGGACTTTCACTTTCCCGAGGGTGCGGCGAATTTCCAACTCGCTCACGCCGAATCGGGCGAGGTCCGTGGTCTGGTCCGTTGACATCTGTGACGGTTTCCCCCTGATCGTCTCGTGCAGTATAGCCGATCCTTTGCATCCGAGCAACGGCGCTCCGCGAGGCATCCCGGCGAGCTCTGTCCCGTGGAATCGGGCGCTGTGACGGGGAGATATCGTTTGACTTTTTTCGCCTTGCTGATTAGACTAGCCTCGCCTACCCGCCCTTGGAGAGAAAGGATCGCCCGACACACTCATGGCAAAGGGCACCGCGACCGATTTCGAACACCTCACAGAAGCAGAGTTGACCGCGCTGTTGGACCCCGATTTGCTGCCCCGGCATATCGCCGTCATCATGGACGGGAACGGCCGTTGGGCGGAGTTGCGCGGCCTGCCCCGCATGGCAGGCCATACCGAGGGAATCAAGTCGGTCCGCGAGATCATCACCCTCTGCCGGGACCTCGGCATCGCCGCCCTCACCATTTACGCCTTCTCCCAGGAGAACTGGAAACGCCCGATTCCCGAGATCAATGCCCTCATGCTCCTGCTGGAGCAGTATCTCCAAAGCGAAATGGATGCCATGATCGAAAAGGGCGCTCGTTTCCGAGCCATCGGGCGAGTCAACTCGCTTCCGCCATCGGCGTTGAACTGGGTGCGGAAGGTGGAGCGGGAGACCGCACACCTGGACAAATTGATGTTGACCGTCGCGCTCAGCTACGGCGGCCGATCCGAAATCGCGGATGCGGTCCGGCGTTTGGCGCAGGACTGCAAGGACGGGAGGGTGCAGCCGGACCAGATCGATGAGCCCCTGCTGGAGAGTTACCTGTCGACGCAGGGCCTGCCGGACCCCGACCTCCTGATCCGCACCAGCGGTGAGGCCCGGATCAGCAACTTTCTGCTCTGGCAGCTGGCTTATACCGAGATGTATTTCACTCCTACCCTCTGGCCTGACTTTCGGCGACGCGAGGCCCTGATCGCCCTGCTGGAGTATCAACAGCGGGAGCGTCGATTCGGGCAGGTTCCGGGCGCCGTGTTTCCCCCGAACGGGCTGTGAGACAGCAAGCTCTTGAGTGTGGGAACTGCGACATCCCGACGACGCGAGGCCTGCCGGTGACGGGAAAACGCGTGGACTCTCAGCGGGTCTACGCGGCCCTGATTTTTCTCCCGCTGTTTTACCTCCTGGTCCGGTATGTACCGCCGATCGCGTTCTTTGCCCTGGTGGCCGCGGCGGCGTTGCTGGCATTGGCGGAGTTCTACCGCTTCCACTTTCGCGATGCCTCGGCCCCGACCGCGATGGGGTTCGGCCTGGGGGCGACGGGGCTGCTGTTGGCGAGCCTCCAATGGCCGGGGCTGGTGCCGGAACGTGCCGTCTTTCTGGTCATCTTGGTGGCCCTTCTCACCTACCGCTTGGTCTCCTCGCGAGGACTCACACAGAGCCTCGTGGATTCCGCGGTCCTGGTATTCGGCGTGCTGTACGTCGGGCTTACGTTGGGGCACCTGCTGCTCACCAGAGCGTTGGACGGCGGCGAATACCTGATTTTGTTCTTGTTTCTGGTGACCTGGGCCGGCGACTCGGGGGCCTACTATGCCGGCGTGAGCCTGGGGAGGCGACAATTGGCCCCCATGATCAGCCCGAACAAGACGGTCGAAGGCTTGCTCGGGGGGCTCGCCCTTGCCTTGGTGGCGGCCTGGGCGGGTCGTTTGTGGTTTCTGCCGTCGTTCAGCGTGCCTGATTGTGTGGCGGCAGGCTTGCTGCTGACCGCCGCCGGGGTATTGGGAGACCTTACTGAATCCGCGATGAAGCGAAGCGCGGGGGTGAAGGACTCCGGGATGCTGATTCCGGGACACGGCGGCATGCTCGACCGGCTGGACAGCCTGCTGTTCACCGCCCCTGTCTTCTACTATTACGTGACGCTCGTCAAAGGATCGATATGAAGCGGCTCGTGATTCTGGGATCAACCGGATCGATCGGGACCACCACGCTGGACATCGTGGCCAAGTTTCCCGAACTGTTCCGGGTGATCGGCCTGACCGCGGGAACCAACGATGAAAAGCTCGAGGAGCAGCTCCGCGTCTTCAAGCCGGCCGCCGTGGCGCTCTCGGACAAATCCGCCGCCGCAAGGCTCCAAGACAGGTGCGGCGACGCCTCAGTGGACATCCTGTCCGGTCCGGAAGGCGTCGCGCGCGTGGCGCAACTGCCTGAGGCTGATCTGGTCATTTCGGCCATCGTCGGGGGCGCCGGCCTGGTTCCGACCCTTTCGGCCATCCGGGCCGGCAAGCCCATTGCGCTGGCGAACAAAGAACCCATGGTGATGGCCGGAAAGTTGATGCAGGAGGAGGCGCGCAGGCACGGGGTGCGGATTTTCCCGGTGGATAGCGAACACAGCGCGATCTTCCAAGCGATGGAGGGGCACCGCCGCCAGGATATCCGGCGCCTGATCCTCACCGCCTCCGGAGGACCGCTGTGGGAGCTCTCCCGCCAGCAGATGCAGCAGGTGAAGCCCGAGCAGGCGCTGCGTCATCCCAATTGGAAGATGGGCGCGAAGATCACGATCGATTCCGCCACGCTCATGAACAAAGGGCTCGAGGTGGTCGAGGCCCGGTGGCTGTTCGACATCCCGCCCCCCCAGATCGAAGTCCTGGTTCACCGCGAAAGCATCATCCATTCTTTGGTAGAATACCTCGACGGGTCGGTGATCGCTCAGCTCGGGCTGCCCGACATGCGGACGCCGATTTCCTACGCCATGAATTATCCGGAACGCATGCCGCTGGAGGTGCCGCCGCTCGATCTGGCTGGCATCGGGAAGCTCACCTTCTTCCGGCCGGACCACGAGCGGTTCCCCTGCCTCGGGTTGGGATACGAGGCGCTCCGGATCGGCGGGACCATGGCGGCGACCCTCAATGCGGCCAATGAAGTGGCGGTGGCTGCCTACTTGCAGGAAGGAATCGGCTTCCTGGACATTGCCGACGTGATCCGGACCACCATGGACGCGCATGCGCCGCGCGACGTGACCACGTTGGAAGACGCCCTGGAGGCCGACCGCTGGGCACGAGAAAAAGCGGGCATGCTCGTACGCACGCTCGTGCGCTGACGCGCGATTTTCGATCATGAATGCTGAATGTTGAGTTGGTCTTGGAATTAAAACTTTAACATCGAACGTTGAGCATTATGACCTTGAGTGCATTCACATGGTCCCCGGACGCCATCTGGGCGGTGAGCCAGAAGGCGTTCTGGTTCGTGATCGTCCTGGGGGTCCTGATCTCCTTCCATGAGCTGGGCCACTTCCTCGCGGCCCGCTGGGTCGGGGTCAAGGTGTTGAAGTTCTCCCTGGGGTTCGGACCAAAGCTTGCCGGGCGCCAGATCGGCGACACCGAGTACTTGGTCTCTGCCGTCCCGCTCGGCGGCTACGTCAAGCTGTTCGGAGAGGAGGAATCCGAGGTCCGCACGGCTGAAGACAAGCGGCGGTCCTTCACCCATCAAGGCCTGCTGCGCAAGGTCTTCATCGTGGCAGCCGGTCCGGGTTTCAACTTTCTGCTGGCCTACCTTATTTTCATGGGATGGCTCGCGACCGGCGCGCCGCTGTTTGTGCCGACATTCAAGGACCTCACCCCGGACGTGGAGGCTGTGCGGGCCGGGTCGCCGGCCGATCTGGCCGGCATTCAGGTGGGCGACCGGATCGTCCGGGTCAATGAGAAGGATATTTCCACCCGGAGCGAGCTTCTCGACGCGATCGCAAAAAGCAACGGCCGGCAACTGACCTTGGACGTGCGCCGCGGTGACCAGATCAGAACCGTCCTGGTCACCCCCCTCCAGACGACACTCCCGGACGGCGGGAAAAACGTGGCGTCGTATCACATCGGCATCGAAGAGACCGCGCCGGTGATCACCGCCGTCATGAGCGGCTCTCCCGCGATGGCGGCCGGTTTTCAGGACGGCGACCGCGTTGTCAGCATCGAGGGGCAGGCCATCGCGACCTGGTCCGAGATGACCGGATTCGTGAAGGAGAACCCCAACCGCCCGCTTCGGTTCGAGGTGACGCGGGACGGGCGCCTCCTGACCCTGACCGTTACACCGGCGGCGGAGAAAACGGTCGTGGACGGCAAAACCGTTGAAGTGGGCAAAATCGGGATCTCCGGGCCGGGGCGGTCGATCATCCGGTCATCCAATCCCCTCCTGGCCGCGTTCCACGGTCTCCAGGCCACCTGGGGATGGACGGAGCTGACGGTGGTCGGAATCTACAAGATGCTGACGGGCGAGATCTCCAGCAAGAATATCGGCGGACCGCTGACGATCGCCAGTATTTCAGGAGACGCGGCGACCCAGGGCCCTTCCAGCCTGGTTTTCCTCATCGCCATCCTCAGCATCAACCTCGGCGTGCTCAACCTCCTGCCGATCCCCATCCTGGACGGAGGGCACCTCCTGTTCTTCGCCATCGAAGCGGTGTTGCGCAAGCCGCTGGGAGACCGCCAGCGAGAGATCGCGCAGCAGGTCGGCCTGCTCCTGCTCGTCGGCATCATGGTGTTCGCCTTCTGGAATGACATCGAACGGCTGATCTCCCACTGAGAAGCCTTCAGCAATCAGCCATCAGCCTGCGGCAAAGAGTGGAGCGCCGGGTCCGAAGCTGATTGCTGACGGCTGAAGGCTCAAGCGACCACGATGCGCACCTCCCAACTTCTGATCCCCACGCTTCGAGAGGACCCCGGCGAAGCCGAGGTGGTCAGCCACCGCCTCATGCTGAGAGCCGGCCTGATCCGCAAGGTCGCGGCGGGAGTCTACACCTACCTCCCGCTCGGGCTCCGCGTCATTCGAAAGATCGAACGGATTATCAGAGAGGAGATGGACCGCTCCGGAGGCCAGGAACTGCTCATGCCGATCGCCTCTCCGGCCGAACTCTGGCGGGAGACCGGCCGTTGGGATTTCTACGGGAAGGAGTTGTTCCGGGTCAAGGATCGTCATGAGCGCGACTTCTGCCTCGGCCCGACGCACGAGGAAGTGATCACCGACCTGATCCGCCGGGATGTCCGCTCCTACCGGCAGCTCCCGTTGAACTGTTATCAGATCCAGACGAAGTTCCGGGATGAACTTCGCCCGCGGTTCGGCCTCATGCGGGGACGCGAGTTCATCATGAAGGACGCCTATAGCTTCGACAGGGACGAGGAAGGCGCCAAGCTCAGCTACCAGAAGATGTATGACGCCTATCAGCGCATCTTCACCCGCTGCGGTCTCACCTTTCGAGCCGTGGAGGCCGATACCGGCCTGATCGGCGGGTCCTCCTCTCATGAGTTCATGGTGCTGGCGGAGGTCGGGGAAGAGACGATTGTCTACGATGAAGAAGGCACCTATGCCGCGAACGTCGAGCGTGCCGAAGCACTGCCTCCGGCGGAGACCTCGACCGAAACGCCTCGGCCGCTCCGGAAGGTGCCGACGCCCGGGGCCCGCACCGTCGAGGAGGTGACGGTGTGCTTGAAGACCACCCCGCTGCGCCTGGTCAAGACGCTGCTGTACAAGACGCCTTCGGAGGCGCTCGCCGTGCTGGTTCGCGGAGACCATGAGGTCAACGAGACCAAGGTGAAGAAGCTGTTGGGCCTGGCTGATCTCACGTTGGCCGATGCCGAGACGGTGGCGGCCCTCACCGGCGCGCCGATCGGCTTCGCCGGCCCGATCGGTCTCCGCACTACGCGCATCATCGCGGACCATGCCGTGAAGGGCTTGCGCAACGTCGTAGTGGGCGGGAACCAGGCTGACACCCACTATGTCGATGCGAACCTGGACCGTGACTTTTCAGTTTCGCAGTTTGCCGACCTCCGGACTGCCCGTGCGGGCGACCCGTCCCCGCGCGGCGGCGGGCCCCTGCGGACGGCGCGCGGCATCGAAGTGGGCCATGTGTTCATGTTGGGCACCAAGTACAGCAAGGCGATGGGCGCCACGTTTCTCGACCCCCAGGGCCGGGAGCGTCTGGCCGTCATGGGTTGCTATGGGATCGGGGTCGGGCGCACCGCCGCCGCCGCCATCGAGCAGCACCACGATGCCAAAGGGATCATCTGGCCGGCCCCGATCGCCCCGTTTCATCTTCATCTGCTGTCGCTCAGCCAGTCGGCCGAGGTGTCCAAGGCGGCCCGCGCGCTGTACGAGTCGCTCATCCAATCGGGAGTTGAAGTGCTGTGGGACGATCGCGATGAACGGGCCGGCGTCAAATTCAACGATGCGGACCTGATCGGCGCGCCGTATCAGGTCTTGATCGGCGACAAGGGGTTGGCCCAGGGCACCGTGGAGTTGAAGGAGCGGAAAACCGGCGAGGTCAAGCGGCTCCCTCCCGGGGAGCTGCCTCAGCACGCCAGAACGCTGCTGCCCCAGGAGATTCGAGCGACCTGAGCCAATGGCCGGCGCGGCAGGGCTGTGGCGGGCTCCCGGCTTTTCTGTTTCCGCTTGCCTTCGATAAACATTGGGCTTAGGCTTACAGGCTGCTGACGAGGACCGGGGGCTTTTTGAGTGGCGGCGGAAGCATGACCGTCAGCCGGGAGAGGTCCACGGCTCTTCTCGCTGAGAGCCGGACGGAGGCGTAGCGATGGAGACGAAAGTCCTGCCGGACAATCTGCAAGAACTCCAGCAGAAGGTCGCGTATGCCGAGCAGGTCAAACTCATCACGAACAAGATCCATGCGGCCCAGGAACTGAATCAGATTCTCGTCGATCTCCACAAGGAGATCCTCAGCCTGTTCGACGCCGAGGGCCTCACCCTCTACGCCTGCGACACCGAGAAGAAAGAGATCTTCGCCCGGATTCCGCACATCGACACGATTGAAGAGATCAGGATACCGATCGGTGAGCAGAGCCTCGCCGGATTCACCGCGAAGTACCTCCGGCCAATCAACCTCGGCGACGCCTACAGCAAGTCGGAACTGTCTGGCATCCACCCCTCCCTCGTGCACGACAGTTCATGGGACAAGAAGACCAGCTTCAAGACGAAGCAAGTGCTGACCTACCCCATCGTCGCGGAGAACAAATACCTCATGGGCGTCATCCAACTGCTCAACAAGAGGAGCGGCGGGCGCTTCACGAAGAAGGACGAGGACTCGGTCGCGGAAATCGCCAAGGGATTGGGCATCGCGTTCTTTAACCTGCGCAAACTGGCCAAGAAGACCCCCACGAAGTTCGACCACCTCGTGGCCAATAACTTGATCACCCAGGCCGAGCTGGAAAGCGCCATCGCCGAGGCCCGCAAAGGATCCGCCGATCTCGAATCGCTCTTGATCGAGAAGTATAAGGTGCCGAAGGCCGAGCTGGGCAAGTCTCTCAGCCAGTTCTATAAGTGCCCTCATGTCGAGTATCACGAACGGATGTTCCTCGACCCCGAATTACTCAAGGCGCTGAACGTTGATTATCTGAAAAAGAACTACTGGACTCCGATCAAGCGGGACAAGACCGGAGTTGAGATCCTGATCGACGACCCCAACGACCTGGACAAGGTCCAGGACATCAAGCGAAGCTTCCCCGGCCAAACCATTCGTTTCGCCGTCTGCCTCCGACGCGACATCCTCCTGTTGTTGAGAGTCGCAACCGGAGGACAGGTCGACCCGACCGCGAAAGGGTCCGTGTCGGACATTCTCGGCGAACTGATCAGCGAATCCATGCTGGAGCAGCAGGAAGACGCGACCGTCGGTGGAGTCGACGAGAACGACAGCGCCATCGTCCGGTTGGCCAACCAGATCATCGCCGACGCGTATCGCATGGGCAGTTCCGACATCCATGTGGAGCCCTACGGCGAGAAGCGTGAGACGTTGGTGCGGTTCCGCGTCGACGGAAGCTGCTTTGAATACATGAAGATTCCCCCGAGTTACCGGCGGGCAATCGTCTCACGCCTTAAGATCATGGCCAGCCTGGACATCGCCGAGCGCCGCAAGCCCCAGGACGGCAAGATCAAGTTCAAGATCGGCGAGCGGGAAATCGAACTCCGCGTGGCGACCGTGCCGACCGCCGGATTGGCCAACGAGGATGTGGTCATGCGCATCCTGGGGAGCAGCGAGGCGCTGCCTCTGGACAAAATGAGCTTTTCAGACCGGAACATCCGCGAGTTAAAAAAAATCGCCGAGAAGCCGTATGGGATTATCCTGTGTGTCGGCCCGACCGGGTCCGGCAAAACCACCACCTTGCACTCCGTCCTGGGCTATATCAACAAGCCCGACCGCAAGATCTGGACCGCCGAGGACCCGGTCGAGATCACCCAATTCGGCCTGCGACAGGTGCAGGTGCATCCCAAGATCGGCTTTACGTTTGCCATAGCCATGCGCGCGTTTCTCCGGGCCGATCCGGACGTGATCATGGTGGGCGAGATGCGGGACAAAGAGACCGCCGATATCGGGATTGAGGCGTCCCTGACCGGACACCTGGTGCTCAGCACCCTCCACACCAACAGCTCAGTCGAGACGGTGACCCGGCTGCTGGACATGGGGTGCGACCCCTTCAGCTTCGCCGACGCCATGCTGGGCGTCCTCGCCCAACGGCTGTGCAAACGGATTTGCTCGAACTGCAAAGAGGAATACCGCGGGTCGAAGGAGGAGTACGAGGAGATGGTCGCCGGTTATGGAGCGGACTACTGGGAGAAGCTGGGGGTCAAGTATGACAGCAACTTCAAGCTCGCCCGCGGCAAGGGGTGCGAGCCTTGCGCCAAGACGGGGTTCAAGGGCCGGATCGCCCTCCACGAGCTGCTGCTCGGTACGGATCGGATCAAACGGCTCATCCAGTCCAAAGGCAAGACCGAAGACCTGCTGAACCTAGCCCTCCAAGAGGGGATGGCCACCCTCGTGCAGGACGGGATCCAAAAAGTCCTCCGGGGCCACACCACTTTCAAGCAGGTCAAAGCGGTCGCGATCAAGTAGGACCGGACCAGGTCGATCGTCTTAGAGCCGCTTGCTCGATCGAGCGAATCGCTCACTCGCCAGCACACCGGTCGGTTTCAATCCTTGCGCTTCGATCACGTTCTGGACCGCTTTGATCCGGGCGCTGAAGTTCGGGTGGGTCTTGAAGAAGGCCTTGTCGTCTCCCTTGAGCGCGCGGAGCCGGTTGAGCAGCGCGAGGTAGGCGGTGGGATCATATCCGACCCGGGCCGCGAACACGTCGCCGAGCGCGTCCGCCTGAGTTTCCTTGTCCTGATCGAGCCCTTCGTCCAGCAACTTCTTGACCGCTGCGTCGATCAGCCCCTTGAACGCCTCAGGATTCTGGTTGGCGTAGGCCAGGCCGGCCTCGGTGACGCCGGCTACCTGTTTCGACCGTTGGATCACCTCCAGGATGTGCTTCTGGCTGACGTGGGCGATCTCGTGCCCCACGACGGCGGCCAGTTCAGCCTCATTCCGAACCTGCCCGAGGAGACCGCGCGTGAGGAAGACATACCCGGCCGGGGCGGCAAACGCGTTGATCGAATCATGGTTGAGGATGGCGAAATGATAGGCGATGTCGGGCCGGTCGCAGGTCAGGGCGACGGCCCGGCCGACCAGATTGACATAGCGAGTCAGATCCGGTTGCTCGAAGAGGCCGCCGTAGCGCGCCACGACCTGTAACGCGATCGCCTGCCCGATGGACTGTTCTTCTTCATAGCCGATCGGGAGGAGCCCGCTGATCAGGGTGCCGCCGCCGTGGATCGCCCGGGCCAGTTGCTCATTGCCGGACTGTCTCGCGGCGCTTTCCGCGACCTGTTGAAGCTCTGCGCAGCCTGAGAGGAAGCCGAGCAATGCCGACGCGAGCAGCAGGCTTATGATCCCGTTCAAGCGTTCATTTGGCATATTCTCCAAGCCCCCCGTCCCTGAGGAAGTCCTCGACCTCCTGATCGGTCAGCCGATAGGCGGTCATGCGATCCACCGCATCGCGATCCTGCTGGCTGATGCCGACGCGTTGGGCGTATCCCTCCGAAACCTTGTCCAGGCCTCTGGCTCCCGCGGAAGCCGTGACTTCTGACGCCTCTGTCCGTCGCATGCTCTTCCCCAGCTTGGCCAGAAAGTCGCCGCCGCCGGCCGGTTTGCTGGGTGTGGTCTTGTTGGCGAAAATCCACCCCCTCACCGCGGCGGCGGTGCGCACTTCCAGCCACCCGCCTTCCTTTCTGAGCACCTCCAACGCCTCGCCGAATTTCAGCTCGGCGACGGCGGGATCGAGGGAGGTCTTCCCCGAACGAAGCTTGGCCGTCGTGGCCCCGACATACACGGTCTCCGCTGCGGCGAGCCCCGCTACGAGGCTGGCGACCAAGATCATGCTCAGCAACGTCAGTGGCCCGCGTCGCCTCATGTGGTGATCCCTTCGCTCATTTGGTCGTGAGTTCGTACACGCCATCCCACTCAGGCGGCGGGGGATCTGCAAGGTAGGTTCTTGTCCGGCTCAGATAGACTCGCGACGGGCCGTCGGAGGGGTCCTGCGCGAGGGCCTCCTGAAATAATCGTTCGGCGGTGGGAAAGTCTCGGCGCTTGTACGCGGCGAGCCCTTCATGATAGAGCCCCACCGCCTGCCGTTTGGAAAGGGCAAGCATGCCCTTCCGCGACAGCAACTCGTAGACCACCACCGGTTCGCGCTTGCCCTTCACCCGCAACAGATCCACTTCCCGGGCTTCGATCTCGCCACGAGCCAATTCATAGGTGCGGGGGCCCAGGAGAATGAGGGTGTCGTAGTACTTGTTGGCGCCCTCCAGGCGGGAGGCCAGGTTCACGTTGTCGCCCATGACAGTATACTCCATCCGGGCCTGCGACCCCACGTTGCCGACGACGATCGGGCCGGAATTGATCCCGATCCGCGCCACGATCTCCGGATAGCCCTGAGCCTTCCATTCCTCCCGCAGTCGGACCAGCGTCTCCTGGCTCTCCAACGCCGCATAGCAGGCCAGCGTGGCATGGTTGGGGTCGCCGCGAGGCGCCCCGAAGATGGCCATGATGCCGTCCCCCAGGTACTTGTTCACGTTGCCCCGATGCTTGAGGATCACATCGGTCATCGCCGAGAGGTACTGGTTGAGGAATTCAACGAGCGTCTCCGGCTCCAATTCTTCCGAAATGCTCGTGAAGCCGGCGATGTCGGAGAACAACACGCTCAGCTCGTTCCTGGCGCCTCCCAGTTTGATGCCCTCCGGGTTGCGCATGATCTCATCCACCACCTCGGCGGCCATGTATTTGTCGAACACGGCCCGCAGCACGCGGCGCTGCCGGCCTTCCGTGAGATACTCCACGGTCGCGGCGACCGCGTAGGTCATCGCCAACGCGCCCTCGGGGAATGCCAGCTCCAGCCAGAGCCCGTGCGTGGTGAACGCATGCACCGCCAGCCCGTAGTATCCAGCCGCCAGCCCGGCGATGAGGCCGATCTTGGCGGCCTGGCGTTGGAGCAGCATGAACCCGCACGCCGTGCCGAGACACAGGGCGAAGGTCGTGGCTGCAAAGACCCAGTAGGGGGCCGGCTGCATGGAGCGGCCGCGGAGGATGTTGTCGAGGGCCGCCATGTGGATCAGGACGCCGGGCGTGAAGGGGGACAACGGCGTGACCCGGAGATCGTACGTGCCGGCGGCGGTCGTGGCGATAAAGACGATCTTCCCGCGAAAGAGCGCCGGATCGAGGGACGGCTTCTGGCCCTTCTGCAGCTCGGAGTAGGATCGAAGGACGGCGCCCATCGAATAGGCGGGGTAGGTGTGTCGCTCCAACGATCCGTGCCAGTCGATCACCATGTCCCCCTCCGCCGTGAGGGGGATCATCGCCGGGCCCAAGCGGAGGGTGCGTCGGCCGAGCACCGCCTGATCCGCATCCAGTAGGTGGCGGGCCACCGCAGAGGCAAGCTGTAGAAACGCTCCGTCGGACCAGCTCGCCAGAAGCGGTAGCCGACGAGTGGTGCCGTCGGCGTCGGGAAAGAAATTGATGTACCCCAATCCCCGGGCCGCCTCGGCCAGGGGCGGAATAGGAAACTTCACTCCCTGGTATCGGCCGGCCACCGCGACCGCGCGCCTGGACTCGCCGCTCACGTGAATGGTGGCCTTCGCAAGGAGATGCGGCGCGGCCGCAGAGTCCGCGGTGACGTCGAGAAGAGTGGGAAGAAAGACGTTGCCGGCCCGGCGGATGTGCTCGGCAAAGGACTGATCGAATTCCTCCGCGTTGTCGTCCGGCTCCAGGAACAGGATGTCGAAGATAATCGCCTTGGCGCCGGCGTCCTTCAGGAACTGCACCGCATAGCCATGCCGATCTCGAGGCCAGGGCCAGCGGCCGTATGCCTCCAGGCTGGCCTCGTCCACCGCGACCAACACCAGGTCCTGGCCCGCCTTGGCCGGGTCGGCATAGAGTTGATAGCGGTGATCCAGGGTCTTCAGCTCCGCGAGCGCGAGCAGGCCGGATTGGCGCAGCGCTAACGTGACCAGACACACGATCACGCCGACGGCCACCGCCGTGAGAGGTTTCTTGAACCGTTTGGAGACCGTGATCACGTCGTGACGATGATTCGAGCCCGGAGAGGCGCGGCCGCAGACGGTTCACTCCGGTCACACCGCCTGCCTAGAAGGGGGCCTGCGCCTCGGCGCCGGCGGTCTGTCGTCGGAGCACCCGATAGATCGGAATAGGGTTGCTCTTCCCCTTGACCCGGATCGGCTCCAGCGGCTCCACCTCGACCGCGTTTCTGACCTCGTTGCAGGTGGCCTGCGTGATGATAATGTCCCCGGCCTTCGCGCTCTCTTCCAGGCGGCAGGCGAGATTGACCGCGTCCCCAATCACCGTGTAATCGAGGAAGTCTTTCGACCCCAGGTTCCCCACCGTCACCTCGCCGGTGTTGATCCCCATCCCGACGCCGATGGTCCGCCGTCCACCCGCCGACCAGGTCTGATTGAGCCGAGCCACCGCCTCTTGCATCTCCAACGCCATCAGCACGGCGCGACGGGCGTGGTCAGGCTGCGGTTCCGGATTGCCGAAGAACGCCATGATCGCATCCCCCATGAACTTGTCCAGCGTGCCCCCGTGCTTGAACAGAATGCGTGTCATCTCGGTGAAGTACTCGCTGAGCAAGTGCTGGACCTCCTGTGGCTCCATCTTCTCGGACATACTGGTGAACCCGCGCACGTCGGAGAAAAACATCGTCAGGCGTTCCTTGCGCCCGCTGGGGTTGGCCATGTCGGGGTTTCGGACCAGTTGCTCCACCACTCGAGGAGACACGTACCGGCCGAACATGGCCTGCACCTGGCGCCGTTTGTGCCCTTCGAGGTAGCGTTGGTAGGAGATGCCGGCCGAATACTGCGCCGCCACTAACGCATACAGCGGGACCATGTCCAACCAATATCGCGACCACCAGAACAGCGCGGCCGCAGCGGCCACGATCCCCAGAAAGAGCCCGAAGCGGAATACCACGATCACAACCGGACTTTTTCCGCTCCGAATTAAGAGCAAGGTGCCGATCAGCCCCAGCCCCGCCAGCAGCCATGGCACGAGCCCCCACTTATCCTTGCTCCGATGGACAAAGCTTCGATCCAGGATCGTTTGGATGGCATTGGCATGGATCTCGACCCCATCCATCCGCAGCCCTCCCGTCCGCTCCGTCTGGCCGGTCAGCGCGATCACGAGTTTCTCCGTATGGGGGGTCTGATAGTAATCATGCAGCGAGGGGGTTGACGAGCCGATAAGCACAATTTTCCCCTTCATCTCCTCAGGCGCAAGTTCGTCCTTCACCGCTCTCCAAAACGGGATGCGGGGAAAGGTGGCGGGAGGGCCATAAAAGTTGATGCGCATCCGCCCATCCGGGTACGGGATGCGCAGGGGCCCGAGGCCGACCTCGGCGGGGTGCTCCAGATCCAATTCCTGGTCACCCGTGGGGTCCAGATACAGCCGGGCCACTTCGAGGCTCATGGCCAGGACCGGTTCAGGTTCTGCGGAATCTCCCGAATAATCCAAGCCCACCAGGGGGATGCTGCGGAGAATGCCGTCGCTGTCCAACACAACGTTGATCAGGGCTTCCCCCAACTCCCCCTGGCGCAACGGTGGGATGGGGGTTTTGTGACCTTTTCCCCCGATATAACGAGCCAGCACGACGTTGCCGGCCTCTGCGATGGCGAGCCCGAACTCCTCGTCTTCAACCGGATCTCTCGGAGTGGAGAAGATAATGTCAAAGGCGATCAGCGCTGCGCCAGCGCTCGCGAGGTGTCTCACCGCATCGGCATACATGGCGCGCGTGACGTCGGCGGCCCGCACATTCAGGTGCGTCTCGCTCTCTTCGTCAATCCGGACGAGCAGGATTGGCGTGTCGAGCGGGTGACTCGGCAGGAGTGCGTACCGCAGATCGTAGGACCGAAGCTCCAGCCATTCGAACAACCCGAGCGCGTAGAGCCCGATCAGTACAAGCGTAATTCCGATACCGAGGGCGACCCCGATCCTCTGTTCTCGCATCGCCTCCCGCCCTTTCAAGCCTCTCCGGCCGGCGACGCACGGTCCGACCGTTGGGTGCGACACGCGGGTGTCTCCCGCCTTCGCCGGTATCACGTCGCGGACCGAGGGAGGGGGACTTCGTCGGCGGAAAGAGCGAGGGGTGTCCGAGACCAGGATCCCGGTTCGAGAATGCGCGCGGCTCTGCCCTGACCCCAGGGAGAGGTGGCTAGGGGCCGGCCCTCACGCCGAGATCCCGGCAGGCATGCGAGCCAGACGCCTGTCGGAACGCGGGCTGCGTCCTTCCATGCCTCCGATCAGCGGATCGGTGACGATGACCACCCTGGAACGCTTCAGCACCCCTCCGAGTTGGACATCTTCTCTGATCTTCCTGGCATCCTCGACGCTGATAATCACGTTGGCCTTCAGGCGTCCGGCTTTGTTCAGGCCCTTGATTCTCAGAGGCCGTCGGCCTTCCCTTGGAATGGGCGCGCGTTGAACCGGCCGGATGATAGTGGCCTGCTCCCCGAACACCGACGAGAGCTTGACGCCCTCGGGCAGCGCCCGGTACTGCACTAAGCCGTTTTTCTCGGTCGCGCTTCGATCCGCCGTCCCCGGACCATACACCACCGTCCCTGTCTCATCCAGGATTTCCGGGAAGCAGGCCGGATTCACCCCCATTCCACGGGCATCGATGACGATCCCGGTGTACCCCTGTTTCGTGTCCGTTTCCGGCGGGAGCGTATGGCTCTGCATGGACTTCTCGATCAGCAAGGCGGAGACCAGGGACCCGCTCCCCCACACCGGCATTTTGACGGTCACCTCCACGCTTCCATCCGGCTGAGCGACCGTCTTGACGATGCGCGCTCCCTGAATAAACCCGCTGACCTGGGTTTTGATCACTTCATTCTTCACCAGGTACGCGTCCGTCACGGATTCAGCATCCACACGCACGCCCTTCACGATTTCAAGCAGGTTCCGCAGCGCCACCACGTAGCCGGCCCGTTCAGCCTTCAACCTGGCTCCAGGTCCACCGTCGGCGGGCGGCACGCCCACTCCTGTGGCGTTGATCCAACCGGTGGTCCAGTTGACCTGGCCGAGCCCGACGCGTTCGACCGCCTCTCCGGCCGTGTGACTCTGAGCCAGCGCGATCCCGCTCTCTCCCCCCGAAAAGACTGCGACTGCCAGGAGCCAGAGCATCCTCCGTGCCACCGGGAGTCGCGTGCACCCGCGCCCTTCCTGCAAGTCACCTCCTCAACGCCCCGTCCGGCCCGGGCGCCATCCTCTATCGCCTCACTTCGTACGGCAAGGTCGTCTCGGTCCAGTCTTCGTCCTCCAACTGGGCCAATCGCCTGATGACGTCCTGGATCATTCCGCCTTCCGTCCCGGAGAACGTGTGAAAGACCCCCTCGGCCGGCTCCTCTTTGACCAACTGAATCGGTTTCCGGGTCGCGATCACCTTGATATATTCCGTCGCCTTCTTGGCTCCCACGGGCAAGACCACGCGCAGGTTGACGCCGAGGGACCGGAGCCGGTCACCGGGAAACACAAGCTCCTGCTCGGCTGCGACCAGCGATCCCGCGTGAAATCGGTTCGGTATCAGCAGCGTGACGCTTCCATCCGGAGTGACGCTGAACAGATGCACATAGGCCGGCTGGCTGGAGCGTATCCTGATCGACGCTTCCTCCCCATCGCGGTAGACCTGTTTGTCGAGCGCGCCGTGCACCTCGAAGTCAGCCCGCCGCTCCACCCTGACCGGACGGACCTGGGCCTTGAGCTTGACATGATAGGCCGCGCCCGGAGATCCGGGGCGCTTCTCATCTCTGACCTCCCGAATGCCTTCTTCGACCCACTGCTCTTCTTCGATGA
>JAHFEU010000021.1 GCA_023248295.1 Nitrospirota bacterium | reverse complement strand
GACTCGCCCCACTCCCGGCGTGTACACCATCGACAGCGCGTTCCGGGTCGTGAGCGGCAGCTTGCTTTCGACGCGAATCTTGCCTCCAAGATGCAAGAGGAAGATGCGATCGGAAGCGGAGAGCACCTTCACGTCGGGAATCGCGCCTAACCGCTGAAGCACCTGCTCACCGTGCTCCTCGCTTCTGACATCGAAGGTCACATCCCGAATCATCTTCTCCGGGCTCGCCGACACGATATCAACCGCCCCGAGGCTGACGCCTTCTTCGCCCAGGGTCGTCGCGACACGCGCGAACATGCCGGGACGGTTTGCCAGTTCCAGCCGGACGGTCAGCGTATAGTTCGAATAGGGACCCATATCGGGCATGGTCTGCCTCTCTTGCACGGCTAATACTGTATCAGAAATTATCGCACATCTCTTGCTTTCAGCGTATCCGTCCAACCAGAACCGCTCAAACCAAACCACCCCGCTCCGCAAGCTCGGGGTCCCACATCTGTATATTGACATTGCTAGATAGTTTGGATTAGGGTACGCGCTCTGCATAGACGACCTGGGAAGGGGGTGATGGCTGATGAAGCGGTTCATGGTTGCACTGGTGGCGGTCATGTTCCTGGTGGGCTTCAACTCGTTCGCCTTCGCCGACGAGAAAGCAGGCGGCGGGGAGATGAAAGGCGAGATGAAGGGGGAGGTGAAGGGCGAGAAGCACGACGAGATGAAGGGGGAGATGAAAGGCGAGATGAAGGCCGGCGACAAGGGCATGGAAAAGAAGGAAATGAAGAAGGAGGCGAAGAAAGCAAAGAAGGAAAAGAAGTAATCGCGCGTTCAAAGAAGTTCTTATCGGCCCGCGCTCGGCGCATGCTGAGTCCGCGGGCCGCTTCTTTTCCGGGGGCTTCAGGCTCCCGTGTGGGTGAAGACTTCGGGAACCAGCCTCGGCTCACCAAGAGCGGGGCGGCCAGGCTAATCCCCCCTGCTCGCGCGTCGCGCACTCAAGATTCATTGGTTCCGGGCATAGGTGGACGGAGTGCTCGCCGGACGCGCGCAATAGGGGATCAGCCTGGCCACCCCTGTCATGAGCCCCGTCAGGGCGACGATCCTTCGCGCCGAGCCCCCGCCCAGCCTTTCCAGCCTCGACCTCAGCGGGGCGCACGCACGAGGCCGTCAGGGCGAGGAAGACGCGACCTTGCGGGGGAGCCCCGCTGATGTGCGCAGCGGCGGCCCGAGCGAGGCCCGACCGCTTCGGGCTGTCGGAACAGGCCGAAGCGGATCGGCGAACCCCCGCTGGGGGATGGGGGGGAGCCGGAGCCGGGACGCCGGTCGTTACAGCAGCGCGGCGAGCCCGCACGGAGCGGAATGCCTCGCCCTGACGGACTCAACATGGCCAACACGATTTACGGAAGAGCCTTTTCCCGGAGTTGACCATCGCGCGTTCCCGATGGTACGGTGACGGTCTATGTCGCACGAAGACACCGACCGGCCCGCCAACCGTCTCGCCCAGGAGACGAGCCCTTACCTCCTCCAGCATGCGCGGAATCCCGTGGATTGGCATCCATGGGGCGAGGAAGCCCTCCGGCGCGCGGGGGAACTCAGAAAGCCCATCCTCCTGTCCATCGGCTATTCCGCCTGTCACTGGTGCCACGTGATGGAGCGCGAATCGTTCGAGGACGAGCGGATCGCCGCGCTGATGAACGAGCATTTTGTCTGCATCAAGGTGGACCGGGAGGAGCGGCCCGATCTCGACGAGATCTACATGCAGGCCACCCTCGCGTTGAACCAGGGACAGGGCGGCTGGCCGATGACCGTGTTTCTGACCCCCGAGCAGGAGCCAATCTTCGCCGGCACGTACTTCCCCCCGACGGACCGCTGGGGCCGGCCTGGCTTTAGCACGGTGCTGCACAAGGTGGCCGAGCTCTGGCTCAAGGATCCGGACGGGCTTCGTCGGCAGGCCGCCAACTTGACGGCGCAATTGAAGGAACAGATGCGCATCGCCGCGCCGACGGCCGTGGGCGAGGCTGAACTGGAGGCTGCTGCGGCTCAGTTCGCCGAGGACTTCGACCCGCGCTACGGAGGCTTCGGGACGGCGCCCAAGTTTCCGCCCGCGACCGGCCTTTCGTTGCTGCTCCGTCGGTACCACAGGACGAACGATTCGCATACCTTGCTCATGGTCAGGAAAACTCTCGACGCGATGGCGGCCGGCGGCATGTACGACCAGATCGGCGGGGGCTTCGCGCGGTACTCGACGGACGAGCGCTGGCTGGTCCCCCACTTCGAGAAGATGCTCTACGACAACGCGCTGCTGGCCCGCACTTATCTGGAAGCCACCCAGGTCACGGGCGACACCACCTACCGGCGGGTCGCCAGCGAGACGCTCGATTATATTCTTCGAGAAATGACCTCGCCGGAGGGCGGGTTCTACTCCGCCACCGACGCGGACTCGGAAGGAGTCGAAGGCAAGTTCTTCGTCTGGACCCCGGAGGAGATTCGCCAGGCGGTGCCGTCCGAAGAAGACGCGCGCCGCTTCTGCGCGTATTACGACATCACGCCCGGCGGCAACTGGGAGCACACGAACATTCTCAACACTCCCCGGTCGTTGGAGGAGGTGGCCGGAGACCTGAAGATAACGTCCGAGGACCTTCGCCGTTCGATTGAACGCCTCCGACCGCTCGTCTACGAGGCTCGCCGCAAGCACGTGCCGCCGGGACTGGACGACAAGATCCTCACCGCCTGGAACGGCATGATGATCAGCGCGATGGCGGAGGGGGCCCGCGTGCTCGGTGACAGCCGGTACCTGGAAGCCGCGGAGCAGGCAGCCGATTTCCTCCTGATGACCATGTCCCGTCCCGACGGTGGCCTGTATCGAACCTATCGAGCCTCCAAAACACACGTGAGCGCCTGCCTGGAAGATTATGCCTTCCTGGCGGAAGGGTTGATCGACCTGTATGAAGCAGGCGCCCACGAAGGATATCTGCACGAAGCCGTTCGCCTGGCCGAGCGCATCCTCGCAGACTTCGCGGACACCGAACACGGCGGGTTCTACACGACCGCGCGACATCACGAATCGCTGATCCTTCGGAGCCGGGAAGGCCCAGACGGCGCCACCCCCAGCGGCAACGCCGTCGCCGCCTCAGCGCTGGCGCGCCTCTCGTTTCACTATGGACGCGAAGAGTTTCGGGAGGCAGCCGCCCTTGCGATTCGGGCCTATGGCCGGCAGATCGCCCGGCACCCGCGAGCCTTCGCAAGGAGCCTGATCGTGGTGGAGCTGCTCATGAACGGCCCGGTGGAATTAGCGCTGGTCGGCCGCCCCGGCGAAGCCGGGTACGAGGCGCTCCGGGCGGAAGTCAACCGGACCTATCTGCCCAACCGCATCATCGCGCACCACGACCCGGAGGGACCCGCCACGCGGCATCCCCTGTTGCTCGGCAAAGGATTGGTCCAAGGCAAGGCTGCGCTCTATCTGTGCCGAAACTTCGCCTGTCAGACGCCGATCACAGACCCTGCCGCCGTGGCCGCTGCACTCACGCGTCGGGAAGCGGATGGTCAGGATCGCGCACCGGCTGAGTCTGCAGCCCGCCCCAAGGCGTTGCAAGGGTCCCGGCTCGCCGGTCATGCCACGCCGGGCGGGACCGGTGCGTACGCCGTCCGCTCGGTCAACAACCCGGCCTTCGCCGGATTCGCTGCCCACGGGTACGGCATGGCAGGCACCACAGGCCTCACCGCCAGCAGACTGGGCTTCGGCGGCTATCGAATTGACATGGATGAATCGGAGCATCGTGACGCGCTCGCCAAGGCGCTCCGCGAAGGCTGCAATCTGATCGACACTTCCACCAACTATACGGACGGGGACAGCGAACGACTGATCGGCACCGTGTTGACCGAGCTCGTCAGAAAAGGCGAGCTGACGCGCGAGGAAATCATCGTGGTCTCCAAGATCGGCTACGTGCAGGGACAAAACCTAAAGGCCGCAGAGGCCCGGGAGAAGGCCGGCAAGCGGTACCCGGAGATGGTCAAGTATGGCGAGGGCATCTGGCACTGTCTGCACCCCGAGTTCTTGGCCGATCAACTGGATCTCTCCCTTGACCGCCTGGGATTGGCGACGCTGGATGTTTGCCTGCTCCACAACCCGGAATATTTCCTGTCGGACGCCAACCACCGAAAGCAAGCCGACCTGCCGCGGCGGCGCGACCAATTCTATAAACGAATACTGAAAGCCTTCGCCTACTTCGAAACCCAGGTCGCGGCGGGGCACCTCCGGTACTACGGGGTGTCGTCGAATACCTGCACCGCGGAGCCGAGCGACCCGGAAGCCACTTCGTTGTCGCGCCTTTTGGAGGCGGCCCGGGCCGCGGCGCAGAGTGCCGGTAGCGCCACGCACCACTTCACGGTGCTCCAGTGCCCGATGAACCTGTTCGAATCCAGCGCCTTACTCACGCCCAATACCGGGCCGGGGGAGCAGCAGACCGTCCTCGACCTGGCTCAGGCAGAAGGCCTGGCCGTGTTGGTCAACCGTCCCCTGAACGCGATTCCGGCGAAAGGCGGCGGGATGGTCCGGCTGGCCGAGCTGCTGGTCGAGCCTCAGGCAGTGTCATTCGAAACCCAGCGAGAAACGGTCGCCGGACTGGAACAGGAGTACCGGCGGGACTTCGTCCCGCGGATCCAGCGCGCCGGGCAGGGACTGCCGCCGGAGGATTACTTTGGTTGGGCGGACGAACTGGCCAAGGTGCGCTCGCGCGTGCAGAGCGTCGAGCACTGGGAGCAGATCGAAGGTCAGATGATCGCGCCGCACCTCCATCAGGTGCTGCGAGCCCTGAGCCAGCACCTGACCGGTGAGGTGGGCGATCGCTGGCAGGCTTGGCGGGATCGGTATCTTCCGGAGCTGCTGACGCTGCTGAAGGAGATGCGTCGGGAGGCGACGGTCAAAAGCAGAGAAACGACGGAGGCCATCTCCAAGAGAATTGATCCTTTGCTGCCGGCATCGAGACGAAAAGAAACTCTCTCGCGGAAGGCCCTGTGGGTGCTGGCCTCCACCCCGGGCGTCACCTGCACCCTCAACGGCATGCGCACATCGGCGTATGTGGAGGACTCACTCGCGATTCTGCGCTGGGAACCGCTCCCGAACGTGCGGCGGATCTACGAGACGATCAAAGAGTCGACACCGATTTGACCACCTCATCAGGCGCACGTGCTCTAGCTCACGTTTTTTCTCCTCTCCCATGAACCCCGTCGCTTTCCCATATATGGGATCATAAGAGGTCGCCGTTATCGTCCTGCCCTCATAAGCGCCTGTTCCACGCCAATTCCCTCAAGAATTAACACAAATGTTCCAGACCATTGACCTAGAGTGAACAATAAGCAGGCATGGTCAGGGCATGAGACTGCGTAATAGTGAAAGGAGTTGAATCACGTGAAATGTCCTTACTTCGTGGATCGTCGCATCACCGGGACGACCTCGCAATGCGTCGGGGTCGTGGTGCCCTTTGAGCCGAGCTCGATTGATCAAAGGGATTTCTGCACCTCGGGTCGTCACCGCCATTGTCCGCTGTACCGGCACGCCGGCAACGACCTATCGGTGGCGATCCATCGGGAGGTGGCCCGCGCCATCGGCTAGTCCTCCCGTCCTTCCCGCATAAGTGTGAGCCTCCGATAGACTGAATGCTCTAACCGCGGGGGCAAACTATATGATTTTCCTGTCAAAACCACCGGTTGACTTGATCGCTGCCGTCCCCTAAGCTGCTGCTCATGACGAAGCTGGCTATTCTAGACATCGGCACGAACTCGATTCATCTGGTTCTGGCCGAAGTCGAGCCTGACTGCTCCTATAAGATCCTGGACCGGTTCAAGGACATGACCCGGCTGGGCGACGGGGCCTTCAAAAACCGTCGCCTGTCGGGCGCGGCGATGGCACGCGGCCTGGAGGTGATCCGCACCCTCGCCACGCTCGCCCGTAATAAATGCTATGAGCGGATCGAGGCGGTGGCCACCAGCGCCGTGCGCGAGGCCAGAAACGGCGGGGAGTTTATTGAGGAGGTGGGGCGGGAGACCGGGCTGACGGTGCGGGTGGTCACCGGCCAGGAGGAAGCCCGCTTGATCTACCTGGGCGTCCGGCATAGCATGGACCTGAGCGATCAACCAGCGTTGGTGGTGGACGTGGGCGGAGGCTCGGTCGAGCTGATCGCGGGCAACCGCGAGACGATGATCCAGGGACAGAGCCTGAAGCTGGGCGCGATCAGGTTGAAAGACCTGTATCTCGAGCAGGACCCTCCCACGAAGCCGATGCTCCGGGAGATGCGGACGGCCATCGATGCGCAGCTTAAATCCGCTCTGCAGCATTTCAGGACCAAACAGTTTGATCGGCTGGTCGGGACATCCGGCATGATCGGGAACCTGACCGAGATCATCTACCTGCGCCGCACCGGCCGGCCGATGCCCCAACTCAACCTGGCCACGGTGACGCGGAAGGAGGTCGCAGCCGTCGAACGCCTCCTGATAGACGCCAGTCCCAAGGCTCGGCTGGCTATTCCAGGGCTGGACCCCAAACGGGTCGACACGCTCCTGCCGGCCACCACGGTGGTCCGCAGCCTGATGGAGCACCTCGACCAGGACCAGATGACGATCAGCGACAAGGCGATCCGGGACGGGCTGATCTACGATTTCATCGAGCGGAACCGGGAGGGTCTGCGCGCCGAGCGGGAGATTCCCAACGTCCGTCGGCGGAACGTCATCTATCTGGCCCGCCGCTGTCAGTACCCCAAGATCCATTCCCATCACGTGGCGAAGCTCGCGACCCGGTTATTCGACCAGACCGAGCCGCTGCACGGGCTGGGTGAACGCGAGCGCGAGTGGCTGGAATACGCGGCGATCCTGCACGATGTGGGCTATCTCATCAATTCCCGGCAGCATCACAAGCACGCCTATTACCTCATCAAGAACAGCGAGCTGTACGGCCTGACCGCGGACGAAATTGAAATGATCGCGAACATCGCGCGCTATCATCGCCGGGCCTTGCCGCAGGATGAGCACGCGCCCCTGAGAACACTGTCCGCCCAGGAACGGAGAAGGTTGGAGGTCCTGAGCGCGTTGCTCAGGATCGCCGACGGCCTGGATCGCAGCCATTTCTCGGTAATCCAGGATCTCACCGTGAAGCTCGGCAAGCCGGTCACGATCACGCTCCGCACCGCCGGCGATCCTGAGCTGGAAATCTGGGCCGCCCGCGCGCGCACCGATCTGTTCGAAAAGGTCTTTAAGCGCCCCGTTCAGTTCGTGGCCAGGACGTCGGGAGGAGCAGTGGCATGACCCCGCCCGTGCTCACGTTCGATCAGCCGCATCCCTTTCCCGGCAAACTGATCATCGTCGAAGGTCTGGACGGATCAGGCAAGAGCACACAATTGCAGTTGCTCCAGAAATGGTTGGACTCGAAGGGCTACAACGTGTTTTTTACCGAGTGGAACTCCTCGGAGCTGGTCCGCGAGACAACCCGCCGCGGGAAGAAAAGCAAAGCCTTGACCCCGACCACGTTCAGCCTGCTGCACGCGACGGATTTCGCCAACCGGCTCTATCACGCCATTCTTCCACCGATGAAGGCCGGGATGCTCGTGCTGGCCGATCGCTACGTGTACACGGCGTTTGCGCGCGATGCCGTGCGCGGCGTCTCTCCCACGTGGGTGCGCAAGCTCTACAATTTTTCGATCAGGCCGGATATGGCCTTCTATTTCAAGGTGCCGATCGAGGTGGCGATCGACCGCCTGCTGGGCGGCACGCGGGCACAGTTCAAATATTATGAGGCCGGGATGGATATGGGCCTCAGTCAGGACATCACCGAGAGTTTCCGCATCTTCCAGTCCCGCATCCTGGCGGAATACGACAAGATGGTGAGCGAGTACGGGTTCATCACGATGGACGCGACGAAGAACATCGAGGAGCAACAGAACGAAATGCGGCAGGTGGTTGCGAAGGCCCTTGAGAACTACCGCCCGAAGCGAGGCACCCATGGGAAACGGGCATTATTTTGGCGACGGTTTGTCCTACCTAAATCCGAGTGACCTCAAGGGTAGACTGATCGCGATCGAGGGAACCGACGGCGTGGGCCGTTCCACGCATATCGAGATGCTGCAGGAGTGGCTCGAAGTGCAGGGATACGGCGTCATCACGACCGGATGGACAAGGTCCAGCCTCATGTCCAAGACCATCGAGGTGGCCAAACAGGGGAACATCCTGGACCGGTGGTCATTCAGCCTGCTGTACGCCACCGATTTCGCCGACCGTCTGGAGCACCAGATCATTCCGGCTCTCCGTTCCGGTTTCGTCGTGTTGGCCGACCGCTACATCTATACCGCGTTCGCGCGCGACCTGGTGCGCAGCGGGGACCCCACCTGGATTCGAAACGTGTTCGGGTTCGCGCTGGTGCCGGATCTTGTCTTCTACCTCCGCATTGACGTCGACACGCTGGCGCTGCGGGTGATCGAGAGCAACGGGATGAACTTTTGGGAGTCCGGGATGGACCTGCGGCTGGGCGCGGATCTGTACGACAGCTTCAAGAAATACCAGGCGCTCCTGATCGAGGAATTCGACAAGATGGCGGAGGAGTTCCACTTCGAGGTGGTGGATGCGCGAAAACCGCCGGAAGAAATTCAGGAGGTGCTCCGCGCCAAAATCGAGCCCGTCCTCAAGAACGACCGGCGGGAGCTGCAGCACAGAGACGTACCGATCGAAGCATCGCTCACCTAGCCTCGACCGACCAGCCGACTAAGTCTTCTTCACCTTCCTGAGCTGATCCGGGGTCAGCCACCACCGCAAGGCTCCCTTTCCTGCCTTTGGCCCGTCCTCAAAACGGATGCAGCAGGCTCCCGCCTTCTTCAGAGAAAGTCCGGTGGCAGGACGGCCGAACAGCATATATCCCGCCGCCAGGCCCAGATGCGGCTCATGGCCCACGCAGATCGCGCAGGCGTCTTCTGGCAAGGAGGCCAAGAGAGGGAAGAGCTTGTCCGGCGGAGCATCGGGCAGGAGTTCGTCACACACCTTCACGTCCGCCAGCCGGAACACCTCCCCGACGAGCTTGGCCGTCTCGAGCGCCCGTGTCAACGGGCTCGAGAGCACATGAGTGGGAACGATGCCCAGGCGACGCAGCCCGACGGCGGCCTCGCGCGCCTTCTCCGCCCCCTTGGGCGTGAGCGGCCGTTCAGCCTCTTGCCCGTCCCAGTCCTCCCGCTCCGCCGCGATGCCGTGCCTGAACAGCAGGCAATCCATACGAGCCTCACAAGGCGGCGGATTTTACCACACCGGATGGGTCCGATTGAAGCCTCTTGATCGGCCGGAACCGGCATGCTACAGTGTGCCCCCCCTGGAGCCAACCGGCCAGATCCACGATGAGGCCTCGACCCAAGGAAATGAGGGACTTGCCAGCGGAAGATGACCGCGCGGCGAGGTATCAGACCGTCGCGCTGCACACGCTGGCCAAGCTGTCGGCAGGAGACATCCGTCCGAAAACCGTGCATCGCTTGCGCACCCACCTCAGACGGTTACAGGCCTACCTGGAGCTCGTGGGTGAAGACCGGAACGCGGAGATGATGGCGAACTGCGTCTCCCGCCTGAGCCGCTTTAGAACCTTGCAGGCGTTCGACCGTTATGTAACCCGGCTGCCAGCCTCTGCATCTGATGTGCGGAAGATCAAAGACTGCATCCGAAAAGAACGGGCGAAGCTGGACCGGAAACAGGTCTATCGCAGGATCGAGCGCCGCGTCCGCCGCCATGCGCTCCCTCCCACACCTGCTTCCCTAGACTGGATGGCTGAGCGGATGGAGAAGTTGCGCCGGGAGCACGCCAAGAGCCTCCATGACCTGATCAGCGAGGCCACAGCCAACCCTCGGCGCAAGACGCTGCATGCGCTCCGGTTGAAGATCAAAGCGATCCGCTACCAAGAAGAGTGGGCGTTGAACCAGGCCTATGCGAGACCGGAGATCGTGAGCTGGTTGAAGCGCGCCCAGTCCGTGCTGGGGGACTACGAGGAACGGGCGCAGTTCCGCAAGTTGGCGCGCACCCTCGATCTGAAGTCATACGCCAGGATTATCAAGGACTGGCGCCGCGCAAGGACCCGGGCCCGTACGCTTCCGACGAAACTCACCGGCATAATCAGGGCGCTCGCAGGAAGAGGTCTTCGACTCGTGGAACCGGGACTGCCTCCGAACCGCGCAACAATCCTAGGGTCTCGCCGGGCAGCGGCCCGGTAGCACGTCGAACATCCCGGCTCTTGACAGATCAATAAATCTTGATATAATCACGGCATGCCCTCGCCTAAGACTAAAGACTTGGAGCAAGCCGCCCGTTGGTTTCATGCGCTGTCCGACCAGACGCGCCTGCGGATCATCGACTGCCTGCTCGACTGTGAACAATGCGTGTGCGATCTGACCGACATGCTTCAGACGGGGCAATCCCGCCTTTCCTTTCACCTCAAGATACTCAAGGATGCCGGCATCCTGAAAGACCGCCGGGACGGACGTTGGGTCTACTATTCACTGAACCCGGACACGATCGAAGAGGTGCAGGAGTACGCTGAATCGCTCAAGACACGAAGCCATGGGGGGAGGGGCGGCTCACCATGTTGCGACTGACCATTTTTTTGCGTTGACGCATCAACAAATCTTGATTCACAACCACGAGTGGAGGGCGCCATGAGGGACCGGCATATAAAGGAGATCGTCAGAGAGGAGTATAGGCACGCAGCGTTACAGGCTGCGAGCGGCGCCAGCTCCTGCTGCAGCAGTTCGTGCTGCGGCACCGGGCAGTCGCGTCGCGACCATGACCCCATCACATCCAATCATTACGCAGCAGAGGAGAGAGCCGATTTGCCCGCCGAAGCCATCGCGGCTTCCCTGGGCTGCGGGAACCCCACGGCTCTCGCCCGACTCAATCCAGGTGAGACCGTCCTGGACCTTGGTTCCGGAGGCGGCATCGATGTGCTGCTGTCGGCCAGGCGGGTCGGCCCGACGGGCAAAGTCTATGGCCTCGACATGACGGATGAGATGCTGGATCTCGCCCGCGAGAACCAACGAAAAGCCGGATTGACGAACGTGGAGTTTCTGAAGGGCGATATAGAACAGATTCCCCTGTCCGACAACTCAGTGGACGTGATCATTTCGAACTGAGTCATCAATCTGGCCGCGGACAAGGACCGCGTGCTTGCCGAGGCGTTTCGCGTCCTCAAGCCAGGGGGCCGCTTCGCGGTCTCCGACATCGTCGTGCGAGGCCTGATCCCCGCCGAGATCCGTCTCAGCGTGGAACTCTGGATCGGTTGCGTGGCGGGAGCCCCGGATGAATCGGAGTACCGAGGCAAGCTCGCGCAGGCCGGGTTCCAGGAAATCGATCTGGTACCGACGCGCGTCTACCGGATGGAAGAAGCCCGGGAGTTGCTGGCCGGCTCGGGACTGAATCTCGACGCCGTCGCGCCACAGGTGGAGGGTAAGTTCATCAGCGCCTTCGTGCGCGCTTTGAAGCCGGCTTCCCAAAGCCGTCAGGGGTGCCCGCCGTCGCCGAAGGCTCTGGCGGGTCCGCCAGAGCGTGCGAAGCGCGCAGCGGCGGAAGGAGTGAGGGGTAAGGAGTAAAAAAAGGAGGCACCATGGAGATGACACTTGCGGCGGCACGGCCCCTCGTCACGCAGAAGCGGCTGAACCTGTTCGAGCGTTATCTCACGGTCTGGGTCGGTCTCTGCATGGTCATCGGTGTGGTGTCGGGGAAGTGGGCGCCTGGTCTTGTGCAGGCGCTCAGAAGCCTGGAGTTTGGGCAAGGCAGTCAGATCAATGTCCCCATCGCCGTCCTCATCTGGCTCATGATCATCCCGATGATGATGAAGGTCGATGTCGCCGCAGTTCGCAACGTCGGCAAACGCCCCACCGGGCTCGTCGTGACTCTGCTGATCAACTGGCTGGTGAAACCCTTCTCGATGGCCTTCATCGCGTGGCTTTTCTTCCGGCACCTCTTCTCGGCGTGGATCGGGCCCGAAGACGCGGACCAGTATATCGCCGGCACGATTATTCTCGCGGCCGCTCCGTGTACGGCGATGGTGTTCGTCTGGAGCTACCTGACGGACGGCGATCCGGCCTATACTCTGGTGCAGGTCTCCGTGAACGATCTGATCATGCTCGTTCTCTTCGCTCCGATCGTCGGGCTGTTGGTGAGCGGCGCTTCGTCCCTCTCCGTCCCCTTTGCCGTGCTGCTCTACTCGGTCGCCGCGTTCATCGTCATTCCGTTGGCGATCGGCACGTGCCTCCGCGGATGGCTGATCAGCCGACACGGGACGACGTGGTTCGAGCACACCCTGCTCCCCCGGTTTGCCCCGGTGACCATCATCGCTCTGCTGGCCACCTTGATCCTCATCTTCGCCTTTCAAGCCGACAACATCACCGGGAGATTCCTGCATGTTCTCCTGATCGCCGTGCCCATTCTCCTGCAAGTGTATTTCAATTCATCGCTGGCTTACGGACTCATGAAGCTCCTGAACGTCCCGCATTCCGTGGCCGCCCCCGGGGCCTTGATCGGGGCAAGCAATTTCTTTGAGCTCGCGGTCGCCACCGCGATCGCCCTGTTCGGGCCCGGCTCGGGGGCTGCATTAGCGACTGTGGTAGGCGTTCTGGTGGAAGTGCCGGTCATGCTCTCGGTCTGCGCGGTGTGCAACCGCACCCGTCACTGGTTCCCCTCAGAAGCCGTAAGGTCCTTCGACCCCTCGACGAAGCTCAGGGTGGTGAGCCTGTCGAAGCACAAGGCTCGGCTCGACTGAGCTCGCCGAAGTCAGGACAGGCGTGAGGTGACGAATACTGAGTGCGGAACGCTGTATGCTTGATCTTTGTTAAAACGAAAGACGCGATGACGCAATGGACGCGATAGACCCCGTGAAAAGGAAAGTCCTCTTCCTGTGTACCGGGAACTCGTGCCGGAGCCAGATGGCGGAAGGGCTGTTACGCCATCTGGCCGGTGACCGTTTCGAGGTAGCCAGCGCGGGAACGCACCCCGCCGGGCTCAATCCCGGCGCGGTGGCGGTGATGCGGGAGATCGGCATTGATATCTCATCGCACCGATCGAAGCGGGTGGATGAGTACCTGGACACCCGCTTCGACTACGTGATCACCGTGTGCGACCGAGCCAAGGAGACCTGCCCGGTCTTCCCGGCGGCCTTATCTCAGTTGCATTGGAGCTTCGAGGACCCGGCGGCGGCCCGAGGGTCAGTCGAGGAGCGAAGGGCCGTGTTCCACCGGGTGCGGGACGAAATCGCCGGGCGTATCCGCCGGTTCATTCAGTCAGGTGCGCGAGTAGATAGCCGATGCCGGGGACTGTGATGATCGTGCCTGCCAGGCCCGCCTCTTCTTCAAGTTTCTGCTTCAACCTCTGGATGGTGCGATCCAGCTCGTGCTGGTGAATCAGCTCGTCTTCTCCCCACAGAAGGAGGATCAATTCCTCTCGCGTCGCCACCCTCCCCGCTTGCTCGGCCAGACGCCGCAGCAGCCACCATTCCGAATCGGCCAACAGGACTCGCTTCCCCCGGACTGACACGATGAAGCAGCTTCCTTCCAGCGTCAGCTCGCCATCAAGGTAGACCTCCCTGGAAGTGGCAGGCAGCCGGCCCCGCCTGAGCACTGCCCTGACCCGCGAGACCACCTCGCGGGGGCTGAACGGTTTCGTAATGTAGTCATCCGCGCCCAGCTCCAGCCCAGCCACGCGGTGGTCTTCTGACGCCAACGCCGTGATCATCACGATCGGGATGGCCCGCGTTTGGGGATCCGCGCGCAATTGCCGGCATACTTCATGTCCGTCCATTCCGGGGAGCATCACATCGAGCAGGACAAGAGCCGGGTTGAGACGTTTGACATCGCTCAGCCCAATCTGACCGTCGTGCGCGACATTGGTCCGGTAGCGGGCCTGACGGAGCGCGTGATCAAGCAATCGTGCATGGTCCGGTTCGTCTTCGATGATCTGGATGATTTCCATCGCCATATACGGTGCATTGTAACGCTTCAACATTTCCGATCTGTCAATCGCCAGTTACGAGCTTGTTAATCCTCGACCACGACGCACCTCTACCTTGAGCAATTTTTAACAAGTCTGTAACACTCCGGTCACTCGCACGTCACACCCCACCTGTACAACCGCTTGCGACAGCACCATACCTATCAGCCAGGAGGAGGCCATGAAGGGATCGCTCACGCTCGCAGCCTGGGCCGTTGCGTTATTTGGCATGGGCCTGCCCGCCGGGCTCGAGTCCGCAGTAGCGGAAGAGCCACAAGGAACAGCGAGACCGAGCGTGACGCCCGCTGCCGGACCTCCGCCAGCTCCAGGCGGGATGATCCGGCGTGGCGAACAGGCGATCGAGGGAACCTCCCTTGAGGATCTCTTGCTGGAAAAGGGCATGATCACGATGGACGACTGGATCAGAATCAAGGCCGAGGAGGAGCGGCGGCAGAGCGAGCGTTCCGTCGTCGCCGAGTTCACCGGCAGCCCCCGGTGGTTCGAACGGGTGACGATGTTCGGGTACGGCATGTTCCGCTACAACCCGATTCTGAGCCAAACCAAACCCTTGACCGACTATCATGATTCCTCCGTCGGCGCGAACCAGGGGTTCCTCTTCCGTCGGATCCGGTGGGTCGTCACCGGCCAGGTCTCCGATCATGTCGCCTTCTTCTTCCAGCCGGATCTTGCGTCCAACGTCGGCGGCAATATCTATACCCTGACCATGCGGGACGCGTTCGGCGATTACATCTTCGACAAGAACAGGGAATTCCGCCTGCGGGTCGGCTTGCAGCGGGTGCCGGCCTCCTTCGACAACTGGCAGGCGAGCCGCGTCCGCATGGCCATTGACCGTGCGGATGTCACCAATTCAGGCCAGCAAACCGAGCGTGACACGGGCGTCGGCTTCATGTGGACACCCCAGATCGTCCAACCTCGCTTCAAGCAGATGCTCGATTACCTGTACGGGCCAGGCGATTACGGGGTGCTCGGGGTGTGGGTGTATAACGGGCAAGGCGCCAATGCTGGCGAAGCGAACGCGAACAAGCACGTGGGCCTGCGGGCGAGTTGGCCGTTTGAGCTGCCCGGCGGGCGCCTGATGGAAACCGGCATCAATGCCTATCGCGGGATGTTCAACGTCTCAATGGGCACAGCAGCGGGGGGTACGACATTGTTCTCGTTCAACGAAAGCGGGAACACGGCGGCCCGGAACTATCTGGATGAGCGGGTCAACTTCTACGTCTATTACCCGCCGCAGCCCTGGGGGTTCATCGGCGAGTGGGTCACCGGGCGTGGTCCGGAACGTGGACAGGATGGCATTGTCAGAGAACGGTCGTTGCGGGGCGGATACGCCCAACTCCATTACCAATGGAAGTATTCGAATACGGCGCTTGCGAATTTCTATACCCGGTATCAAACCTACAATGGCGGCATCAAGTTTTTGACGGGCGCGCCCAGCGACCGCAACATACAGGAAGTCGAAGCCGGAGTCGCCTGGCAGCCGGATCCGCAGTGGGAGTTCACGGTCGCCTACAGTTACATGCATCGCCCCAACACGTCGCTCACCAATCCATCCACACTGGCTGTGCCCGGTTCCCAGTTCACTGCCGACGCGAACCTGATCCGGATGCAGGTGATCTGGTTCTGGAACTAACGTCGCCGCGCTCAAGTGGTGTATCCATCGAAGAACACGCCACCTGAAAGATGGTGACATGGAATGCCCACGTTGCGGAGGATTGACTGTGGCGGAACGCTTCTATGGCACCAATTTGGCCTCCGGAGCCTGGACCTATGACGGCTTCCGCTGTGTCAACTGCGGGGCAATCCTCTTCCACGTTCCGACAGTTCAGCGGGGTACAGCACTGACCAACCAGCGTCGGAACGTCGAACGGAGCATCCCACGAGCGTGTGGCGACATTCATACCGATAGACCGAGTGCGGGTTGACTACGGCGGAAGGTCAGGGGCGAGACGGAGAGGTAGGTTGCCCTGCCGGTGAGGATGACGGTGACTTTGGTGAAGGAGTCTCAGCCCGCACGCGCGGGAGATCAATCACCAGCAGCTTCGACTCATCCATGTACCGCTCGTACCCCTCTGCGCCCCTGACCTTGGCATTCGGGATCCAGGCCTCCTGCGGTCTGAACCCCGCGGTGAATTTGTACCGGGCGATCGGGAGGAGCGGTTGATCGCGCGTGTCAATCTCGTAGTTATTCTCGTATTGCACGGAACTGGGCGAAGTGTTGGCATTGGCCAGGATGAAGTACAGACGATCCTTGCGCACAAACAACCCGCCGGATGTTACCAGCTTGCCCCGAGAAGGATCGCCTGAGATCAAATAGAACGTGACCATGTCCTTGGGTGAGGCTTTTTGGAGCCCTTCAGAGAGATACGGTGCTACCCTGAGGATCTGGGTGGCCGAGAACGCGGGAGCCCCTTCTTTATCCGCGAACAGCCCAAACCCGCCGACTACGTCTCGATGCCTGACCCAGACTCCCCGGAGGACTCTCACGATCTGCTCGGGGGTAAGCGAGGCTGGATGACTATGGCCGGTCCCGGCTTCCGGATCGAACCTGAGCGAGACCGAGTGCAGCTCATCCTGATAAATCACGATCGGCGCCGGCCCGGTCACGCAGCTTGTTGCCAGAAATGTTGCGACGGTCAACCCGATCGCTCTGGAGATTCTTGGGCGCGTCATCGTGTACCGATCAGGATATGGCCAGTGTAGCAGAAGTCGCCCGAGAAAAAACAGCGCGCTGGAGTATGTTTCCCCCCAGCGCGCCAGATGGTTTTCGTGTCGTCTTAGTTGACCGATCCGACAAACGCCGTCGCTGACGTCGCTGCACCGGTCAGGGCGTGCACATTCTTCGCGACAAGGGCGGCTGGCAAGGGATAGGCCCCTGCCTTTGCGACCATATCCTGCCCTTCCCGGCTGTTGACGAACTTCAAGAATTCCAGGACTGCGGGTTCCAAGCCAGCTTTGGGATCTTTCTTGGCGTACAGATACAGGTACCGGCTCAGCGGGTAGAAGCCGTTCACGGCCGATTCCATCGTAGGAGCAACGTAAGACATGCCGGCCTTTTCGGCCAGGGACAGCACGCGCACGGTCGAAGCCTGGAATCCAATCCCGGCGTAGCCGATCCCGAGGATGTCGCGGCTGATGGCCAAGATCTCGGAGGCAGGCCCGCTCTCTTCCCTCACGTCCGCACGAAGGTTCCCATCAAGCAGCGCTCCATGAGTAAAAAAGGCTCTCGTGCCCGACCGCTTATCTTGGCCATAGAGATGAATCGCCTGCTGCGACCACTCATCTCTCAGGCCGAGCTGCCCCCAGGTCGTAATCTCCTCAGAGAAGCCCCGCTTCCGATCCTTGCCGAACACCGCGTCGAGCTGTTCCATGGTGAGCCCTTCCAGGGGATTCGCACGATTCACGTAAATCGCAATTGCGTCCAAGGCAATTGGGATCTCAGTGACCTCGTAGCCGTTGCGGGACAGGAAGTCCTTGCGCTCTTCGTCCGTTAAGCGGCGGGACGCCGCGAGCAGCGCCACGCTCCCCGACACCTGGTGGCCTTTGAAGTACGCGTCACCACGCCTGATAGTCGATTGGTTCTGAAGGAAGCCAAGCAGAGCCGCCTCCGTGCCTCCTCCCTGGACCGCGATCTTGACGTCTGTCTGCCATTGCCGGAAGGCCGAGGCAACTTTGGCAATAATCGGTTGCATGGTATCGGATCCAGCGATGGCAATCCCGCCGGAGACCCCAGTCTTCGCCGTGTAGGAGCCGATGGCGGTGTCCACCACCGGTCTGCCATTGGCGCCCGCGTGCTCAGCGGCAGCTCCTCCGGCGATTCCGATTAACATGATGACGCCGATAGTCCCGCCAAGCATTCTGAGCACCACCCGTTGTCTCGTACCCATCGGTTCCCTCACTCGCTTCTTCACGATGTGCTCCTCCTTCGGTTTTCCTTGAACCCAAGACAACTTGCGCTCGTAAGGTAAGCCGTGGAGGTTGCGGGACAATAACCTCCGTGTTACTAAATTGTAAATTCTGAGCCGTTAACGCCTTGCGATTCGCGTCTCACAGCCGCTTTGCCGCGCGGAACTCTTTCACGACCCCTTTGACATCCCGCCGCTCACCGTCCACCAAGTAATTGAGCCGGCGCATCTCCTCATCGGTGACGGTTCCCGCCAGCGCAGACAGCGCTACAAGGAGTTCCGGGAAACGAGTGCGCACCGCGGCCGAGACAACCGGTGCCGCCTGGTAGGAAGGAAAATACCGTTTGTCATCGGTCAACACCGTCAGCCCGAGGCTGGCGATCAGTCCGTTTGTGGAGTCGCCCGCAATCACGTCCACCTTCCGGTCCGCCAACGCCTGATACGTCAAGGCAAGATCCATCACGCGGGGCGCTTTGGCAAAGCGCAAGCCATATACGCGGGAGAGACCGGAAAACCCATCCGCCCGTTCCAGGAACTCATAGCCGAACCCGGCTCGCAAGCGGGAGGCATGCTGGGTCAGTTGTGAAATGGTCTTCACACCCAACCGGCTGGCCTCCTCTCCCCTGATAATGATCGCGAAGGTATTGTTGAACCCGAGCGGCGGCAGCCATTCGAGTCCGAAGCGTGTTCGATAGACGTCTCGAACCTTCCGGTAAACCGCCTCGGGATCGGAGGACGGCGGCGATTGTAAGATAGCGGTCAATGCCGTGCCGGTGTACTCCACATACGCGCCGATCTGACCGGCTAGGAGGGCCTGATGGCAGATGAAGGTTCCGCCCAGGTTGAGCTTTCGGACCACACGCAGGTGGGTTCGCGCCTCGATCTGCTGAGCGAGCAGCTCACCGAGGATCACCTGCTCCGTAAAGTTTTTCGACCCGACGACGATGGTACGGTCTGTGTCAGAGCCGCCGCAGCCAGCCACCTGCGTCATGCCGAGCGCCGCTCCTGCCATTCCCCAGGCAGCCCAGCCGGCGCACCGGACCAGTCCCCGCATCATGCCGTCCGCCGGGCGCCGAAGTGCCGCTCAATCCGGCCCAGGATCAGATCCGCTGCTAGTGCCATTGCGGCTGCCGGAATCGCGCCGGCCAGGATCAAGCGGGAGTCCAGCATCGCCAAACCGCGGAAGATAAACACACCCAAGCCTCCCGCCCCGATCGCGGCGGCTATGGTGGCCAGTCCGACCCCGATCACGGTGGCTACGCGTACGCCGGTCAAAATCACTCCCAGGGCAAGCGGGAGCTCCACTTTCCAGAGAAGCTGCCGGTCGGTCATCCCCATCGCCACTGCTGCTTCCCTTACTGCCGGGTCAATCCCGATCAGACCGGCCACGGTATTGCTGACCACCGGCAGGAGTGAATAGAGAACCAAGGCGATGAGCGCGGTGCTTGTCCCGATGCCGCCGATCACCGGCAGCGGAATGAGAATGGCAAACAGCGCCAAGCTCGGGATCGTCTGAATAACGTTCACGAACCCAAGGACCGGCGATCGCCAGCGTGGGTTGCGGGCCAAGCCGACACCAAGGGGAATACCGATCAGGACCGCGCCACTCGTAGATAGCCCGACGAGGACAAGGTGCTCAGCCGTCAGTTGTAGCACTTCGTTGCGGTGTGAGATGAAAAACTCGATGAATTCCATACGTCTTCGGACGTGATTCGTTAAACGTGAATCGTTTAACCGCAAGCCCTGTGCAATCCTCCAGACGGTTACCGGTTCGCGTTAACGCTGAACGTTTAACGATTCGCTTGCCTGGAGCGTCCGCAGCACCGCCTGAACCTCAGGATGCTTCGATCTGAGAAACTCTCCCGGAGGAAGGCACTCCACGAGCCGTCCATCCTGCACCAAGCCAATGCGAGAGCCCAGGAGGCACGCCTCAGGCATATCGTGAGTCACAAACACCAAGGTCCTCTTCATCTGCGCCTGCAGGTCTTTAAATTCCTGCTGAAGCTCGGCCCTCGTGATCGGGTCCAACGCGCCGAAGGGTTCGTCCATCAGCACCAGTGGCGGGTCGGCCGCCACCGCCCGTGCGACCCCGACGCGCTGCCGCTGGCCACCTGAGAGCTCATGCGGGTACCGATCGGCGAACCGCTCCGGGGCAAGGCCGACCATCCGGAGCAGTTCCCAGACTCGCACGCGGATGCGCTCCGCTTCCCAGCCTTCTAATGTGGGGACCAAACCCACATTGCGGGCCACCGTGAGGTGGGGAAACAGCCCGACTTCTTGGATCACGTAACCGATCCGTCGCCGCAGGCGGATCGGATCCCAGGCGGTGGTCTGCACGCCTTCCACCAGCACCTCTCCGGCACTGGGCTCGAAGAGGCGATTGATCAATTTCAACACGGTCGTTTTCCCCGAGCCGCTTCGCCCAACCAGCGCGAGCGCCTCACCCTTCGACAGGGTGAATGACATCTGGGAGAGGACCGGCCGGCCGGAGACATGCCGGAAACTCACACTGCGGAACTCGACTGCGGTGGACATAGGTTAGGTCAGGGCTGAGGTTGAGGTTAAGCTTTTAAGAAACCTAAACGCAGTGGGTCCAACGTTCAAAGTTCTCACTTCAAGGAAGATCCTTCATTCTCGTTCATCTCTATAACCTTGAACTTCGAACGTGAGCCTGAGGCCTTATCCTGAGCCTTAGCCTCAGCCTCTCCGCTAGGGCCTGGGGCGGGCCAGCACCATGAGGAATCGCCGGTCCTCACTCAGAAACTCGGCGCGCGGCTCGAAGCCACCGTCAGCGATCAGCTTTAGGAAGGCCCCTCGTTCGTATTTCCCCGAATGGTTCATCTCAATGCGCTCCCCGGCCCTGAGGTTGAACGGCTCTCCCGCCACCCGCATAGCCAGGTCCACGTCCGCACGAAAGTATTTGCCAAGCCGATGCACGCCGGGCCGCACATCCTTCCGGGGCTCGAACACGAGCGTGCCGTCCGACTCGCTGATGCCGATACTGCGTAACGGGGCTAACGCAAACCCGCGATTGAGCGGGTTCTCATAGCCGGCTCGCGTGTCGGAGTCGTTCTGGAGTTCGCCGTCCACCAGCAAGAGGTCCCGGCCTCGAACGAGCGGACGGAGACGGCGAAGCATGTCCAGTGGATCGAACCCGCCGAGCGTGTTCCCGAGCAGCAGCACAAGCCGGCACGGGGTTTCCCGTCCGGGGGCGAGTCCGCTCAGGTGTGCGGGGTTCGTGAGATCTGCTTTGATGCCGCGGCAGATCAGCCCGCGCTCGGCAGCGCCGGCGCAGGCCATCTCCAGCAACGTCTGTCCCGCATCGACTGGGATGTAGGCGACGGCTCGGCCGCCGGCAGCCAGTTCGGTGAGAAGATGGAAGTCCTTGGTCCCCTGGCCGGCTCCCAGGCTGACGACCTCGACCGGGCCCTCGGGCAGCGCGCCCGCGACTTGTGAGACGCTGGCGCGGACGAGGGCATTGGAGCGGACATAGTTGCGATAAGGACCGTCCTGGCAGAGCGAGAGCCAAGCCCGGACCGAGAGCGGGAACCAGTAGAAGAACCGCTCGGCCAAGTAGCGGTTGGCCAGCGCCGCCAGAAAATCTTCGGCGATCGCCGCCTCAGTCAGCCTGACCTCGATCTGCAATGCCTGATCGTGCACGAGAGCCCCGTGGTCCACCGTTCGGTGCGCGCCACTGTGCGGCGCGCTAGTGTAGGGACAGCCGTGGAATCAAGTCAACGATGCCGACCCTAGAGCGACATAAACCGGTTGACAAGCGAGAGTGGCCCTCCCTATAGTCATGCACAGGTTCGGCGGGAAACCACTCACGCGGAGGAGGTGCAGGATGGAGACCAAGGCCATCAAGCTGGAGGTGGTGGAGACAGAAGAACTCCAACCCACCTGCCATCATCTGGACATCGTCGACGTCGAGGAACTCGTTCCTACCTGTCATCAATAAGCCGCGAGTACGGAGGGAGAAGGCCCGATCATTGGTCGGGCCTTTTTCATTTGATGGCGAGTTCCGTCAGCATCGGGGCCTTCTATAATCCGCACCTGGCCCACGAAACCCTGGCGGCCTCCGATCTGATCGGCCATCTCGCAATGGCCGATCCGCCAGGGCACCATGATCCCGCGTGGCCGGAGGTTCGCGACCGGTTTACGCTGCTCCTCCACGATTACCTGGGCCAGCTCAGCGAGCCGCTCGATCAAGAGGAACTCGGCCGCGCCCGATCTCTGCTGGACCAATACCGTTCGCCGTGGGCTGCCGAGCACCTGCAACGCATCCGGCCCACGGCCAGCGCCGTCGGGAATGATGTCGGACCCCGGCTCGACTACGTCTTCCCTCCCCTCTACACGGAGGACCTCTTAGCCGACTACGCCCAGAACGCGCGCCTGCTCCGGGAACGCCTCGGTGTGCCGCTCGCGGTTGAACCGATTCCTACCTACCTGCACCTCGACTCGCCCCAGATGAGCGAACCAGAGTTTCTGCACCGTCTCTGCGAACAATCGGGCTGCCACCTGCTGCTGGACATCGTCCACGTCTGGCTCTCGGCCTGGTTTGCCGGCCGGGACCCGCGTTCGCTGCTGTTGCAGCTCCCGCTTGAGCGGGTCATCGAGATGCACGTGTCCGGTTGTGCGCCTGACCCGGACCTGGAGGAACCGTGGATCGCCCCGATCCTTCCGAATTCGGAAATCCTGGATCTGGCGGAGCTGGCGGCCGCGCGGGCGCCCGGACTCCGCGCGATTACGTTCGACGCCTTCAGCCCCTCTCTCCGCCCTGAGACGCTTTTGGCCGGGGTGCGCATGCTCCGCGAACGCTTCGGGCAACGCGCATGACCGGCCGCTCTCTCCACGATGCGCTGCTTACCGTGCTGAGCGACGGGCCGCTTCGCGCGCGGCTGCTGACCGGAGACACCAGCGCCCGTGTGGTGCTGGGCCGCGAGGAGTCGGTGGTGCTCAGACGCGTGTCCGGTGAGCGCCTGTGCCGCATGGCCCGGTTTCTTGCACGTCACTACTACCGCGAGCGGATCGCCAGGCTGTTCCGCCACGTGCGTATCCTGGCAGCACACACAGGCCGTGATCCCCTGGCCGTCCTCGATACACCAGCAGGGCTGGCCTCGCTCGATCAGTCGGTCTTAGGGACCCCCGCGACTGCTGAGCGCCTGGTCTCGCTGATTGAAGACTCCCTCATCGCAAACGACGCGGCGATCAGACGCGCGATTCCCTACTGGAGGGATCTGGTCCGGTACCACGCCACGATGTTTCGAGTAGAGGCCGGGGCGCCAACTTCCTGCGGCAGTCAGGTCGGAACGCCGCGTCGTACCCCGTCCACACGGCTCTTAGAACTGGACTGGGACATCCCCGGCGTGATCGCCGACCTGCGAAAGGGAGCTTCACCTCTCCCGATCGCGAACCAGGCCCCCACCTGCCTGCTCGTCGCGCGCGCCCGCCACGGGCGGGTCACCGTGGTCCGCTGCTCACAAGACATCCGGGTGCTGGTCGAAGCAGCCGACGGTCAGCGAAGTGTCGACCAACTGGCTCGGATGAGTGGGCTCTCGATTCAGGAAACCGGAGGTCTCTTGCGAGAACTGGAGCAGATTGGAGCGATCGGTTAACCCGCATTACTCATGACGGTTCGTGGCGTCCACCCCTTGCATTCCCTAAGAGCAAGGGGTCCCCGGCAGTCGCGTCGCGCCCACCCATTGCAACCGAAGCGCAATGGGTACCCGGCGCGTTCGCGCGAGGAGGAGGCATACCGGGGACCCGTTGCTCTG
>JAHFEU010000020.1:22000-23707 GCA_023248295.1 Nitrospirota bacterium | reverse complement strand
TCAGTCTGGAACACTTCAGCTTGGAGAGGAGCGACAGGATCCTGACCATCAGCCGGAAAAGAGACGTCCGCACGCGGGTCGGTGCCAAGAATGAGATGGGGATGTTCGCAGTATAGTGTCTCGCCCCTGCGGCTTCCGGAAAGATGGATCAGGGAGAATTTCATCGCGGTCCCTCCAACTGGCCGCCCTGAAGTCGCCGTTGGCCCGGCCGGTACAGCCGTGCTCTCACCCTTGGGACCGATCGTGATGAAGGTCTTCACGCTTCGTAGAAACTGTTCTGTTCGGTCGCTCAGCATCAGCATAGCAGCGGTGTCGGGTTCAGCGGACGACGATAGAAGACCCAGCACGACCGCTATCGGCCCAGGGGTGGTCCGCCGCCTGCCTTTTCGCCTTTTCGCTTTTTCGCTACAGCTTCGGCCTGTACAACGATCTTGCAATGCTCACAGATCGTCTCCGGTCCCGGCTTCCCGCAGATCAGACAGTTATGGCGCAGTTCGAACGGTCGCTTCTTCTCGGCCTTCTCGGTCTCCTCGTTCTTCTGAGCCTTCTCGTTCTGTTTGGCCATGAGTCCCCCCTCTTCTGAGCCGGCCCAAGCCCCCCATCGCGAATATCATCCCTTTTTCGTTACAGCGTGTGCTCGATCTTGCTTCTCAGGAGCCGGTCTTGGACTCTGAGTAAGACGCGTGAAATTCGACCACCGAAGGGTGGACCAGATTAGCGAAGTCCTGGTACCGGAGCTTCATCGCCACGACGTAGGAGCCAGCTTGGAACACAATCTCCTCGTCGGCCGTAAGAGCCTGGTCCACATACACCTCCAGACCGTAGAGATTGCCGAACGGCGGCATCGTCCCCACCTGGCAGTCTGGAAACAGCCCCTTGAACTCCTCCTCGGTGGCTAGTCGCACTTGACTGGTCCCAAAGACCTCTTTGAGTCGCTTGAGATCCAACCTCAAGTTGGATGGTAGGACCGTCATCACAAAGCGCTCTCCCACTTTCACCATCACTACCTTGGCGAGCTCCTTCCCTGACACATGGAGCTTATGGGCAATCTCAGGCGCGGTATAGGCCTCCTGGTGGGTCAAGACTTGATACTGAACCTTCTGCCCGTCGAGATAATCCTTGAGCCTTTGTAAGATCGTCATGGCGACCTCCTGGCCGATTGAACGGCTGCGTTCACCGCATTAGCGGACTGGCTCCAGACTACCGCAGCTTACTGCCTCACAGCAAAGAGGGCTAGCTGCGTGAAAGTAGCGTCAGCCTCTAAGCAAATATGCAGCAAGGGGAATGCCAGGGAGTAATCGAGTGAGAGGAGGTCTGTTCTGCGTGAACTTCCGCGAGGAGGAGTGGGTAGACCTAACTACCTCGAGTCTGAGCGTCGTAGCAAAAAGGGGCAGGAAGTTCGAGCTCGCTGCCCCGGAATGCCACAATGGACCGCGAGCAGCGTTCGACTCTGAACTTCCATCTGGATGGCGCTTCCAACAACCGTGGCAGCCTCGGCCATCACCGCCCTATCTTTCTGATCGAGACATCTCATCGCCGCACCTCCCCTCGCTCACCGCTCAGCATCGTCTTCCTCTTTGCTCGCCCGTGTGTTTGTGTCTTCGTCCATCCGATGCCAGCTTCGTCCGGTACACTTGGCTGGGAGAGCTCAACTGGAACTGCTGAGGTCCTACTCCTGTACACATTAAAGGTTAACCGGAATCGCCA
>JAHFEU010000020.1:0-21900 GCA_023248295.1 Nitrospirota bacterium | reverse complement strand
AAAGGTTAACCGGAATCGCCAGGATCGAACACCTCATCAGCCCAGTAGTCAAACCCACCCTTCGACAGCTCAGGATTGTGACGCCTGTAGTCATGGTACGCGTTCGGCGTCACCTTCCCACAGAAATCGAAGATGGTTTTCGCCGACCAGACGGGAATTCCCCCGCCTTTAGCATCGGCCTCCAGCATATCCATGAGCCGATTCATCGCTACGTTCGTACGTTTCACGTCGCCGGCGGTAAGGGCCACCCGCACGATCGCGATCTGCTCGAGGTAGTCGTCATATCCCCTCTCCCTACCTGAGAGCTTGGCGAGCTCTTGGTGGTCCATCGTCAGCGCGGTGATCTCATCGATCCATTTTCCCGACGCAGCCTCGACCGTGAGCGGCATCAACACCAAGGCCAGTCCACCCACCAGGGCTGCCAGCAGAAGCCTATGTTTCGCAGCCGATGTCATCTGTTATCCCCCTTTCTTTCTCTCAAAGCTCTCCCTCGCATCGTGAACCGGACGAAGCCAGGGTCAGATGGTCGAACACACGAATTCGACTCGCTTTCCGCCCTCGATCGGTCCTTCAGTCTGCTCTGCTCAAATGCTGTCTGTTCACCTCCTTCCCTCCTTGAAAGTCTGCTCATTCACCTCTTCGGAACCTTCGTTTCTTTCTTCCCTGATTCTCACCAACACCCACTCTTGCTTAGTTCCTTATGGGTGATCAATCAGGACGCAAACGATGATTACACTTTTAAAATACGTCGTTTGGCCTCCCGTGACAATAAGTCGGGTGCATCATTTTTGCGGTTGAGGCAATTGCATTAAAGCTGTGAGGCGTGAAGGGCACCCGTTGCTCCAAGAATGCAACGGGTCCCCGGCGTCAGGGGAAACTGCTCACGCCTTACGTCTGACACCTAACGATTGCTGGGGTATTGGGAGGGCACGCCGGGATGGAACGCGGTCGCGAGTGCCTCCAGCCGGTTGTGAGCGCCGAGTTTTTCGAGGATATGCTGGATATGATTGCGCACGGTCGCGGGGCTGATGCACAGGGCATCGGCGATGCTCTTGGTGTTCTTGCCTAATGCGAGCAGACGCAGTACTTCCCGCTCCCGTCCGCTCAGCGGAAGGGCCACGGGGATTTCCGGCGGTTGGCCCGCGTGCGGGTCCGGGCTCGGAGACGAGACGGTGCACAGAGCCGCATGCAGTTCGTCAACCAACTGGTGGACTTTGGCTTGCTTGGTGATATCGCGGAACAGGTGCGCCGCCAGAAACTGGCCCTTCTTCCTGGAGGGGACGGGGAGGGAACTCACGTTCAGCCAGATCATCCGGCCGGCCTTGGTGTGAGTCTGCATGTCGAAGTTGCGCACCGCCCCACCGCAGGCAACCCGCCTTCCGATCGAACAGTTGGCGGAACAGAGGGGATGCCCGCCTAGCGTCTCCCCCCGCAAGACGTCATGACAAGGACGGCCCATGACTTCTTCGGCCCGAAAGCCCAGCAGGCGCTCGGCGGCTCGATTCCAGTACATGACCTTGCCGTCTTGGTCCACAAGAAAAGCGCCATCGGCCGTCCGTGCCAGCATTTCGGTGAGCTGCTTCATTGCTTATCCACGCCTGTATTTTACTGTGATCACCAGCGCAATCTCGACCTCGATGCGATCCCCTGTCTGCCTCATGAACACCGTCTGCAGCCGCTCCATACTTGCCTGCCCATGTCTTGACTGACCCCGCCAGCCGGTCAACAGCCACTGGTCCTGATACACAGACCTCACTGGAGCTTGTAACCAAATTTTCGGAGCAGTGCCTTCCGGGCAGTGATGTCTTCCTCCTGTTCAATCCCCTTGGAGACTTCCCCATCCACCACTCCCAGGATGCCACGCCCCTGAGGTGTCTCGGCCAATATGATTTCCACTGGATTGGCGGTTGCGCAATAGATGCTGCACACTTCGGGTACCTGGCGGATTACCGGGAGCACATTGATGGGATAGCAGTTGCGCAGGAAAATGATGAAACTGTGCCCGGCCCCGATCGCCTTCGCGCTGCTCCGTGCCAGTTCGGTCAGCTCCTGATCGGTTCCGCTCCACCGCACGAGGCACGGACCCGAGGATTCACAGAACGCCAGACCGAAGGCAATGCCGGGAACCGCGCTGACCAGCGTCTCATGCAGGTCCTCCACCGTTTTGATGAAATGCGCCTGGCCGAGGATGACGTTAACCGTGTCAGGTTTCTGGACCGTCACCGAAATGAGGTTCACCGCCACGGTCGCTTCCCCCCTTGCGCTTGGAGTCCTCTTCGTCGGTCGTTTCAGCTTTTCTTGGTCGTCCTGGCGATGAAACTGGTGATCAGTTGCTCCATCTTCTTGCTGCCGCAGGCGGGGCAGGTGACGATCCCACTTTCGTGCTCCTTCAAGGTCATGGCAACGAGTGACTCCTTCCCGCAGTCCAAGCATTTGTAGTCATACATGGGCATGGCCTCTCCCCTCACACCGGCTTGGTCACGGTCACCCGCTGGGTGTCGCTTCCGTCGCCTGATGCTGGCCCCAGGCCGCGACCGCCTTCGCCATATCCTCCAACCGACGCGCCACCCGGCCGTAGAGCGTGTTTTCCGGGTACTGCCCCTCGGGGCCTCTTACTCCTGCCGGGATTCCAGTCAATAGCTCTAAGGCCTCCTCCACCGTATTGACGCCGTAGACGGCAAACTTTCCAGACTCGACCGCTTCGACCACTTCACGGCGTAAGGCCAAGTGTTTCGTGTTGCGCGCGGGAATGATCACGCCCTGATTCCCGCTGAGCCCGCGTTTCTGGCAGGCATCGAAGAAGCCTTCGATCTTCTCGTTAACTCCTCCGATAGGTTGAACTTCGCCAAGCTGATTGACCGACCCCGTGACGGCTAGGTACTGCCGCACGGGGGCATCAGCCAGGCTGGACAACACGGCTGCCAGCTCCGCCACGGCGGCACTGTCTCCCTCGACTTCGGAGTAGGTCTGTTCGAATGTCAGCGTGGCGCTGAGGGCGAAGGGATGCGAACCGGCGAACTTGCCGGCCAGGAATCCGGCCAGCGTCATGACGCCCTTGCTGTGGACATGGCCGGCGAGCTCCGCCTCCCGCTGGATGTCGATGACGCCCTTGGTGCCCACAAAGGTCCTGGCCGTGATCCGGCACGGTCGGCCGAACGCGTAGTCGCCTAAGAGGTGAACCGAGAGCCCGTTTATCTGCCCGACCACCTCACTCGTGAGATCGACAATGAGCGTGCCTTCTTTGATTTCGTCTTGGACCCACTGCTCGGGGAGGTTGGCGCGGTGTCGTTTCTGGGCAATGGCGGTCTCGATATCGGACCGGGACACCAACGTGTGGCCTTCCTGGCTGGCCCAAAATCCGGCTTCCCGGATCACGTCGCTGAGCAGGCTCAACCGCAGCGAGAGCCGGTCGCGGCGCTCGGCCAGGCGGCTCGCATACCGGATCGCCTCGGCGGTTGCCTCGGCCGTAAAGTGCGGGAGTCCCTCCTGCCGGCAGAGTCCGGCTACGAACCTGGCGTAGAGCCGGTCTAGGTTTTCGTCCCTGGAGACGTCTACATCGAAGTCAGCCTTCACCTTGAACAGTTTCTGGAAGTCCTCCTCGTAGGCTTGCAGGAGATGGTAGATGATCGGTGGGCCAACCAGGATGACCTTGACGTCCACGGGCACTGGTTGCGGCCGCAGCCCCATCGTGGAGAAGCCGACGAACTCGCCGGGATCCTCGATCTTCGCCTCGCGCGTCTTGATCACGCGCTTGACCGCATCCCAGGCGAACGGCTGTCGCAGCACGTCCAGGGCGTTCAATAACAGAAACCCGCCGCCGGCCTGCAAGATCGCGCCCGCGCGAATGTCCATGAAATCGGAATAGACCACGCCTAAGTGGGCCTTCCGCTCGATCTTGCCGATAAGATTCGCGTAGGTGGGATGCGACTCGACCACGACCGGTGCTCCTTCGCCGGCGTGCTCCACGATGAGGTTGACCTGGTAACGTGTCAGATCAGGCGCCCGTCCGGCTGAATCCATGATCGAGAGCGGCAAGGGCAGGGCCTGACGGGGAAGGAAATCCTTGTAGTTCGCGAGCACATCATCGTGGACCCACTCCAGGTACTCGAGCACCTTCGGGAGTCCCTCATACGAACGGCGCAGCTTTTCGAATCGGCCGATCAGCAGATTCTTGACCACCTGGCGGTCCATGTCCCGGATACGCTGCTCGGCCTCGTGTTCCAGCGCATGGGCGCGCACGTGAAATTCCCGGATCTCGCTCTGAAGCGCCGTTTCCTTCTCATCCAGCTCCTTCCGCTTGGCTTCCGGAAGGCTTGCGAGCTCCTCGTCCGACAGCGGCCGGCCGGCCCGGAGCGGCATCAGTATGAAGCCCATCGGGTTCTCCTGGAAACCAAATCCTCGCTCCCGACTCAGCTCCGTCAATTCCCGGAAGAGCGCCTTCTTTCGGGCTTCGGTCTCTTCGACGATCTTCGCTTTCGCCTCGATGTAGGTGGTACTTTCGAAGATCTTTGGAAGGTCCCGACGAAGACCCTCGACCAGGTTCGTCATGGTTTCCCGAAACTCGCGACCCTGACGTGCGGGGAACGAGAGGCAGCACGGTCGGGAAGGGTCGTGAAAATTGTTCACGAAGCATAGATCAGGCGGGGTCGTGGCGCTGCGGGCCAGCCGGGCCACCATCTCCTTGGCCACTGACCACTTGCCGGAGCCGATCGGACCCGACACGTAGATGTTAAAACCCGGGCTCTGCATGCGCAGGCCGAAGTCCAGGGCTTCGATGGCTCTCTCCTGCCCGATAGGCTCCTCCAGCGGAGGCAACTCCCTGGTGTCCGCAAAGCCGAGCTGTCCTGCCTCGACTTGCGGTGAGAGCATTGTCGCTGGAATTTTAAACTTCTCGATCATGGGACCAAACGCACGTGGTTGCGTGTCATGAGTGATGATCGGCGCGTCTTTCCTCAGCCAGCAGGATCAAGGCTTGGTCTTTCTTGCCACGACAGTGATGGGTTGCACGACCGGCCTCGCGCAACCCGTTCCGAACAGCGGGCCTTTTCGGGGCATGAGCTCAACCGCCTCCGATCTCGCCCTTGGTCTCGATGACGAAGATTTCCCCTTTCATTTCCGGATGCAGGTCGCACCAGAATACAAATCTCTGGGTTTCGGGCTCCTCCTTGCTGAACTTGGTGAAATGGAGGGTCAGCGACTTGCCCGGCCTCACGTGGTAGGCTTTCACGCCTTTCCCTTCGAGGGAAATGCCTTCGCCTTCCATCCGAACCGTCACCCCGTCAAGCAAAGGCGAGGTGAAACCGTGTTCTATCGTGTCCTCATTCTTGAGGACGATGCTCGTGAGTGATCCCGGCAGCGTGTGGCCGGTCACCTGATACGCCTTGTCCTTCATGACCACTTCGATCTTCATCTTTTCTGCCGCCTGCGCAACGGATGTCGTGTCTGTTCCGAGGCCTGGCAGAGCCACCATGGCGAACGCCATAGAGGCCAGTAATGGTTTGAATATGTGCGATCCTCTCTTCATATCATGCCTCCTTTCGGTTAAATGGGTGCTCCCCTCATACTGGTTAGCCAGGCCAGCGCCCGGGCCAGCACCCGGTTGCCCGAGCTCATTGTGTTGTCGCATGGCTCAACCTTTGCCCTGGACCATCGGTACCGGGTTGACGGTCGTGGCCTGCGGACCCTTCTTGCCTTCCTCAACATTAAAAGCCACCGCCAGGCCATCTTCGAGCTCCTCGAACTTCAGACCATGCAGGGCATTCTTGTGGAAATACACTTCCCCTCCGCCCTCCTTGAGAATGAACCCATAGCCCTCCAGGGGAAAGAGCTTGCAGATCACGCCGCGCAGTGGAACCGGTGGCAGTCGGACTTCTGTGGAAGCTCGCTTCTCTCGGTACTTCCGCAATTCAATCTCCACCGCGGAAAAGGCGGCCCGGATCGCCTCCTCAAAGGTCTCCTCTTCCTTTCTGGCGGTAATCGTATGCCGGCCGGGCAAGGTCATGACCACCATCGCTTCGGCGACACGTCGGGTCTTCTTATGATGGCGATTTTTTGTCAGGGTGACCCGGCCGTGGATCAGGTCGTCATGGCCGGCCTGGAGGTCGGCCGTCCGTGCCTCAATCTCGGCCTTCCACCGTGGCGTCATGGCTACGTTCCGGCTCTCAATGTGGAAGTCCATTGCTTTTCCTTACTTAGTGTGCTGGTGTCGTGTCGGACAATCGGTTGAGCAATGAGCATGCCTCGGCCGTGCAGGTGATGATTTCTTGCAGGCCGACGTATTTTCAACGAAAAACGGGTCATTGGTGTCAGCGACGAGCAGCGTGACTGGGGCATTATTCCTCACTCGGGGCTCCTCAGTGTGGAGCCGAATGCAGCAGTTCTTGCTCGAAGGGAGCCCAAAGACTCACATCGTGGCGCGGAATGCTCTTTGCTTTTATCAGTAAGATATGCCAACGCTACGGCGACAGCAGCTTGAACAGTACGTGCAACAGCGGTTCGGGCCGGGGGTGAAGTTGCAGTCCTTCGGTCCAATCGGGAAAGAAACCGATGCCTCTGCCGTCAAGGGCTATGGGTACGGGTCACCGATTCGGCTGACCTTTCGCAGCAATGGGAAGATCCACCGCACGGTGCTTGAAACGATGAAGCCAGGCCCCTTCGGGCACGAGCATCCGGCCGATCGCGCGCAGGCGCTGCTCTGGGATTACGACTCCTACGGACGACTGCCCCGTCACGTCCCAGCGCTGGACGTCGGCGCGTTTACCGCTCGAGGATCACTCTTTTCGATAGCACCGGCTCGCGAGTTCTTTGTCTTGACGGAGTGGGCTGATGGCACGAGCTATCACGTGGATCTGGAACGCCTGGCTCGCACCGGCCGCTTGTTGCAAGTGGACCGGGATCGGGCCAAGGCGCTTGCCCGGTATCTCGTTAAGATCCATCAAGTTAAGCGGCGAGATCCGGACCTGTACCGTCGTCGGCTCCGGGAGCTGATCGGCCACGGCGAATGCATCATGGGCCTGACGGATAGCTATCCCTCCCGATTCGGGTTCATCACAGAGGAACTGCTGCGGACCACTGAGGAAGCCAGCAATCGTTGGCGCTGGCGGCTGCGAAACCGAGCAGGCCGATTAGCGCAGGTCCACGGGGATTTTCATCCTTGGAACGTGCTCTTCCGGCGAGGGGACGACTTTACCGTCCTGGACCGCTCGCGGGGCGAATGGGGCGAGCCGGCCGACGATGTGACCGCGATGACGATCAACTATCTCTTCTTCTCACTACGCCGCTGGGGGAGACTGCATGGACCGTTCGAGGTGCTGTTCCGCGAGTTCTGGGACCGCTACATGGCCGACAGTAGAGATTCGGGCGTGACGGAAACAGCCGCTCCGTTTTTCGCGTTCCGAGGGCTGGTCATTGCAAGCCCACTGTGGTATCCCCACTTGTCCCTTAAGGTCCGCCGAAGCATCTTCCGATTTGTCGAGAATGTCTTAGCGGCCGAGCGCTTCGACCCCGCCGACGTGAACCGGTACTGCAGGGGATGAACAGAGGTGGAAGGAATGAGCGGATTCGCGGTCTGGCTGACGGGACTCCCAGCTTCGGGCAAGAGCGCGATCGCCGCCGCGCTCAGGCCTCGGCTTGAAGCTCTCGACCTGCGTGTCGAGGTTCTTGAGTCTGATGCAGTGCGCCGGGTCCTGACACCGGCACCAACGTACTCACCCGAGGAACGCGCGCTTTTCTACCGCGCGCTGGCGTTTATGGGCAGCCGGCTGGTGGCGCATGGCGTTCCTGTGGTTTTCGATGCCACTGCCAACCGGCGGGCGTACCGAGACTTCGCGCGCAGTTTGATTCCCCGCTTCATGGAAGTGGTGGTCGAGTGTCCGTTTGAAGTCTGCATGGCTCGTGATCGGAAGGGGACGTATCAGAAGGGCCTGGCCGGTGAGTCAGCCACAGTCCCGGGGCTCCAGGATCCCTACGAGCCCCCGCTGGCACCGGAGGTCCGCATTGATAGCACCCGGATGACGCCGGCCGTCGCCGCCGGCCTGATCATGGCGGCCTTGCAAGAGCAGCGGTTCACGGCATCCGCCCCCAAAACGGACGGATGAATGTCCGCACAACCGCTCTTGTGCCCGCCGGCTTGGCTGAAGTCGGCCCGCTTATCGAAACACCAGTACCGGGCAGGGGGTTCGGTGCACGACCGCGTGGGCCACGCTGCCCAACACAAAGCGCGTCACGCCTCGGCGCCCACTGGAGCCCATCAGGATCAAGTCCGGCTTGAGCTTCGCAGCCTCCTGCAGGATGGCGACCGCGGGCGTTCCCACCATCGCCACCACCTTGGTGCGGTAGTCGGGGGCGGACAGGCGGGAGGCGACCTCATCAAGGAAGTCACGCGCACGTTCGAGGGCCTCCTTTTCCATTGATTCGGCGACCTGGACGCTGACCGGCCACGGCGGTTGGCCGAAGGGCACGACCTTCAGCAGGGTCACCTCCATCGCCTCCCTGAACGGCTTGGTCTGGAGGAACCGAACGGCTCCCTCGGCATCATACTGCCCCTCGAGGGGAAGCAGGAGGTGGCGCAACGAGCGCAGTGCCGTGCTCACGATCAAGGTCGGACAGGAGGCGTAGGTGATGAGCCGGTGGGAGACGCTGCCCAGGACCAGTTCCCGAACGGGGCTGACTCCTCGGGCCCCCACCAGGATGAGGTCTACCCGCTCTTCCTGAGCCGTGGACAGGATGACGTCGGCTGGTCTCCCGACCTGGAGGCGTGTGGTCACCGGTCCCGTGTTCATCGGCAGAAGCGACGCGACTCGCTTGAGCAACCGTTCGCCATCTTCGCGCATGGCGCGTTCCACGGTCGCATACAAATCGCGGGCTGCCTCCGGCACCATGGTGGGATAGGCCGGCTCCGGGACGTCCAGCACGTGCAACACGAGCACCAACTCGGCCTTGCGCAGGTGCGCGAGCGCTCGCGTCGCCTCATAGGATTGGTCTGAGCCATCGACTGCCAGGAGGATTCGCATGGGCCTCTCCTTTCACGTAGACCGGTCGCTCACACGCAGGGAATCGTCAGCGCCCTTCTCCCGCGCTCTGGCACCGACACGTGGTCACCGCTTCCCTTTCCGGAACGTGCCGACCGCCACGAGTCGCCAGGTGACCTCAGCCTGGCTTCCCGGACAACTTGGTCGGCGACTGATGAAACTCGGCCACCGTCGGATGCACAAGATTGGCAAAGTCCTGGTACCGGAGCTTCACCGCCTCCTTGTGCGTTCCCGCCTGGAACACGATCTCCTCGTCTGTCGTGAGCGACCGATCGACATACACTTCTAGCCCGTAGAGATTGCCGAACGGCGGCATCGTCCCCACTTGACAATCGGGGAAAAGCCCCTTGAACTCATCCTCGGTCGCTAATCTTACCGGGGTCTCTCTGAAGATCTCTTTCAGTCGCGTGAGATCCACTTTCGAGTTGGCCGGGATCACCACCATCACAAACCGCTCACCCACCTTCACCATCACCACCTTGGCCATCTCTTTTCCCGGCACATGCAGCATCTGAGCGATCTCAGGGGCGGTGAATGCCTCCTGATGGGTCAAGATTTCATACGGGACTTTTTGGTCATCGAGGTAATCCTTGAGCCTTCGTAAGATGGTCATGTGTGCCTCCTGTTATCGGAACACCAGCGTAGGGCAGGGCGCTCGATGCAACACGGCGTGCGAGACGCTTCCGAGCAAGAACCGAGTCGGTCCCTCATGGCCTCGGGAACCCAGCAGGATCAAATCCGGCTTGGTTCTTGATGCCTCCTGGAGGATTTCGACCGCGGGGGCGCCCTGCGCCACCGCAGCCGTCGCAACACAGTGGTGCCCGGTCAGGCGCGTCGCCACGTCCCAGGCGAAGTTTCTTGCCGACTTGACCAGGTTCGCCTTGAGCGCTTCCGAATCCGAAACACCTGCCGGCCAGATCGGCTGGGCGAACGGTAAGACGGTCAGGACCGTCACCTCCACCGGCCCTCGGAAGGGTCTCAAGGCAAGAAACCGACAGGCCGATTCGGCATCCTGAGGCCCCTCCACCGCCAGAAGAACCCGGCGCAACGATGGCCACGGCCGATTGACCACCAGTGTCGCGCAGGACGCATGCATGAGGACACGGTGCGAGACACTCCCGATTACCAGCTCTCTGAATGGGCCGAGGCCTCGTGCTCCTAGCACGATCAGATCCACCTCCTCTTTTTCAGCAACCGCCAGGATCACCTCAACCACCCTGCCGACCTCAAGGCGCTTCGACACCGGTCCCGTGTGTTCGGGAAGAATCGAGCTGATCTTGTTTAACAGCCTCTCTCCGTCCTCGCGCATCGTGCGCTCCAGCGTGGTGTAAATCTCCTGAGCGACTTCCGGCAGGATCATCGGGTAGGCCGGCTTTGGAACATCCACCGCGTGCAGTACGATCAGTTGTTCGGCCGGAGAGAGGTGGGCCAGCGCCCGAGCTGCTTCGTAGGACTGATCCGACCCGTCCACTGCGAGTAAAGTCCGCATGGCTCATCCCCCTTACTGACCGGTTGTCCCGACTATCCTGACGTGGTGGCCGCTTCGAGTTTCTGCCCAGCGTGTTGCTTCTGATAGTAGGCCAGACATTCGCCTTCCCGGCCGCGGACGATGCGGTGGCCCTTGAGAGGCTCCCGCTGAGCCGTAATCACGGTGTATTGCCGCTCCCGGCAGCCGTCCTCATAGTACAGGATTACCCAATCGCGCGTTGTGCCCATCCGGTGCGCTCGCGGAGTATTCGAGAACAGAGCCGTATAGTGCCGCTCGTCGCGCTGTGTGTGCAAGACCGGCAGCCAGGCCTCGTGGGTCGGGTTGAACCGCCGAGGTGCGATCATTCGAAGCTGCCCTGCCGCTGCTTTCTCACGGTACTCGTGATCCACATCGAGCAGCTCCTCAACGGGGGGCTCAGGGGGTGACCCGTCAGTCGCAGACAGCCGACCCTGTTCCCGCAGGCGTCCCAGCCGACTGACCAAGGAGTCGATGATCCCTGCCAACTTTTTCTCTCCGATCCCTGCAATCTCGGTGAGACGTCCGTCATGAGCCGCAATTTCCAGTTCCTCCAGCGTCTCAATGCCGAGATCGTCGTGCAGACGCTTGGCCAAGGCTTTGCCGATCCCCGGCACGGACATCAGCAACGCCGCCGGGTCAGCTTCGCCCCGCAGCCGGTCGAGCATGGGCAGCCGGCCCGTCTTCACAAGGTCCCGGATCGACCGGGTCAAGCTCTCGCCAATCCCGGGCAATTTCCGGAGACCTTCCATCCCTTCTGTCTCGAGGATCTCCGTCACCGGTCGGTCGAGCCGGTCCAGCGTCTCCGCCGCATGACGGTACGCGTAGACCCTGAAGGGATTTGCGCCCTGCTCATGGAGGAGCAGAGCCACTTCCCGGAGGCGCCGGGCGATCGCTCCATTCAGCATCTGGATCACCCTTGACCACCACCCTTCCGCTCGGACACCCTCACTCGTATCGCAGCGCGTCGATCGGATTGAGCCGCGAAGCCTTGTTGGCCGGGTACAGGCCGAAGAAGATCCCGACCCCGACCGAGAACAGAAACGCGACCGCAACGGCCTGCATCGAGACGATGGCGGGCCATCCAGCGACGGTCGTGACCAGACGCGCCCCCAAGATGCCCGCCAGCACCCCGACCACCCCGCCGACCGTGCTGAGGATGACCGCCTCCACCAAGAACTGCAACAGAATGTGCTTGCGCTTGGCCCCCATGGCCATCCGGATGCCGATTTCGCGCGTCCGTTCCGTGACCGACACCAACAGAATGTTCATGATACCGATGCCGCCCACCACCAGCGAGATCGAGGCGATGCTGAGCAACATCAGCACCATCGTGCGGCTGGCGCCCGCCGATGCCTTGGCGATGTCCTCCATCGTCCGTATCGTGAAGTCGTCTTCCTCGTTCGGCTGAAGATGATGGCGTGTCCGCAAGAGCTCCTTGATCTCCGGCACCACCTGCTGGATCTGTTCGCGCTGTGTCGTGGCCAGGAGAATGATCCCGACCGTCCCGAGGAATTTCGTGCCAAGAACCTTGCGTTCGGCCGTCGAGAACGGGACGGCGACGAAGTCGTCCTGGTCCTGGCCCATGAAAGTCTGGCCTTTCGAAGTCAGCACGCCCAGGACACGAAGCGGCACGTTCTTGACGCGGATCTGGGCTCCGACGATGTCTTCACCACGCTCAAACAGGTTGTCCGCGACCGTCTTCCCGAGCACCACCACTTTCGTCGCCGTGTCTTCGTCCGACTGCGTGAAGAACGTCCCTTCCGCCACCGGCCACTCGCGGATGATCGGGAACTCGGCGGTCGTGCCGACGACTGGCGCGCGCCAATTCTTGCTTTCACGGACAACTTGGAGCACGTCGCGGATGGCGTAGGACATGGAGGATACGCCGGGCACTTTTTGTTCGATGTCTTTGGCGTCCGCCACTGTGAGCGTGGACATGCCGCCGAGGCCGCCTCTGACGCCGCTGACCGTCGTGGCCCCGGGGATGACGATGAGGACGTTTGTCCCCAGACTGGCGATCTGTGACTGAACCGTGGCGCTGGCGCCCTGGCCGAGGCTCACCATCGCCACCACTGCGCCGACGCCGATGATGATGCCGAGCATGGTCAACCCGGCCCGAAGGGGATTTCGGCCCAGCACGCGGAAGGCCAACTGGACGGTCATCAATAAAAAATTCATCGCCATACTCCTCACGCCTAACGAATTTTTGGGCCGACGCCGAAGCCCGGCGGGAGAGTCTTCTGTCCTGCCTGTTCGGAGGTTTCCAGGCCCACGATCACCCGATCGCCCTCGCGGAGCTGCCCCTCCAGGACCTCTGTGAACAGCGAATCCGCGATCCCGGCCTTGATAGGAACGGTCTGGGGTTGGCCCTCCCCTCCGAACGTCCACACCACTTTCTTCTTTTCGATGGGGACGCCCGGCGGCTTGAACCGCAGCGCCGCGTTCGGCACCCGTAAGGCGTCGTCCTTGCGCGAGGTTACGATCGAGATGTTGGCGGTCATGCCGGGCTTGAGCTTGAGGTCGTGGTTGTCTACGCCGACCACGACATCGTAGGTGACGACGTTCTGGATGCTGATCGGGGCGTTCCGCACCTGCACCACGGTGCCTTTGAACGGTGTGGTCGGATAGGCGTCCACCGTGAACTCCGCCTCTTTCCCCTCCGCCACGCCGCCGATGTCCGACTCGCTCACGTTCGCATCCACCTGCATCTTGGTCAGGTCCTGGGCGATCACAAAGAGCGTCGGCGCCTGCAGGCTGGCCGCGACGGTCTGCCCGACATCCACATTGCGAGACACGATGATGCCGTTCACCGGCGAATAGATCGTGGTATAGCCGAGGTCCAGCTCGGCGTTGGACAGCGACGCCTGAGCCTGGTCCACTTGGGCCTGAGCGACTTCCACCTGGGCCGCCGCGTCGCGAAAGTTGGTCCGAGCCAGATCCAAGTCGGCTTGGGAGACAAACTCCTGCCGACGCAACGTATCCATCCGATCCAGTTCGAGCTTGCGCTGCGCCAGCGCGGCCTGTGCCTTGAGAATGCCGCCTTGGGCGTTGCTGAGGGAAGCCCTGGCTTGATTTACTCGGGAGTGGTAGATCGCGGGGTCAATCTGAGCGATGACTTGCCCCTGGGTCACCACCGAGTTGAAGTCGGCGTAGAGCGCTTTGATCTTGCCCGTGACTTGGCTGCCCACCTGAACCGACACCACCGGGTTGACCGTTCCGGTGGCGGTCACCGTCGCGGTGATCAGGCCTCGGTCGACGAGCGCCGTCTTGTAGCTGACCGGAGGCGTGGTTGGCGACAGCCAGTTCCACAAGGCGACCCCCGCGATGATCATCGCGCACATGACCGAGAGCACCATCCCAAGCCGGACACGTTTCCGCGGTGGCGGGAGACGGGTCGGCGGCTCTCCCTCTGCAACAGGTCGCAGGGGCTCTGCCGTCCGGACGAGCGCTGTCTCCTGGAGATTTCGCTTCTGGCTCTCCTCGAGCACTTCGCCTTCTATCCGGTGGCCATCGCCGTCCGTTTTCACACCATCCTCCACTTAGAACGCTCCGCCTGCGGAGTCCGGCGAAAGATGGCGCCGGAACCACCGGAGAGCGAGTTCAGCCACCCGCTCCAGAGCGCCGGGTTCCTCGAACAGATGGGTGGCTCCCGGCACGATCACCAACTCCTTCGGGCAGGCGAGCAGGGCCAGGGCATCCCGGTTCATCTGGATCACGGGAAAGTCATCTCCTCCGACGATCAGGAGGGTCGGGGCGGCCACGTTCGGCAGGTATGGTCCGGCCAGGTCCGGACGCCCGCCTCGAGAAACCACCGCGGACACCGCCTCAGGTAAACGGGCCGCTGCCTGTAACGCTGCGCCGGCTCCGGTGCTGGCGCCGAAATAGCCGAGGCGAAGCCCCTGCGTGGCTGGGTGGTGCGACAACCAGTCGGTGGCTGCCAGCAGGCGGTCGGCCAGCAGGTCAATGTCAAACACCTTGCGCCGGTCCTCGGCTTCCTGTTCTTCCAGAAGATCGAGCAGCAGCGTCGCCAGCCCGCCGCCCTGCAGCGTACGGGCGACAAGGGTGTTGCGCGGACTCAATCGCCCGCTGCCACTGCCGTGCGCGAACAGGACGACTCCTCGCGGGTTCTGTGGGAGACCCAGGATGCCGCGGAGCGTGACGAGACCGGTCGTCACCGTGACCTGCTGCTCATGCTCGACTCGACGAGACGGGTTCATTGACTTCTGCCTCAGTGCGATGAATTCCATCGAATCACATCAACGCATCAAAAAGCCACCCTCTCGTAGAAGGCTTTCTTCGTCAGCTCAGCAGCAACGACATAGAGCAGCACAATGACCCCCAAGGCCACGAGGAAGGTCATCTGTAGAGGGACCAATCCGAATACACCGCCGAGGGGGCTGAATGGGAACGCCGCGGTCACGCCCGCAATCAGAAGCGTGGCCAGCAGCAAATATTTGCCCGGTTTACTCTTGAAAAATGGCCTTCGGCTTCGAATGACCAGCACAATCACCGAGGCCGAAATCACGGACTCCAGGAACCAGCCGGTTCTGAATTGCTCTGTGGTCGCATGGAGGATGAACAGGAGTGCACCAAAGGTGAGGTAATCAAACACTGAACTGATAAAGCCGAACGTGAGCATAAATTTTCGGATAAAGGCGATGTTCCAACGCCGCGGCTGGTGGATTAGTTCACTATCCACACTGTCGGTTGCAATCGTCATTTCGGGAATGTCCGTCATCAAATTCGTCAGTAGAATCTGTTTAGGTAGTAAGGGGAGAAAGGGCAGGAAGAGGGATGCTCCGGCCATGCTAAACATGTTGCCAAAGTTGGCGCTCGTCGCCATGAAGACGTACTTGAGGGTGTTGGCAAAGGTGGTCCTCCCCTCGCGCACACCTTGGACCAACACACCCAGGTCCTTCTCCATCAGTACGATGTCCGCTGCTTCTTTGGCCACATCCACGGCGCTATCCACGGAAATGCCAACATCGGCGGCATGAAGCGCGGAGGCGTCGTTGATCCCATCGCCCATATAGCCCACCACGTTCCCGGACTTCCTGAGGGCGAGGATGATGCGATCTTTCTGGTTGGGCTCGACTTCGGCGAAGATGTCCACCTCATTCACGCGCTTCAGTAGAGCTTCATCGCTCATGTTGTGAAGGTCTGGACCGGTAAGAAGCCTTGGACTGGCGAATCCCACGCGTTGGCTGATATGGGCCGCAACCAAGTGGTTGTCGCCCGTAATGAGCTTTAGCGATACACCGAGGCTCTTCAGGTGATGGATGGTCTCCACCATGCCCTGCTTGGGTGGGTCTGAGAAAACCAGAAACCCGACGAAGGTCATGCCTGACTCATGATCTTTAGAAATGCGCATGGTGGTGCCGACATCGCGATACGCAATCCCCAGCGTGCGGAAGCCCTGCCGACTGAACTCCTTTAGACGCTGGTGAATCTTTTCCTGCATCGCAGCAATCTCGACATTGGTTCCCAGGGAAGTCTCAGCAGACGTACAGACGTCGAGCACACTCTGCAGAGCCCCTTTGGTCACCATCAGATGCTGGTCGCCTTTTGAGACCAAGATGGACAAGCGTTTCCGAACGAAATCGTACGGTTCCTCATCCAACTTTTGATAGGCGGAGACATCTAACGGGCGATGCGCGCGGATGGCTTCATCGAGCGGATTCATAAACCCCGTCTCGAAATGGGCATTGAGATAGGCGTAGAACAGAACCCTATCGCTTGCAGTCCCTTCCACGTCGAGCGCGGCGTGGAGTCGCACAATTCCCTCGGTCAGTGTGCCGGTCTTGTCGGAGCAGAGCACGTTCATGCTACCGAAATTTTCAATCGAGGCGAGCCGCTTGACGATCACTCTCTGTCGCGCCATGCATTTCGCCCCGTGGGCCAGGTTGATGCTGATGATCGCCGGGAGCAGTTGAGGAGTGAGCCCCACTGCGAGTGCCAACGAAAAGAGAAAGGAATCCAGGACCGGGCGTGCCAAATACACATTGATGGCAAAGATGGCAATCACGAGCAGGAGCGTCACTTCCAGGAGGAGATAGCCGAACCGCCTGACGCCGCGTTCAAATTCTGTTTCCGGTGGTCTGAATTTCAGACGGTGGGATATCTGGCCGAACTCGGTTGCGGCGCCAATGCCGACCACCACCGCCGTTGCGCTCCCACTGACCACATGGGTTCCCATGAACAGACTGTTCACTCGGCGACCGAGCGGTGCATCCGCCGCCACCACGCCGACCGCTTTTTCGACTGGATAGGTTTCGCCCGTCAATGTCGCTTCGTCGACAAAGAGATCCCTCGATTCCAGGATCAGGCAGTCTCCTGGGATACTCCCGCCCGCCGAAAGGACAACCACATCCCCGGGCACAATTTCCTCGACGGGTATCTCCATGGGCGTGCCATCACGCAATACCTCCGTTTTGATCTGCACGATGGCGAGTAGTTTCTCGACCGCCTTGACTGCTCCTCGTTCCTGCCAAAATCCCAGCACTGCGCTGACGAAAATAATCGTCAGGATGATGAGCGCATCAGCAGGACCGCCCAGAAAGAATGACAAGCCTGCGGCAAAGACAAGGATGAGGGTAATCGGGCTCTTAAATTGCGCGAGCAGGAGGAATAGAAGTTGCCATTTCCTTTTGGGTTTTTGCAGATTGGAACCATACAGTGTGCGGCGCCGTCTGGCTTCATTGCTCGTTAAACCATGGGAAGTTGTGTCCAGTTGCTGGAACAGTTGAGCATGGGGAATACTCCAAAATTCCGGCGCAAGCGGGACCATGCAGGATTCTATCGTCTCCTTCGCCTTCCGCTCAAACGCCGAGCGGAACGACCTCGTAGATTCGGGGACGTCGCCTCGTCAGCCGCTCAACAAAACGGGCTAGTCGGGAGCGCTGTTCAAACCGGTGATGAGTGATCCCAGGGTCCACGACCTCCCCGCAGTTCACACATCGCCAGGCCCTCAGCCAGAGGTGGCCGCTGCTATCCTGCATATCTATAAAGTAGTCCACAAGCATGAGACCGCGACATCGTCCGCATCGCATGTTGCACCTCGCTTTCGCCGGTTGGGCGAAAGCCACTTTTTAGTGGCACTCGACGGGGCAGAAGATGACGAGGTATAGGAAGACAGCGACCCCAAGCATCACGGCTCCAAGCAGGAGCCACTGCGTTCGCGTCATGTTTCCACTCCTCTGTACCCGGCAGCCCTCCCTCTCCCTTCCTCTTCACGTGCACGCAGTTTGTGGTCAGCAAGACTGGTGCCACGATCTTTCAGAGACCCTCATCCCTACCTAACGCGCTGCGAGACGGAAGTTCTACTCACTTTCCAGGTCTCCAGTTCAGAGTTGCGCGCTTCCGGATTTGTGGCCTTCTGCCACAGGGAACCGAACGCGACTGTAGCAGGACTCCCCCTCTTAGGGGCAGAGCCCAGAGAGCGTATGGCTGACGGACTCTGGCCTCGGGAAAAGGCCTTTTACTTTAAGCCATTAGCCATATGCCATTGGCCATGTGCTCTTTCCAGGATGGCACCGCCCTTGCTCACCTGCTGGAGGGAAGCCGAGGAAAGGAGTAGCCTATGACCATCATTGCAGACTTTATGGGGCAGGATCATGATCGTTTGGACGGAATCTTCAGCGAATTCCAGGCCGTGAAAGGGAGCGATCTCGGCAAAGCCAAACACTTCTTTTCTGAATTCAAGCGAGGGCTGCAGCGGCACATTGTCTGGGAAGAAGAAATCCTCTTTCCGTTGTTCGAGCACCGCACGGGAATGGAGGACCGCGGCCCGACGGCGGTGATGCGCACGGAGCACCGGCAGATCAAGGACTTTCTCGAACAGATCCACGATCGGATCGTCAAGGGAGAGACGAACACGGACGAATTCGAGAGGGGGCTGCTCACCGTGCTCTCCGCGCATAACAAGAAAGAGGAAACCATCCTGTATCCCTGGATCGATCAATCGTTGTCCGAAGAGGAGGTGGACGAGACGCTTACGAGAATGCGTGAGGTGCCGGAAGAGCAGTACCATCGGTGCTGCGGATAACCCGTTGTGAATGAAGAGGGGATGATATGCCAGGACCGCTCTTTCCCAAGATTTTAATTCCAGTGGACTTCTCGCAGTGCTCGGAGGAAGCGTTCAGGGTGGGACTGTCGCTCGCGCGTGTATTTCAGTCCGAGGTGCTGCTGCTTCACGTGGTAGATACCAAGAGCTTGACGACGCTGAACATGTTGGGGCTGGCGCGTCCTTCGGAAGAGGCTGGGCAGAAGAAGCGCCTCCGGCATCAGGCGCGCCTGAATGCGCGCCGCCTGCTGGGTTTCGAAGAGGCCAAAGGGGTCCAGATCCGACGGCTCCTCGCGGAGGGGTCACCCTTCGTGGAAATCGCGCGTACGGCGCGCACCGAGAAAGTCGACCTGGTCGTCATGGGCAGCTACGGCGGGCAGGTAGGCAACGTCGAAAAGATTTTTTTCGGCAGCACGGCTGAGAAAGTGGTGCGGACAGCGGGGTGTCCGGTGCTGACGGTTCCCTTATCCCGGAGGCCGTAGACGAAGGAGGAACGATGAGCACACGATACAGATCGAGGGCAAGACCATGGATCTCATCAGTGGTGTGTGCCTGGGGCCTGGCGCTTGGTTTCCTGACGCAGGCTGACGCACTGACCGAGCAACGGGTAGAGGTGACGATCAAGGACTTCACCTTCGTCACGAAACAGGTTCCACTCCAGCTCAACATGCCGATCCTGATCCTGATCCGGAACGAGGATCAGGTCCGACACGATTTCGGCTCTTCTGTGTTCCAGGGCAACCCGACGGAAGTGGAGAGTGATGGGGTCATTTCGTACGGAAGTGGTATCCAAGGCGTATTCCTGAACCCAACCGGAGCCGCCATGATCCGCATGACCATCGGCCGCCCCGGTCGGTACGAGTTCAAGTGTTCAATCCATCAGAATATGAAGGGCGAACTTCTGCTCATGAACGTGGAGGCGGTGTGAGGCAGACCATCGCGACGATGAACTCGTTGGAGAACCGATGACAAACCCTCTAGTCAATCGGATCCTCTTTGCGACTGATTTTTCGGAGTGCGCGGCAAGGGCTCAAGAGTACGCGGTCTTCCTGGCCCAGGCCTATCAGGCCAAGCTGGACATCCTGCACGTGCTGGAATTCCACCCGGGGATGGATCCCGACTACGACATTAACAAGATGTATCTTGAACAGCTTCGCAAGCAGGCCGTCCCGCAACTGGATGAACTGGTCAACCTGGCTGCGCTCGCCGCCCTTTCGGCCCAGGGTCGGATCACCCTGGGGATTCCAAGCCAGCAAATCAATGAGGTGGCGAAAGAGTGTGGCGCTGACATAGCAGTCTTGGGGACCCGCGGGCGGACCGGGCTGGAGCACGTTCTGTTGGGCAGCACCGCGGAGCGCGTGGTCAGGGGTGCGCCCTGTCCGGTGCTCACGGTCCGGCTACCAAGAGCCCACGGCGCGCTGAAGGAGACCCCGACGGGCACGGGTCCGATGGCTGTCCAACGTATCTTGGCGCCGGTGGATTTCTCGGATTGCTCCCTTGAAGCGCTGGAGTACGCGGTGCAAGTCGGAAAGCAGTTCAAGGCCGCTGTCACGATCCTGCATGTCTTGGAACCGGTCTCGTACGGACTCGATTTCACTCTCTCTCACGCCAGGGAGGACCATCAGTTGCAGAAGCGCGTGCAATCCCGCCTGTCGGAGTTCGCCCGTCTTCTGGCGTCGCAGGGCCTGACCGCGCAGCATGAGGTCCGTGGCGGAGCGCCCAGGGACTCGATCCTGGACTGCGCCCGCGAGCGGGAGTGCGATCTGATTGTGATGGGGACCCATGGGAGACGGGGTCTTTCTCATCTGGTCACCGGAAGCGTCGCGGAAGCTGTCCTCCGTCATGCCCCCTGTCCCGTGTTGACGGTGAGAAGTCCCAAGTTCAGCCCGGGCCATCAGCGGGTCCTACCCGAGACTGCGGCGCGGCCAGTTCAAGGATAAACTGGAGGTGGTCATGAAAAAGTCTGCAAAACCAGTGGTGTCTTCGAAGCCGAGGCCTCAACGCAGGTCAGCATCCTCGCCAAGGCCGATTCCGCAAGCCAACCCGATCGAGTTGCCCGATGGGATGGGGGAGCGCATTGCCAGAAAGGCGTACGAACTCTACGAACAGCGCGGGAGGCAGGAGGGGCGGGCGCTGGACGACTGGCTCGAGGCCGAAGTCATCGTGATGGAAGAAATCCATGAAGCTCGCGAGTGAGACCACCGCGGGCCTGTGGGTTCCGATCAAGCCCCCGCTCGCAGCCGTGCTCGCGCGCCTCGAAGCGCTATCCATCGAGCCGGGTTTCTCGGCGCAGCGGCAGCTTGCGATGAGCCGAGCGCTGCGCCCGTACCTCGAACTTGGGGCCGCGTCGCCGCTGGCGCCGTTGCCCCGAGAAGTCGAGCTGGCCAATCTCTACCTGTATGCGGACTTCTACCCCGAGGATGGGCAGCTTACGCTCATCGAGCAATTGCGCGATCTGATCGTCGAACATGTCCCGGAAGAGGAACGGGCCTGGCTGGACCCGCTCAAACACTCCTACATGGACCTCCTCGAACTTCTCTCTGTGGATGGGGACGGGATCACAAAGACCTTGCACCTTCGTTCGCTCGGGGATCGGTCCACGTGTCATCTCGAAGGGGGGGACTTCAGTGGGGGACTTACGCAGGGCCAGGTGCTTCTCACTCGGCTCATCCGTGAGCCCCAGGAGCCCGACTCCGGCAGGGTTGTGCCGGCCGGGAGCGCGATCGTCTTGTCCGTCGAGGATGGCCGGGCACTCTACGAGTCTGCGATGCAGTGGCGACGCGAGATGGAAGCGGGGTCCGGCTCGTTCGACCTCGGAGAGTGGCAGGAGTTCGCCAAGCGCTATGGGTATATGTTGCTCTGGAACTTCGCGCGGATGCGGTTCGACGCGTTGCTCGATGCAGTGGTCAGCATCCGCTATCGTATGCCCAGCGGGCATCCCTATCTCTATGCGGTGGCGTTGTACGAGCACCATGAGTTCGCGCATCTGGCTGAAGGGCTGTCGGAGTTGGAGACGCTGGAGCCTGAAGCGAGACAGCAGGCCGATGGGGCCAAGCCGGCGGCAGCCAAAGGTCAGGCGGTGCGTCTGTGGGTGCAACGAGAGAAGGACGCGGCCGGACAGGCGTCGGTGATGGCGAGGTTGACGCTGACGCGGACGCAGCTCATGGTCGAGTGCGATTCCCAGGAGCGTCTTGACGCCATCAAACATCGCCTCGCCTCGGCCTTCGGATTCTCGCTGCACTTTCGCGGGGAATCCACCACCCCGCCGACTCGCAACCTGTCGGAATCAGATCTGGCCAAAG
>JAHFEU010000204.1 GCA_023248295.1 Nitrospirota bacterium | reverse complement strand
CTTGACATCGGCGCGACGGGAAGCTATTCTCCCCGCGCTCCGTGGAACGGCGAACACGTCACAATTCTCTGATTTCGAGCCGGAAAGGAGATGAGCAATATGGTAAAGGGACATGCCCGACTGGCGATGCTGGCGCTCATGACGATCCTCGTCCACTCCGCACTCACCTGCTATCCATCCTCCGGGTTCGCTGCCGACTCCTTCAAAGTGGGCGTGGTGGACCCGCAGGCGGTTTTGGAAAAGTCGAAGGCCGGAAGACGCGCGTTGGATGGGCTCAAGGAATACGCCGCGACCCGGCAAAAGCTGCTCGCCAGCGACGAAGACGCGCTGAAGGATATCGAGAAGCAACTCAAGGAGCAGGAAAGCTCGTTGAGCGAGACGCAGAAGCGTGAGAAACAAACCCAGTTCAGAACGAAGCTGCAAGACTATCAGAAGCGCGCCCAGGAGTTTAATCAGGAACTGACCCTCAAACAGAAAGAGTTAGTCGATGACTACATGAAAAAGATCGGGTCTGCGACGAAGGCCGTCGCCGAGAAGGGCGGCTTTACGCTCGTCGTGGACAAAGGCAGCGAGAACACCATCAAGATTGTCATCTATAACCGCGACACCCTCGATCTGACCGATCAAGTGCTCAAGGAGTTCGACCGACAGAATAAATAGCACGACACACGGTCATCCGGCTGAACGGGACCAAGGGAGGCGGCATGCGGCGGAGAACGAACGGCATCATGTGGGGAATCTTGCTGATATTTGTGGGGAGCACCACCGGCGCAATACCGAGGGCCCTCGCGGAGGACTATCAGTCGCTCCCGGGCCTATCGGCAAAGGACCGTGTGATATTGGCCACGAACATGGTTCAGCAAGGTCAATGCAGAAACGGGTTGATCGAAATCCTGGAGGCGATGAAACAACTGCCCGACGATGAGGCGGTGTTACGGCTGAAGGGCATCTGCGAAACCGAGCTCCTGCGCCCCGAGGCGAAGGACACGATCATGAAGTGGCTCTCGCTGGCTCCCCAGACCCATCCTGAGCGCGCGAAGATGCTGGCCCTGTTGGCCAAGACCCAGGCTTCAAGGGAAGATCCCACCGAATGGCTGCTGGTGCCTGCGGGCGAGTTCGAGATGGGGGCGGAGGGTGGGCCGGCGCAGCCGGACGAGACACCGAAGCACCGCGTGTCCCTCGACCCCTTCTATATCGGAAAATATGAAGTCACCAACCACCAGTACCTCACCTTCGTCAGGTCCACAGGCCACCGCGCCCCGGAGAACGAAGATCCCAAATTCAGTATTTGGCGGGCAGGAGCGATGCTGGATGGGGTAGGTGAACTGCCCGTGATCAACGTGAGCTGGGAAGATGCAGTCGCCTACTGTAAGTGGACGGGCGGCCGCCTGCCCACTGAAGCTGAGTGGGAAAAAGCGGCGAGAGGCACTGATGGCAGGATCTACCCATGGGGCAATGACGCTGTCACCGGAAATCGAAGTAACTTCAGCATCGAGAACGTGACGTTTTGGGACGGACCCGCGACACTGGCTAAAAAAGACCAATATGATTATGGACGGAGTCCGTACGGGGCCTATGAGATGGCGGGCAATGTCTGGGAGTGGGTCCAGGACTTCTACGACGAGAATTATTACAAGAACAGCCCGCCTAAGAACCCGCCCGGACCCTCCAGCGGAAAAGAGCGCGTGGTTCGAGGAGGCGCCTGGCATAGTGATCCGAACCATGTGCGGTCCACCAACCGCCACAAGCACGACCCTACCGACCGACGCGTCTACCTCGGTATCCGGTGCGCGAAAGACGCCGCGGAGGCTAAAGACGCAAAGTAACGCGCGAAGGTGGCGCGGACCGCGAAGGCTACACAGTTGCAAGGTCTCGGCGGATCGTGTCAACGAGCTTGTCGAATCCGGCATCGGGTCTCCCCACCGAGCGGGTCAGCAGCTCGACCTGATGCGGTCCGCTTGCCCCTAGCCCGAGCTCAATCGCCCTCCTGATCTGACGTTGCTCCCATATCCCCTTCTCTTTCAATTTAGGCCAGGCGTCGAACGTGCGGATGAGCGCCACCCCGACCGCATCCAGCGCGACCCGATCACCGCTGAGCAACAGCAGATCAGCCCGGGCGGGGGTTCCGCTCGTGGGACCCCCAGCAATCATGATCGTCGTCCCATCGGCGATCGTGAGATGGGGATGCACCGCGAGGTTCAGCTCGGCAATCCGTTCCTGCCAATCGCCGGCCAGAAACGCGACGGAGGGCCGGTATCGGGGATGCGTGATGCCGACCAGATTCTTCAGGCTGCACGAATAATGCGCGAAGCGATGGGTCTTGACGACGGGCAGATTGATGAACACGTCCGCCTCGTACACCGGCTTTGAGACATAGAACCGGGGCAAAGATTTCGCTCCGGCCGGCTCCACCCGGACCCAGGGTTCCTCCTCCAAGGCCAGCACATGCGCGCCGGCCTCCTCGGCTGCGGCTCGGACGCCGGTGGCCGCCAGGTTATCAGTCGTCGGGAATCGGATGAGGCCGGAACTGTCGGCCACTACTACCTCGCCCGCTCCCGCCTCACGGACTCTTTTGACGACCGCCGCGATGACCTGCGGGCTGGTCGTGCTGGGCGGGGGTCGGTCGTTGACCACGTTCGGCTTGATCAGCACCCGTTTGCCGCGCAGGGCTAACCGGTCGATTCCGCCCAGCATCTCCAAGCCGGTCTGTAGCATGGCGCTCGGCTCCTGCCCGTGGACGATCACGACCAGAGCCTTCCCATCACGGGTGTACGGATTAGGAGGGAGTGGCTTGGCGGGAACCAGGACCCCGTCGGGCTCGAACAGCAGGCTCCCCACGACGGAGCGCGGCGCCATCGCGAGCCCCGGCAGGAACGCGAGCCCGAACCCGAGGCGGCTGAGAAGATCGCGGCGCGAAAGGGACATGAGATGGCTCTTGGTTCAATAACGTTAAACGTCAACCGTACGCGGCGCTGACCGCTCAGCACTCAGCACTCGTTACTCAGCACTGCTGCCCTCAATCGGGTAGCCGGCCTCACGCCAGGCCCTCATCCCACCGTCCATCGACTGGACGTTGGTGTAACCCATCTGCCTGAGGCTCTCGGCTGCCAGGGCGGACCGATAGCCGCCGCCGCAGTAGAGGACAATCTCGGCATGCTTGTTTGGGATCACCGTCTCGATGTCAC
>JAHFEU010000129.1 GCA_023248295.1 Nitrospirota bacterium | reverse complement strand
TGCCGGGTACAGGTTTCCAAGGCCTCCGGACTCTCGCTCGCCTGCAGCACCTTGAAGCCCTGCTCTTCAAGCTTTTTGCGGCAGAGTGCCAGGATCGAAGGATCGTCATCGACGATGAGAACGGTCTGCGATCGTGAGTCAGGCGGGTGGGGGCTGTGTTCTGTCATTGAGAGACCTACCAGGAGTAATTATAGCGCGTGTTCTCGCCGGAATCGAAGCGCCCTCTTAGCGAAACTTCAAACTCGCGGGAATCGCTGAGCTTCCTGCGCTCGTGACGCGGCAGCCCGGCCTGACCGGCCTACCTCTCCCGACCTCTGGTTCGGTAGCCCGCCGCAGCCGGTCCCAGCCAATCAAGCAAAAGGCCCTCACTGAGTGTGAGCCAGGGCCGTCGTTTGTGACAAGTCCGGATGGTTGCGGGGGGTGGATTTGAACCACCGACCTTTGGGTTATGCGTACCGCTACAGCTTTTGCTGCCTGGATGAACCAGTTTGCGGTCTGGACTTTCTCTTCACCCTCGGCTGGCCGTCGCCACCGTTCGGGTGCCTGCCGTTAAGTCTCTACACCTTCTCTGTTGGCTTCACAGCCCTCAGAGCTTGGCTCGGGGTTACCCCGCCAACGGCTTCCCCGAATTTGACAGGTTGTCTCACATGGGTTTCCCCATGTGCAGCCCATTGCTGGATTAGCTTCCACGCGTCACGGAAGGCGGCCGAACGTGGCTTTCGTTGACGCTTGTCAGCTTCGACCAGATGGATTTCACTGGCGTAGCTGATGAACACCTCGACGGGGAACACATAGAAGAGGTCTCGGTCCGGCAGGTACGCCAGCGCAAAATCAAAGTCCGATGGTGTGTAGACCTCTCGAACCATTACGCGCCGGTTTGTCTTGGTTCGACGGTTATCGACCACGTAGTTGCCACGTGATTCGTCGAACCAAGCGGTCTTGACCTGGACCTTCACGAGAGTGCTGTGCACATCGAACACCAAGTCATACGACAACCGGTCTCCGATGGGTTTCAGCACTCCCCAGCCACGCTTCAGCGCGTGAAGAATGGCTGCCTGTTCGGTGATGTCCCCTTTGAGCTTAGTGCTCATGCTAATCCCGCGGATTGAGCCCAACGAGCTACCAGACTGCTCCACCCCGCGGCAGAATATTAACACAAGAAACGTAGGTCTAGTCAAGGTAACTTCCACGCGAGGTTCTTCGGTTGATTTCGGGCTGAAGGAATGTTAAAGGACCCGCATGCGCATCGTGTTCATGGGAACGCCCGCGTTCGCGGTTCCCTCGCTGGAAGCGCTGTTGCGGTCGGATGATCCCGTCGCCGGGGTGGTCACCCAGCCTGACCGGCCGAAAGGAAGGGGACAGGCGATGGCGGCGGCGCCCGTGAAGCTGGTGTGTGAGCGGGAAGGGCTGCCCCTGTTGCAGCCGGTTAAGCTGAAGGATCCAGCCTTCCTTGAGTCGCTCCAGGCATGGGAGCCGGACCTCATCGTGGTGGCCGCCTTCGGGCGCATTCTGCCGCCGGCCATTCTCCGGATGCCACCGCGAGGTTGTATCAACGTCCATGCCTCCCTGCTTCCGAAATACCGCGGCGCGGGACCGATCCAGTGGGCCATCATCAACGGCGAACGCGAGACAGGCATCACCACCATGTTGATGGACGAAGGGATGGATACCGGCGCGATCCTTCTTCAGGAACGGGTCCCGATCCAGCCAGACGAAACCGCCGGCGCCCTGTCGGCCAGACTGGCGGAGGTCGGGGGAAGACTGCTGGTGGAAACCATCCGCCGCTTGAAGGATGGCACGGTGACCCCGCAGCCCCAGGATCAGTCGCAAGCGACCCTCGCTCCCCTCCTGACGAAAGAGGACGGCCTGATCGACTGGAAACTGACGGCAACCGGCATCGCCAACAGGGTGCGTGGAATGTCCCCCTGGCCAGGAGCCTACACATTTGCCGGGGAGGATCGCTGGGTCCTTTTACGCGCATCGGCAGTGGCCCGGCCAGCCGGTGCGGCGGTGCCGGGCACCATCATTCAGGCAAGCAAAGACGCGCTCGTGGTAGCGACCGGCGGCGGCCTCCTGGCCATTACGGAGTTACAGCCGGCGAGCAGCCGGCGGATGACCGTGTCTCAGTATTTAGCGGGGCATCCTCTGTCGCCCGGGCTGATCCTGGGGCACACGGCGCGATGAATAAAGATTCACCCGCCCAGCGGGTACCCGGTTTGCGGACCGGGGACCCATTGCCAGCCTGCGTCGGGCACCCGTTGCCAGCTTTGGTCAGGTACCCATTGCGAGTCTTAGTGCAACGGGTGGTGGTGATGAGTCGGTGAGGCGGCCGGGTCTTGCACGGCATCGCGAACGGTCGACGCAAGACCGCATGCAACGGGCAGCCACTCCACTTGCGGCCTCACACCTGTTCGTCTATAGTACGGGCTCGATCGAGCGCGGAGCCCGCAAGGGGTGGCGCTCGCGTCTGTTCAAGGCACGCGGCGTTGCCGTCGAAGGAGCCAAGGGCCACGTTGAAGAAGGTCGCCATCCGTTCGATGGAGAGGACCCTTACAGCGGCGGCCACCAGGCCCGGAAAGTCCGACCGTTCATGAGCCGCCCAAGCGTCCGCATCGCGCCGTCGATCCTCTCGGCGGACTTTGCGCGCCTGTCGGACGAGGTAGCCCGGGTCGAGAAAGGCGGCGCCGATCTCCTCCACATCGACGTCATGGACGGCCATTTCGTGCCGAACCTCACCGTGGGGCCGGCGATCGTGGAGGCCCTCCGCAAGGTGACGAAGCTTCCCCTCGACGTCCACCTGATGATGACCAACCCGGACGTGTTCATCCTGGAGTTCGCGCATGCGGGCGCCGACTACCTGACGGTCCACGTGGAAACCTGCCCTCACCTCCATCGCACGGTGCAGGCCATCAAGGAACGCGGAGTCAAGGCCGGCGTGACGCTCAACCCGGCCACTCCGCTCAGCGCCATCGAAGAGATCCTCCCGGATGCCGACTTGCTCCTAGTGATGTCCGTGAACCCGGGGTTCGGCGGCCAGCATTTCATCGCCTCCACGCTCGAGAAAATCGCTCGAGCCCGGCAGCTCCTTGACCGCACCCGCAGCCGCGCCGCGCTGGAGGTGGATGGAGGCGTCAAGGTGGAAAACGCAGCTGACATCGTCCGAGCCGGAGCGGACATCTTAGTCTCCGGGTCCGCCATCTTTTCCAGCCCTGATTATGGCGCGACGATCAAAGCGATGCGGCAAGCCGGGCAGGCCATGCACAAAGCGACTCGAGCCGCCGGAGCCGTGACCGCCCGGCGGTCATGAGGTCTCGTGAGCACCGCATCTCTCATCGACCGTCTACACCCGCTGGAAATCAAGGTCCTGACCGCGCTCAGCCGTCACCAGTCGCAGTCCTCGCAGCCGGCCCTCCGCGAGGAAGAACTCGGGCGAACGGCGGCGCTCGAGCCAGCCCAGCTCAGCATGGCGGTGGAGTGGCTGCTGGCCAAATCCCTCATCCGGGTGGAATCCGAGCACATCACCCAGATCGTGTCCCTCACCAAGGTCGGTGAACACTACTTCGAAAAATACTCGCCCGTGGAGCGCATCCTCTCGGCGATCCGAGACGCAAGCCAAGCCGGCAGGCGCCTGACGATCCAGGATATCCGGTCTCGCGAGGGGCTGGAGCCGACGGAGATGAGCGGCGCCATCGGCTCCCTCAAGAAAGATGGCGCGATCCGGATCGCTGAAGGGGGACAGGTCGAAGCGACCGGGACTCCAAGCCGGACGGCCGAAGTGCTGCGCTCCCTCTTCCAGCAACTACGCGGCTCGACGCGGGAGCTGCAGGCGTTCCCGGAGCCGATGCGCCGCGTCATCGAGCAGCATGCCGTGAAGCGCGGGAACGCCCGCGAGCCGTTCCGGATCGACGAGCGGGTCGAACGGTGGTACGCGCTGACCCCCGAAGGGAAGACGATCGCGGAGGCCATCACCCGGCAGGGGGTCGGAGAGGAAGTCTCCCAGCTGACGCCGGACCTGCTCAAAGACGGGGCCTGGCGCACCAAGCGGTTCCGGCAGTACACGATCAGCCTCCGGCCGCCTCGCCTCTCGGCCGGCAAGCGCCATCCCTATCGCGAGTTCCTGGACCTGGTCAAACACAAGCTGGTGAGCATGGGGTTTCAGGAGATGCGCGGCCCGCTCGTCGAGACAGAGTTCTGGAACATGGATTCGCTCTACATGCCCCAGTTCCACCCGGCCAGGGCCATCCATGACGTCTATTTCGTGAAGGAGCCGACCCATGCGCGTGAGATTGCCGAGCCGTTCCTCTCCCGGGTCGCGGCCGCCCACCGAAACGGCGGAGAGACGGGGTCCACAGGCTGGGGATACGAGTACGACCTGGACCGCGCGCGCCGGCTGGTGTTGAGGAGCCAGGGCACGGCGGTCTCGGCGCGCACGCTGGCCTCCGGGCCGAACGTGCCCGGCAAGTATTTCTCGATTGCGCGATGTTTTCGTTACGACCAGGTGGACGCAACCCACGCCACCGACTTCTTCCAGGTGGAAGGGATCGTGCTCGGGCGGGACATCAACTTCCGGACACTGCTCGGGCTGCTGGACCTGTTCGCGCGGGAGGTCGCGCAGGCCAAGGAAAGCCGGTTCCTGCCGGCCTATTTCCCGTTCACGGAGCCGTCAGTCGAGCTGCACGTCCGCCATCCACGCCTGGGGTGGATCGAGCTGGGCGGCGCTGGCCTCTTCCGAGCGGAGGTGACGCGGCCGCTCGGAGTCGATGTCCCCGTGATCGCATGGGGGCTCGGCCTGGACCGCATGGCGATGGTCGCGCTGGGAATCCATGACATCCGCGACCTGTTCTCCACCGATTTGGAAATGATCAGAACCACGCGCGGCCATTTCTAGGCAGACGTGGAGCGTAAAGGGTATCACGGCAAGGCGCAAAGAGGGAAATGGTAGAACAGAGATCTCGACGCGTCAGTAAGAACAATTGTCAGGGCCATTGCTCACCTCACGCCTAACGCCTTACGCCTAACCTCGAAAAAAAGAATGCCTACCATCTCAATCAATCGGAAGGACTTTGAACGGCTCGTCGGTCGGCCGGCCATCGCAGCCGAGCAGCTTGACGCCTGGCTTCCGTTGGTCAAGGGCGAGCTGAAGGATCAGGACAGTGACACCGGCGAGGTACGGCTCGAATTGCAGGACAGCAACCGTCCTGACCTCTGGTCCTGCGAGGGGATCGCACGCCAGATCCGGATCAAGTTGCAGGGCGCCGTCTCCGCGTACCCGTTCTTCAAACCCACGCCGCGTCCGAAGCGCCGAATTCAGGTTATGCAGGGCCTAGAGCGCGTACGGCCCTACATCGCCGCCTGCACCGCGGTCGGCTACACGATGACCGGCGAAGGGCTGGCGCAACTCCTGCAGACCCAGGAGAAGCTGGCCGAGATTTTCGGGCGAAAGCGCCGCACCGTTTCGATCGGGGTCTACCGGCTCCCGCACATCGTGTTTCCGGTGACGTATGCGCTCGTGAAACAGGACGAGGTCCGCTTCACCCCCCTGGGGGTCGAGGAGAAAATGTCCCCGCGCGAGATTCTCGCCGTGCATCCGAAGGGGTTGGAGTATGGGCCGATCCTCGCCGCCCATGACCGCATCCCGCTGCTCATGGACGAGGAAGGACAGGTCCTGTCTCTCCCCCCGATCATCAACAGCCGGGAGATCGGGGAAGTCCGCGTGGGCGACCGCGAGCTGTTCGTGGAGGTCACGGGCACGGATCTCCTGATGGTGTTGCTGACGCTCAATATCCTGGCAGTCAACCTGGCGGATCGTGGGGCTACGATCGAGGCGGTCGAGGTGGCCTATCCCTACGCGACCGAACTCGGGAAGACTGTGCGGACACCGTTCAACTTCCAGAAAGCCCGATCCATCCCGATCAAGACTATTGAGGACGCCCTCGGCGTGTCGCTCGGCCCGGACCGCATTCGGCAAGCGTTGCTGGCCTACGGCTATGAAGCCAGCGCCACCAAAGACCGGGGCTCAATCTCAGTGAGAATTCCGCCCTACCGGAACGACCTGATGCACCCACTGGACGTGGTGGAGGACGTGGCGATCAGCCGCGGCTATGGCGAGTTCACGCCGATCATGCCATCCCAGTTTACAGTGGGGAGCCTGTCGCGACTCGAAGAGGTGTCCGACAGGATACGGGACATGATGGTCGGGATCGGCTTTCAGGAAATCATCTCGAATATCATGGCGTCACGGCTCGAACTGATCGACCGGATGCGCCTCGCCGGGAGTGACTGGGACCGCATCGTCGAGGTGGAGAACGTCATGTCCCAGAGCTATGCCTGCCTGAGACAGTGGATCACCCCCTCGCTGCTTCGGGTGGAAGCGGCCTCGACCCGCGCGTTCTATCCCCACCGACTGTTCGAGGTCGGCGAGGTGGCGGTATTGGACGCCACGGAGGAGACAGGAACGCGCACCCTCATGGTCCTGGGTGCGCTGATCGCCCACGCCAACGCGAATTTCTCCGAGGCTCACTCCTGCCTGGACCTCTTGCTGTTCTATCTGGACCGTCCATATACGCTGGAGCCGATCAGCCACCGCTCATTCCTCGACGGCCGGGCCGGACGGATCGTGTCCAACGGTCTGGCCGTCGGGCTGATCGGAGAGTTACATCCGGAAGTGCTCGAGCAGTGGCAGGTGAGCATGCCGAGCGTGGTGTTTGAGCTGGAGGTGGACGCGCTGGCGGAACGGGGCTAGGGGAGCAAATGGCTTATGGCTAATGGCCGACGAGGACACAGGAAGCAGCAATTCTCTCCTTCCCTTAGCCATCGGCCATCAGCCATATGCCATCGGCTCCTTAGGCTGGAGCGGCCTGCTGCTTGGCGATCTCGGTCAGTTTGCCGAATCCCGCCGGATCCTGAATGGCCATATCTGAGAGCACCTTCCGATCCAGAAGGATATTGGCCTTCTTCAGCGCGTTGATAAAGCGGCTGTAGGTGAGACCCTGGAGGCGGACCGCTGCGCTGATCCGGGCCACCCACAGGCTTCGGAAATGGCGTTTGCGTTTTCTCCGCTCGACATAAGCATACGTCTGGCCCTTGTCGACCGACTCCGTGGCGCTCCGGAACAACCGGCTCTTGGCGCCATACTGCCCTTTGGCTAACTTGAGCCGCTTCTTTCTCCGCTGTCTGGTCTTGGGACCGCCCTTGACGCGAGGCATCTTCTTAGCTTTCTAGCTGGCAGCTGAACAGCCAGCAGCGAATAGCTCGGAGCTACTCGCTGCAAGCTG
>JAHFEU010000019.1:9083-24123 GCA_023248295.1 Nitrospirota bacterium | reverse complement strand
GGCAGTTTGAGCGTGCCAAGCGACCGCGTCCAGCCGACGATCTCATCGGCGTTGGCGATGATCGTGCCGATGGCCAGCGAAAACGGCACGACGAACACCAGCAGCAGAGCGACGGTCATCACCGTCACAGCGAGGGCGCGCCGCCCCCACAGCCATCCCTGGACGCGTAACATGAGCGGCCACGTCGCGACGACAATCATGGTCGCCCAGATCAGCGCGGGCAGGAACGGTCGCAAGATCCAGAACGAGGCGGCGATGAGCCCCACGATGCAGAGCACCGCGAGTATCGTGCGGGTAAGATCGCGTTGGCTGGTGGTCATCATCATGAACCCTCCTCCTGTGGTAGTGGGCCCCCGGCCCTACGGCGCCGGGCTCGGCCCGCACCGGCGGGCCGATGGTAGGGCCCGGCCGCACGTCTGTCAAGCGCGCCGGCCCGGCGAGTGGATTCCCGGAGGGCATCTGCCAGGCCGCCCAATATAAACTATGGACTCTTCCGGCCGATCGCGGGTATAATTCGCGCCCTCGCAAAACGGCTCAGAGGTCGGCTTATGTCTCTCAGTACCATGGCCATCCGGATGATCTCCTGGGTGATCCTCTGCCTGGGCGCGCTGGTCCTCGCGGCCTGTAAGGGGGAGGCGACCTCCACGCAGGCTCAGCAACCCACGGACGTCGAGGTCGTGCTCGTTGAGCAGAAGGACGTCCCGATTTTCTCCGAGTGGGTTGGAACGACGGACGGACTGGTGAACGCGCAGATTCGGGCGCAGGTCAGCGGCTATCTACTCAGGCAGCGTTACCGCGAAGGCGCCTTCGTCAAGAAGGGCGATCTGTTGTTCGAAATTGATCCGAGAAAGTTTCAGGCCGCCCTCGACCAGACCGCGGGCGACCTGAAAAAGGCGCAGGCTCAATTGACCAAGACCGACTTGGACGTGAAGCGGAACACGCCGCTTGCCAAGGAAGGCGCCATCAGCCGGAAGGAGCTGGAGGATTCCATCCAGGCCAACCAGGCGGCACGGGCCTCGGTCGAATCCGCCAGGGCGGCGCTGGAGCAGGCGAAGCTGAATCTGGGATGGACCAGGATTACCGCGCCGATCGACGGCGTGGTAGGGATCGCCAAAGCGCAGATCGGCGATCTCGTGAACTCCAACGACGAGCTGACCGCCATGTCCCAACTGGACCCGATCCGGGTCTATTTCCCGATCAGCGAGCAGGAATACCTCAAATTCGTCGGGCTGGTTCAGGAACGCTATCAGGAGAAGGGAGACCCCACGAAGGCGCGGGAGAATGCCCGCCTCGAGATGGTATTGAGCAACGGGGCAGTGTATCCCCACAAGGGGTGGTTCTTCCTGGCGGATCGGCAGGTGGATGTGAAGACCGGCACGATCCGCATTGCGGCCCTGTTCCCGAACTCCGGGAATGTCCTGCGCCCGGGCCAGTACGCGAAGGTCCGCGCGGCCATCACCGTCCGTCAGGGCGCCCTGCTGGTCCCCCAGCGAACCGTGAGCGAATTACAGGGCAGCCATCAGGTCGCCGTGGTCACCCCAGAGAATAAGGTGGAAATCCGTCCGGTGAAGGTCGGCGAGCGCGTCGACAGCCAATGGATCATCACCGAAGGGCTCAAGTCCGGCGAACAGGTGGTGGCCGAGGGCTTGCAGAAGCTCAAAGCCGGGACGACCGTGAAGCCCAAGCCCTTCGGCGCGGCGCCCCCCGCGTCGGCCACCCCGCAGTCGGAATCCCCACAGAAGGGCGGCTGATGGCCAAGTTCTTCATCAATCGCCCGATCGTGGCGATGGTGATCTCGATCCTCATGGTGATCATGGGCATCGTCGCCATGGTCCAGCTCCCCATCGCCCAATTTCCCAACATCGCGCCGCCGGAAATCCAACTGCAAGCCACCTACGTGGGCGCCGACGCCGTCACGCTCGAGCAGTCGGTGGCCACCCCCATCGAACAACAGATGAGCGGCGTGGACAACATGATCTATATGTATTCGGTCAACGCCAGCAACGGCCAGACGACACTGCGCGTGGACTTCGACGTGACGACGAAGCCGAACGACGACCAGATTCTGTCGCAGATGCGCTACCTGCAAGCCGAATCCCAACTGCCGCAGGAAGTGCGGAACTACGGCGTGACGATCAAAAAGTCCACCACCAGCCCGCTGGCGCTCTTTGCGCTGTATTCCCCCAATGGCGCCTATGACAACGTCTGGCTGGCCAATTACGCGTACATCAATATCAACGACCCCATGTCGCGCGTGCCGGGCGTGGGGCAGGTCACCATCTTCGGCGCCGGGCAGTACGCGATGCGGTTCTGGGTGCGGCCGGATGTGCTGGCCAAGCTGAACATGACGGTGCCCGAGATCCTCGACGCCGTGCAGAAGCAGAACACCGTCAACCCGGCGGGGCAGATCGGAGCGGAGCCTGTGCCGGCCGGCCAGGAGTTCACCTACACCGTCCGGGCGCAGGGCCGGTTGCTCGACAAGGAGGAGTTCGAAGCGATCGTCGTGCGGGCGAATGCCGACGGGTCCATCGTGCGGCTGAAGGATGTCGCCCGGGTTGAGCTGGGCGCCCAGTCCTATAACATGATCGGCCGGATGAACGGCAAGCCTGCCGCGATCATCGCCATCTACCAGCTTCCCGGCTCCAACGCGATCCAGACGATGGACGCGGCGAAGAAGCTGATGGAGGAAACGAAAGAGCGATTCCCGGCCGGCCTCGACTATGTGACCTCGCTCGATACCACGCTGGCGGTGCGGGAAGGCATCAAGGAAATCGTGACCACGCTGTGGGAGGCCCTGGCGCTGGTCATCCTCGTGGTCTTCATTTTCCTGCAGGGGTGGCGGGCCACGTTGATTCCAATGCTGGCCGTGCCGGTCTCGCTGGTCGGCACGTTCATGCTATTTCCGATGCTCGGCTTCTCGATCAACACCCTGTCCCTGCTCGGCCTCGTGCTGGCCATCGGGTTGGTCGTGGACGACGCCATCGTGGTCGTCGAGGCGGTCGAGCACCATATTGAGCATGGCCTGCCGCCCAAAGAGGCGACGCTCAAGGCCATGGAACAGGTCTCGGGGCCGGTGATCGCCATCGCGCTCATTCTGGTCGCGGTGTTCGTGCCGACGGCGTTCATCCCGGGCATTACCGGCCGGCTGTATCAGCAGTTCGCCGTGACTATCGCCGTGTCCGTGGTCATCTCGGCCTTTAACGCCCTCACGCTCAGCCCCGCCCTGTCGGCGTTGTTGTTACGACCCAAGCAACCGGCCAGGGGCCCCCTCGGCCTCTTCTTCGGCTGGTTCAACCGCGTCTTCGGCCGGGCGACCGACGCGTATGTGAGGGTCTGCGGCGGGCTGATCCGCAAGGCGGCCTTTTCGATGTTGTTCCTGGTCCTGGTCGCCATTGCGGCCGGCTGGTTCGGCTCGCGGCTGCCCACCGGGTTTCTGCCGATGGAGGACCAGGGCTATCTGTTTTTGAACGTCCAGTTGCCGACGGCGGCGTCGTTGCAGCGCACGGATGAGGTCTGCAAAAAGATCGAGGCCATTCTAAAAGAGACGCCCGGCGTGGAGTACGCCACGACCGTCGTCGGCTACAGCCTGCTGAGCACGGTCAGCACCACCTACAACGCGTTCTTCTTCGTGACATTCGCGCCCTGGGAGGAGCGCCACAAGCCGGAGGAAAAACTGCTGGCGATCTACCTCCATATAAAGCAGCGCTTGGACGGACTGTCGGAGGCGCAGGCGTTCGCGTTCCCGCCGCCGGCCATCCCCGGCGTCGGCACGTCGGGCGGCGTGTCGTTCATTCTCGAGGATCGCACGGGCAAGGACGTGGCGTTTCTGGCCCAGAATACGCAGGCATTCATGGAAGCGGCGCGCAAGCGCCCGGAAATCGCCACCGTGAACACCACCTTCATTCCCAGCGCCCCGCAGATCTTCGCAAAGGTGGACCGGGAGAAGACGTTGAAGCAGGGAGTCAACCTCGGGGATGTGTACCAGACGCTGCAGGCCTTCATGGGCGGCGTCATGGTCAACTACTTCAACCGGTTCGGACGCGTGTGGCAGGTCTACGTGCAGGCCGACGGCGAATTCCGGACCCGTCCCGAAAACGTCGGCCAGTTCTACGTGCGCAATAATTCGGGCGAAATGGTGCCGCTCTCGACCCTGGTCGCCATGGAATCCGTCAACGGGCCGGAGTTTACGATGCGATATAACTCCTATCGGGGAGCCCAGTTGTTTATCGGTGCAAAGCCGGGCTACAGCTCTGGCCAGGTGATGCAGGCGCTCGAAGAGGTGTTCAGAGAAACGATGCCCGTCGAGATGGGCTACGATTATATCGGGATGTCCTTCCAGGAGAAGGTGGCGGCCGAAGGCGTGCCGGCCAGCGTGATTTTCGGCTTCTCCTTGCTGTTTGTCTTCCTGATTCTTGCGGCTCAGTACGAGAGTTGGGCCCTGCCGTTCAGCGTGCTGCTCGGCACGCCGGTCGCCGTCTTCGGCGCGTTCGGCGCCTTGTGGCTCCTGAAGCTGGCGGCTCCCCAGGCCAGCGAGAACGACGTGTTCACCCAGATCGGCCTGGTGATGCTCATCGGGCTGGCGGCCAAGAATGCCATCCTCATCGTGGAGTTTGCGAAAGTCGAGTATGAGGGAGGGAAGTCTATCGTGGATGCGGCCCTGGCAGGGGCCAAAGTGCGCTTGCGCCCCATCCTCATGACGGCCTTTGCGTTCATCCTCGGCGTCGTGCCCCTCATTCTCGCGACGGGATCCGGGGCGCACGGGAGAATCCTCCTCGGTATTGCCGTGTTCGGCGGGATGCTGGCCGCGAGCGTGATCGCCATCTTTATCATTCCGGTCTCCTTCTATGTGGTGGAGACGCTGGTGCACCGCGGAGAGCACCCGCACAAGCCGACGCCGCAGGGACAGGGGCTATCGGGAGACGGCGCTCATCCGCACGCGCCGGCGCCACAGGCGGCGCCGGCCTTCGGCCGCGCGCTGGGAGGACATTGAGATGCGGAGTCTGATCGTCTTTGTGCTGCTGGCGGGCTCGTTGACCGGCTGCCTCATGGGGCCAGACTACAAGCGGCCGGACACGCCCGCCGGCGAGGTCTGGCGCGTCGCGCCGGCGACCTCGGAATCCATCGCCAATCTGCCCTGGTGGGAGCTGCTCAAGGATCCCGCGCTTCATCAGTTGATCCGCACCGCACTATTAGAAAATCTGGACCTCCAGATCGCCACCGCCAACATCGAGGAATTTCAAGCCCAGCTCATGATCGCCAAGTTCGACCTGATCCCCTCCTTCTCGTACACGGGCAGCGCGTTTGGCTTCCGCAATACGAACACCTCGGTCTTACCGGCCGGCGGTGGGGCCGTTCCTACTACAGCGGGCAAGAACGGGACAACGCTCAACTACGAGAACGTCAATGTCGGCCTTAAATGGGAGCTGGACCTGTGGGGGCGCATCCGGCGCTCGATCGAAGCCGCACGCGCGCAACTGCTGTCGAAACAGGAGAATCAGCGGGTGGTGATCCTGAGCCTGGTCGGCAACGTCGCGGAGAGCTATTTCGACCTCCGCGCATTGGATCTGCAGGTAGAAATCGCCAAGCGGACGCTCAAGGCGTGGGATGAATCGGTCAGGATTTCGAAGCTCCGCTACCAGCAGGGTGACGTTCCCAAGCTTGATTTGGATCGGTTCATGGCGGAACGGGCGGGCGCGGCGGCTCAACTGGCCGATCTGGAACGGCAGGTCGTCCAGCGGGAGAACCAGATCAGCGTCCTGCTGGGACACAGGCCCTCGGCGGTTCCACGGGGGCGGCTGCTCACCGAGCAACCCATGCCGCCACAGGTGCCGCCCGGCCTGCCTTCCGAGTTGCTCCAGCGGCGTCCGGACATCATGAAGGCCGAGCAGGATCTGATGGCCGCATCGGCCAACATCGGCGTCGCGCAGGCCTTCCGCTTCCCGCAGCTGTCGCTCAACGGCGAGATAGGAGGATCCAGTTTCACGCAGGATTCGTTCTCCACCAAGCCCTTTGCAGTCTTCAAGGGCACCGCATCACTGACCGGCCCGATTTTCAACGCGAGCGCGCTCGGCTACCAGGTGAAGGCCGCCGAGGCGCAGGGCAACCAGGCAATCGCGCAGTACCAAAAAACCATCCTACAGGCGTTTCAGGAAGTGGAAGACGCGCTCATCACCGTCCAGAAAACCGGCGAGCAGCGAGCGGCGCAGGAGCAGCAGGTCGAGGCGCTGCAGTCGGCTTTGCGGCTGGCCGACCTGCGCTATCAGGGAGGGCGGGCCAGCTACCTCGATGTGTTGACCGCCCAACGCGCCCTCTTCGATGCCGAACTGGCCCTCGCCAGAACCCGCCGGAACCAGCTTGTATCGGTCGTCCAACTCTACAAGGCCCTGGGCGGCGGGTGGACGCCTGAAACGGGGGCCCCGCCGGCCAAGACCTCGGCCAAGGACGCGGAGGGTGCGGCGCGCGGCGTGGGGCCTTAGTGCTTCGATTCGCAATTACGGTTGCGTATTGGCACGAGCAGATTCAACGAAGAATGCTCCCTCAGCACTAAGTCCTGAGGGAATGAATTCGTCATCGAATTTATGAATCGAAGGACTTAGGCGGGGCCTCCCCCCGGGGCCGTCGCCACTTGCAATGGTGGGACGCTTCAGGCTTTAATACGCCCGGTCATCGCATGGATACCCGTTCACTCATCGCCTGTCACGAATGCGACCTGCTCTGCCGCGACACGCCGGTCGCCCCGGGCAGCAAGGCCTGCTGTCGACGGTGCGGCGCGGTGCTCTACCGACGCATCCCCGACAGCCTCGACCGGACGGTCGCGTGCCTGCTCGGGGCCGCCATGCTGATGATCGTGGCCAACGCATTCCCGATCGTCGGGCTCGAGGCGCAGGGCAACCGCACCTCGACGACGCTGTTCGGCTCGGTGCGCACGCTCTACGACGACGGCATGACGAGCGTCGCGGCGCTCGTCTTCGTCACGACGATCCTGATGCCGGCGCTCGAGGTCGGGGCGATGCTCTACATGCTGCTGCCGCTGAAGCTGGGGTGGCTCCCGAAGGGGCTGGCGGCCGTGTTCCGCCTCGTCCAGACGGTGCGGCCGTGGGGCATGGTCGAGGTCTTCATGCTCGGAACGCTGGTGTCGCTCGCCAAGCTCACGCACCTCGCGCACGTCGTGCCGGGGGTCGCGCTGTGGTCCTTCGGCCTGCTCATGGTGCTGGTCGCGGCCGCGGCGGCGTCCTTCGACCCGCACGAGCTTTGGGCGCGGGCGGACGCGATCGCCAGTCAACAGGATAGCTTTGATACAGGGGCTGTCGCTGCGGAGGCGGCGAGATGACCGCGGTGACTGCCGCCGACGCCGGACTGCTCGTGTGCCACGCCTGCAGTCTGGTCAGCCGGGCAACGGCGGGGCACGAGGCGGCCTGCGCGCGGTGCGGGGCCGGCTTGCACGCGCGCAAGCCGGACAGCGTCGCTCGCACGTGGGCGTTTCTCATCGCGGCGTATATCCTCTACGTGCCGGCGAACGTCCTGCCCGTCATGGAGACCGGCTCGCTGTTCGGCTCGCAGTCGGACACGATCATGAGCGGCGTCGTGTACCTGTGGACCTCGGGCTCCTGGCCGCTCGCGGTCATCGTCTTCGTCGCAAGCATATTGGTGCCGGGCGCGAAGATGCTCGCCCTGACCGTGTTGCTCGTCTCGGTGCAGCGCCGCTCCACGTGGCGGCTGCAGGAGCGCACCCGGCTGTACCGGATGGTGGAATTCGTCGGGCGCTGGTCCATGGTGGACATCTACGTCGCGGCGATCCTCACCGCGCTGGTCCAGTTCCAGGCGCTGGCGACGATCAAGGCCGGACCGGCGGCGATCGCGTTCGGCGCCGTGGTGGTGCTCACGATGTTCTCGGCGGAGTCTTTTGATCCGCGGCTCATTTGGGATCCAGTGAGGGGGTACGATGACTAACACACCAGAAGACGTCAACATTCCCGACATTCCCGAAGCCGTGGTCGTGCCGAAGCGGCGCGGGTCACTGCCGCTCGTGTGGCTGATTCCGATCGTCGCGGCGCTGGTCGGCGGCTGGCTCGCAGTGAAGGCTGTCCTTGAGAAGGGACCCACGATCACGATCACCTTCAAGACCGCGGAAGGGCTTGAGGCGGGCAAGACGAAGATCAAGTACAAGAACGTGGACGTCGGCGAGGTGAAGGAGATCCACTTCACCAAGGATCTCTCACATGTCGTGGTGACGGCGGAAATGGACCCTCGGGCTAAGCCCCATCTCGTGGAGGACACCCGGTTCTGGGTCGTCCGGGCACGAGTCGCAGGAGGGCAGGTCTCGGGGCTCGGCACATTGTTCTCCGGGTCCTATATCGGGCTGGATGTCGGCAAGTCCACGAAGCGGCGGAAGGAGTTCGAGGGCCTCGAAGTCGCCCCGATCGTCACGGGGGATGTGCCGGGCCGGCAGTTTGTCATCCGGGGCGAGGAACTCGGGTCGCTCGACATCGGGACGCCGGTCTTTTTCAGGCGAGTGCAGGTGGGGAGAGTGGTGGCCCACGAACTCGACCAGGACGGCGGGGGCGTGACGGTGAAAATCTTCGTGGAGGCGCCGTTCGACCGGCACGTAAATCCGAACACGCGCTTCTGGAACGCGGGCGGGATTGATATCACCGCAGATGCGTCGGGGGTCAAGGTCCACACCCAGTCGGTGGTGTCGCTCCTGCTCGGCGGCATCGCGTTCGAGACGCCGGCGGCCTCCCCAGTCGCCCTGCAGGCCGACGAAGACCAGATCTTTACCCTCTTTCCCGACCGCACCCAGGCCATGAAACGCCCGGACACGGACGTCGTGCCCTTCACCACGTATTTCACGGGATCGCTGCGCGGATTGTCTGTGGGTGCGCCGGCGGACTTCAGCGGGGTCCCCGTCGGTGAGGTGAAATCCATCGGAGTAGAATTCGATGACGCAGCCAAGGCCATCCGATTTCCTGTCGAGGTCGCTCTCTATCCGGAGCGCCTGCGGTCGATGAGCCGGGTGAGCCTCACGAAGCCGACGCCGGCCGAACGGAAGGCGCGCATGGACGCGTTGGTCGAGGCCGGGCTTCGCGCCCAGCTCAGGACCGGGAGCCTGTTGACCGGTCAGTTGTACGTGGCCTTCGACTTCTTCCCCGGTGCGCCGAAGGCCAAGATAGACTGGACGAAGACCCCGCCGGAGCTGCCCACCACGCCCGGCGGCCTACAAGAGCTGCAGGCCATGCTGGCCACCCTCTCGAAGAAGCTGGAAAAGGTTCCCTTCGATAAGATTGGCGCCGACCTGCATCAGGTGCTGCTGAGTGCGGATAAACTCGTCCAGCGGCTCGACACGGAGGTCGCGCCTGAAGCACGCGCGGCGCTGGCGGAAGCACGCAAGACGCTCAGCACGGCCCAGCGCACCCTCGCGTCCGACGCGCCCCTGCACCAGGACGCGCGCGAGGCGCTGCGTGAGGTCGGCCGGGCTGCACAGGCGATGCGCGTGCTCGCGGACTACCTCGAGCGCCATCCGGAGGCGTTGATTCGGGGCAAGAAGGGGGACAAATCGTGACCCGAGCTTGTATCAGCCTCGCCGCCGTGTCGCTCCTCGCCGGGGCGCTCACGGGCTGCGGCAGCTCGCCCCCGGCGCGCTTCTACGTGCTGAGCGTGGCCCCGCCCGTGGCCGCCGAGGGGACCGAGAAGGCCCCGGCGGACTACAGCGTGACGGTCGGCCCGGTCTCGTTGCCTGACGCCGTGGACCGTCCCCAGCTCGTCGTCCGAGTCGGAACGAACCAGGTCGCCCTGCTCGAAGAGCACCGGTGGGCCCAGCCTCTCCAGGGCGAGATCGCCCGCGTGATCGCGGGGAACCTCTCGCAGTTGCTCGGCGCCAGGCGGGTGTTCGCGTACTCCCCGCAGACCACCGGCGATGAGGAGTACCGCGTGCTGGTGGATATCCAGCGATTCGATTCGGTGGTGGACCAGAGCGCGCAGATCGACGCCGTGTGGGCGGTCCGCGCCGCCGCGGGACGCGTGCTCAGGACGGGCCGGACGGTGGCCCGTGAATCCACCGGCGAGAATGGCTACGATGCCCTGGTGGCCGCGCACAGCCGTGCGCTCGCCACGGTGAGCGCCAAGATCGCGGAGGCCATCCATTCGATGAACTCGGCAGGCACGAAGACGCCTCTACCGGCCGCTCCCGCCCCTACTGTTGTTCCATGACCATGCGCGTGAACTCGAAGACAGGAGTACGGACCCCTGCCACGCTGAGCGTCGTTGCCGGTCTCTCGCTCCTCTTCCTGCAAAGCTGCGCGGTCAATCCGGTCAGCGGACGGCCCGAGTTGACGCTCATCTCGGTCGAACAGGAACAAAAGATCGGCGCCGAGGAGGCGAAGAAGGTCGAGGCGGAGATGGGCTTCGCAGACGACTCGACATTCACTCCCTACCTGGACACCCTCGGCCAGCGCTTGGCTGAGAACTCGCCTCGCAAGGATGTCGCCTATCAATTTCAGATTGTGGACATGGCCGAGCCCAACGCCTTCGCGCTGCCCGGAGGCTACATCTACGTGTCGCGCGGCCTCCTGGCTCTTTCCAACTCGGAGGGCGAACTGGCCGGCGTGGTCGGACATGAGATCGGGCACGTGGCGGGAAGACACACCGTGCAGCGCATCTCGAAGCAGGGTCCTCTGGCAGTGGTGTTCGGTCTGGTGTCCGGCATCACCGGCCTGGTCAGCCCGCTGGTCGGCAATATCATCGGCGGCGTTGGAGAGCTCACCCAGAGCGCCATCTTTGCCCCCTACAGTCGCGGCCAGGAAACGGAAGCCGACGTGGTGGGTCAGGACATCGCCGCGCGCGCCGGATGGAACCCCGCCGAACTGTCCACATTCCTGAACAGTCTGGAACGCGAGGTGGAGCTTCATCAGAAGGAACCGCGGAAGCCGAGCTTTTTTGACTCCCATCCTCCGACGCCGGACCGGGTCGCGAATACCGCCGCGCATGCGAAGACGCTGACCCGGGCGCCACGCGAGCCGATCAGCCCGTCACGAGCGGCCTATCTGGCCAGGCTTGATGGCATCGTCGTCGGTCCGCGCGCGGCCGACGGCATCTTCCAGGGCCATACGTTTCTGCATCCGGATTTGAATTTCTTCGTGGAGTTCCCGGACAAGTGGCCACACGAGAATTCCCCTCGGAAGATCGTCGCGGTCTCGCCCGAAGGGGACGCGGCGATCATCGTGGGGACGGCGGCCAAAGGGGATGATCCCCTCGAGGGGGCGCGTGCGGCGGAAAAAGCGGCGCACGTGGACCTGGTCTCGAAGACAAAGACGATCTCGATCAACGGTCTTCCGGCGGCCCGCGCGGAACTCAAGACCGACGCGAAGGCGCACTTGGAGATCACCTGGATTGCCCACGGAGGGGTGATCTATCAAGTCGTCGGGCTGGCCCCCGCCAAACGGTCGCAGACGCTGCAACCGGTGTTCCAGGCCGTCGCCGGGAGTTTTCGCCCACTGTCGGCTTCCGAACGGGCCAATGTCACGGAAGAACGGGTTCGCCTGGCCAAGGCCCGCGCGGGCGAGACGATTGAAGACCTGACCTCCCGCACTCATTCGGCGTGGAGGAAAGAAGAAGTGGCGGTGGCCAACGGCCTCACGCTGTCCGATCGCCTGCGCGAGGGCCAGGTGCTCAAGGTGGCCATTGCGGAGCGCTACGAGGCCAGGAACCGTCGCTAGCGCCGGCATGGGGCCGGTTGTGCGACACAGGGAGGAACTCATGAAAAAGGGAAGAACGTGGTTTGCCGGGACTGTCGTGAGTCTCTGGGCCTGCCTGCTGGTCGGCGGGTCGGTCCAGGCTGAGCTCAAGCTGCCCCCTGTCGGAGAGATCCTCTCGGACATCAAATTCTCGGACAAAGAGCGACAGCGGGTACGGGAAGGCAAGATCGTCGAGCGGACGATCGGTGAAGGCTCGGAGCGCGAGTTGGCGTTCTTCATGGCCTTGCTGGCGAAGGCCAAGCCGGAGAAGCTCGCCGAGAGCTATCGAAAGGCCACCGTGCTCGAGGTGGTCCCACAGGTCAAAGGGCATGGCCGCATCTCGGGGGAAGGCGCCCTGGCTGACTTCGCCGGGGTGGCGCTGCAACCCAATGCAGAAAAGGAGGCGCGACGCTATTTGGACGCGCAACCGGGCGAGGAGCTGAATCTAGGGGCGAAAGAGATCGCCGCCTTTCAGGCGCTGAAGTCCGCCGGCGCAAAGAGCCTTGTCCCGGTCAAAGACGTGGAACAGCTCGTGCGTCAGGGATTACTGGCTCGGTACCAGGCCTATCGGGCGAAGGGGCTGGCGGGCATCGCGCCGTACGACCGCAACAAGGGAGCTCAACGGCTGGCCGGTGACGAACTGCTGCTGGCCGCCAAGGGATCAGTCTACCTGGCCAAGTATGTCCCCGCCTTTTATGACATCCTTCTCGACTACCCGGCCGCAAAGAAGAAGGCAGAGGTGAAGAACCTCGAGGAATCGTTCTACTGGGTCAACCTGGAGCTCTTCGACCGCCCGACCTTCGTGTTGATGCACCGCATGGCGCTGCAGGTCGGCGAGGCCTATGTCGCCGTGGAGCGGCAATTTTACGCCAGCCATGAGTACAACTCGATGCAGCAGTTGGTGGCCGCGCTCCCGACGCTCGACGGCACGCTCCTGATCTACGTCGGCCGTGTCTCGACCGACCAGGTCGGAGGCTTCGGATCTTCCGCCAAACATCCGGTGTCACGCGCCCTCGCCGCGCCGTATCTCAAGAATATGTTCGAATCCGTCCGGGGTCGCGTCGAGAAGCGCTGACCCTCCTCCGGCTAGAGTAGACGCGAACCCATGAGCCCGGCCAGGGTCCATCCCTCGCAGTTCTGGTCCACGGACCGCAGTCTCACGGTCTTTCTCATTCTCCTCATCCTCATCGTCTTTGTGGTTCATCCGCTGCATGATCTGGGCTTGCTGAACCGCCTCGCGGTCGGACTGATGTTCTCGTTCCTGCTTGTGTCCGGCGTCGCAGCGGTCGCCCAGTCCCGGGCCATGCTGACGCTCGCCACCGGTTTGTTGCTGCTCGTGCTTCTGGCGGTCTGGGCGGAGCACCTGGCCCCGCGTCCGGCATTGTCCGTCCTGCGCGCGGCGTTGGTGTTGGTGTGCTTCAGCCTGCTGGCAGGGGTGGTGCTGCGCCGGGTGTTTCAAGCCGGCCCGATCACCATGGACCGTGTCCGGGGCTCGGTCGCTGTCTATCTGCTGCTCGGCCTCATGTGGACCTCCGCGTACACGCTCGTCGCCCTGCACGACCCGGACGCCTTCCAGCCGGCCATCCCGGTCATGGAGGGCGCGCTCCAGCCGAAATTGGTCTACTTCAGCTTCGTCACGCTGACGACGACGGGATATGGCGATTTCACGCCGGTCAACCCGACCGCCAGGGCGCTGAGCAACCTCGAATCCCTCGTGGGCCAGCTCTACCCCGTCGTACTCATCGCGCGATTGGTCTCGATGGAGCTGCAATTTCGCGGCAAAGAGTAGGCTGGGACGGCCGGACCGTCCTCCGCATTGACAGGGACGGTTGACCCAGTGTCTGAGCGCCCGGCTCGATGACACCAGCGTTCATCGCGTGACGAGGCAGTGCTGAAGACCAGCGAGTCAGGCCGGCGACCCTTGCGGCTGCCTCTCCGCACCCTCGCCGTGTCAGTCTTGCTGTGCCTCACGGTCTCGCTCAGTCATGCCCAAGATTCCGCCCCCGTTGTCAGCCAGCAGCAAGAGTCGGCCAGCGCTGAAGGCGATCAGCCGGACTTCAATTCAGGGCGTGACCCGACGAACCTCCCCCCGACCTATGGATTTATCGTCTCCCAGGCCAAGTTCGCAAACGGCGACCGTCTCCGGGACGTCTCGCTGCGGGCCATTCATAAGTTCGGCAGGGATTACGTGGCAGCGACTATTCCGATCCTGGATTTTGTGCCGGGGACGCCGAGCGGAACCTACGCAACCGGCTTGGGGGACATCCTGGTGGAGGGCCTCCATGTCTTTCCTAACTTGTCCGAGAGGGCCGTGCACGGGCTCGGGCTATCCATTCAACTCGACACGTCCAGCCAGTCGCAGCTCGGCTCGAGCACCACCGTCCTCGAACCGTTCTACGCCCTCTCCTACTATGAGGAGAAGGCTGTCCAGCTCGTCTTCCAGGCCCGGTATTTGCGGGATATCGGGGCAGGGTTCGCGACACCGATCACGGACACGGTGCTCCTGTCGCCTTTCGCGATCTTCGAAAGGCCCGGCAACTGGTACGCTCAAGTGAAATTCAACAACTTCATTGATCTAACGTCGGCGCCGAACACGTTTACCAGTGAGGTGGGGATCGGAAACGTCATTGCGGGCCATTACAACGTGGGCTTCTTCTATGAGTTCCCGTTGAATCACGACTCGCGAGTGTTCAATGTGCAGGCCCGATTCACCCTCAACCTGCTGTATCAGTTCTAAAGAAATCCGATTGCCTCCTCGCGGCGCCTTGGTGTATGCTGGCGCCCCGCTGCCCGATTCGTCATGGGCTTCGAGTTCGGCGGCCACGTCGAACAGGCAACGGGCGGATAACAGGAGGGAGGCCCTTCGACCCCTCGACAGAGCTCGGGGCTCAGGGCAGGCGTGAGCAGGGAGTAGGGTCTAGCCGTGGCAGCCGCTCATCCAACAAGCAGCGCAGGGCAGTTCAAGCTCCCTGCGGACGCCGTTCCTTCCGATGCCCTCGTGTTCTTTGGTGCGACGGGCGATCTCGCGTACAAGAAAATTTTTTCCGCGCTGCAGAACATGGTCCGCCGCGAGACCCTGGCGGTTCCCATCGTCGGTGTCGCCAAATCCGGTTGGACGGTGGAGCAATTCCGAGCGCGCGCCCGTGAGAGCCTCAGCCAACACGGGGGAGGCGTGGATGAGGCTGCGTTCGGCAAACTCGTGCAGCAGCTCCAGTACATTGACGGCGACTATCAAGACCCAGCCACCTACCAACAGTTGCGGAAGGCGCTCGGCGATGCGAAAGGGCCGGCGCACTACCTGGCCATTCCGC
>JAHFEU010000019.1:0-8983 GCA_023248295.1 Nitrospirota bacterium | reverse complement strand
GGCAAACTCGTGCAGCAGCTCCAGTACATTGACGGCGACTATCAAGACCCAGCCACCTACCAACAGTTGCGGAAGGCGCTCGGCGATGCGAAAGGGCCGGCGCACTACCTGGCCATTCCGCCGAGTCTGTTCGGCCCGGTGATTGAGGGACTCAGCCGGTCAGGTTGCGCAGAGAACGCCCGCGTCATCATCGAAAAGCCGTTCGGACATGATCTCGCCTCGGCCCAATCCTTGAACGCCACCCTGGGCTCGGTGTTTCCGGAAAACAAGATCTTCCGCATTGACCATTACCTCGGCAAAGAGGCGGTCGAGAATCTGCTCTTCTTCCGTTTCGCGAACACCTTTCTCGAGCCGATTTGGAATCGGAACTATGTCCACAGCGTGCAGATCACCATGGCCGAGAAATTCGGCGTCACCGGGCGGGGAAAGTTTTACGATGAGACCGGCGCGATTCGCGATGTGGTGCAGAACCATTTGCTCCAGGTGCTGGCTTTCCTGGCCATGGAACCACTGACGCTGACGTACCATGAATCGCTTCGTGATGAGGTGGTGAAGATCCTTCGGATGATTCCCCCGCTCCAACCTGCCGATCTGGTGCGCGGGCAGTTCCGCGGCTATCTCAAGGAGCCGGGAGTCTCCCCGAACTCCCATGTGGAGACCTTCGCCGCGGTGCGCCTGCGCATCGATGCCTGGCGCTGGGCCGGGGTGCCCATCGTGATCCGCGCCGGGAAATGTCTTTCCATGACGGCGACCGAGGTGCTGGTCAAGCTCAAGCAGGCCCCGATCAGCCGGATCGGTCCGGCGCAAGGTAACTATATGCGATTTCGACTGGGCCCCGAGTTGTCAATCAGTCTTGGCGCCAGGGTGAAACGCCCGGGTCCGCAACTAGTCTCCATGGCCACGGAGCTGACGGCCGTGAAGCAGGATCGTGACGATGAAATCGACGCCTATGAGCGACTGCTCACTGATGCGATGCACGGGGATGCCTTGCTCTTCGTCCGCTCGGATGCCGTGGAAGCCGCCTGGGCCATTGTCGAGCCCATTCTGGGCCATGCGACCCCGCTCTTTGACTATGAACCGGGGACGTGGGGGCCGATGGAAGCCGACGGGCTGGCGACGGAGATTGGCGGTTGGCACAACCCGCGGTGACGTGAGCGACCAGACTCCGGGACTGGTTGCCGCCATCCCTACTCCGGCGGTCCGTATCTGGCTGCCCCATCCCTCACCCAGAGTTCGTCGAGGTACCAGGCGAACTGCGCCTGAATCCTCCCGACATTCGCGTAGGCACCCGTCGCACCACTCACATTACGGTCTCCCATTCGTTTCGGAAGATCATGTATCCGCCGTTGACCGTGAACTTCTGAAGGCCGGTGGTGCCGTTCTGGTAGAGCCCGCCGGTAAAGTTCTGGTTCAGAAGCTTGCCGTGGACATACTGGTACTCAATGTCGCCCGAGAAACCGAATCCTCGGATGCCCCCGCTGGCCTCGAGGCCATACGTGCTCCTGACGTCGGCGTTGGTGGTAAAGGTGCTGGGGCCATTCACGATGACCGCATTATTGCTCGTATTATGTCTGGACCGTGTTGACATTAATATGCTTACCCCGTACGCTTTGATGCATGAGAACCACCATTAACCTGCCGGAGGAACTCCTGGCCCAGATCAAGAAGCTGGCGGCCGCGTCCCGCTCCACGGTCACTGCCCTGATCGAGGATGCGTTGCGGGAGGCGCTTGCGAAACGCCGTCGCAAGCGGCGACACGAGCGCGTTGACTTGAGGACCTACGGGAAACAGGGCCTCCTTCCTGGAGTGGATGTCGACGATACCGCCTCCTTGCTAGACCTGATGGAGTCACCTGTTGGTCCTGCCCGACGTTAATGTGCTGGTCTATGCGCACCGCCAGGATGCGCTCCGCCACCATGAATACCTGAACTGGCTGAATCAGGTTCTGAGTTCCGATGCAGCCTTCGGAGTCTCCGATCTCGTGTTGAGCGGGTTTCTAAGAGTTGCGACCCATCCACGCGTGTTTCGCGATCCAACCCCGCTGGGTCTTGCCCAGGAGTTTGCCGTGGCGATACGCGACCACCCGAACGCGGTGGCGCTCACCCCTGGTGAACGGCACTGGGATATCTTCCAGCGCTTGTGCCATGAGGTGAACGCAAAGGGGAACCTCATCGCCGATGCCTATCTGGCCGCACTCGCAATTGAGGCCGGCGCGGAGTGGATCACGACCGACCGGGACTATGCTCGCTTTCCCGGCCTGCGCTGGAGACATCCGCTGACCTGACCGGCAGCCTCGATACCACTGCCAACGAGGCATGAGCATCGGACAACCTGAGCGCTTCCGTCTCTTGCAACGCCTTCTCCTCACTTCAGCTCAATGCTGACTTTCTCGATCTTGTGGGTGAACCTGTTGTCGCCTTCCTGGTAGTCTTCGGTCACCGGCGTCGCCTCATCCACGCCGACGTCGGCGGTGTCGTCGGCTGAGAATGCCATTGCCTGCGTGTGCTCAATTCGTCCCTCGGCGACCTTCTTTCCGTTGACAGAGAGCGTGCCGGTACCGCCCATGCCCGCCACCGCGCTCGACTTGATCGTCGGAGCCGCCCTGAACGGCTTGTCCCCACAGCCCCATGTCGGGACTCTTGACAGGTCCCCTCGATGCCGGATACATTGTAGTCACTTTCTAACAGCCGAGGAGGAAGCCTGTTATGCCGGCAGCCACCAGGAGGACCCATAAGCCTGCTTCAACCCCTGTCCCCGTGCGGTTTGGGGCAGAGGAGTCCGCCCTGCTCAGGCTTCTCCAGGCACGCGCTTCGAGTCAGAGCCGCTCGGTGTCCGGGCAGCTCAAGCACTACGCGCGGCTCGCGATGATTGCCGAGGACAACCCTGATCTGCCTCTGTCGATGATCCAGGGCATCCTCGAGGCCCAGGCCGAGCTTAAGGCCGGGCTGGGCCAGCCCTACCAGTGGGGTGTGCTTGGGCCGTCCAGATAGGCCCGAACGCCAAATCCTCCAGGCACCGCGGTTCGCCAAGGCCAAGCGACGCCTCCCAGAGCAGGCCCAGCTCGCAGTGGACGAAGCCGTCAGAGGCATCCTCGCCGATCCTCTTTCAGGCGTGCCCAAGGTTGGCGCCCTCAAGGGTGTCCGCGTCGTCAAGTTCAAGGTCGGTCCGCAGCAACTCCTCCTCGCCTACCAATTCGACCCGAAGCGCAACCTGATGGAGGTCCTCGACGTGGGGCCGCATGAGAACTTTTACCGGGAGCTGCAGTAGTACCTGGACGCACGCTGAACTCTAGGCAGGCTTCCCCACTCCCTCTCAAATGGATAGATGAACTCTCCCTTCTTGTAAACAGCTTGCCCTCGGCCATTATCCCGTGAGGCTCACTTCACCCGCTTCAACGAGGCCGGTGCAGGCTCTGGGCTGTGGGCGGCACACCGACCACCTTAGCCTATGATTTCTTAACCTTTTCCTTGATAATCCAGCCCTCCTTGGCGAAAAACTGCGACAGATAGGCCACGGCCTGTTCGGCGTTCCGAGCAGCCATCTGTTCGTGCTCAGATTGATAAACTTTGACACCGGCGATCGCCACGTTAGCCGCCGCAACTGCGGGGACTTGCCGTTCGTGTTCACCAAGTTGCTGACCGGTGGGGGGCTTGATCGAGTCGTCGAATGGGTCGAGCAGTGCGTTCCGCAGCGGGCGTGAGGTGGCCGCGCCCGTCCGCCACGATGTGGAGACGGGCGCGGCTGATGTCGAGTCGTATCAGTTCGACGGGTTCGAGAGGCTTTCCAGTTCCTGCAAGCGCTTCAGGGCGGCCATCGCTTTGAGACTCTGATAGTTGATGCCTGCGGCGATGCGTTACGGATTGATCCGAGAAATCTTGGAACCCTGCAGTCCCAACCCCGCCATCAGTCCCTGCTGGTGAAAGATGAAGGCATAGACATCGCTTCGACCGGTCGTGGTCGTCGCGCTCTTCGCCATGCCCTTGTCCATCACGACAATGCTCGGACCCATACCGATTTCCCAGCCCTCACTCTTATTGAGATAGGCCAACGCCTCGTCGTTCATGAAAAACAGGACATAGCCGAAGGTCTGCACGCCGGCCTGAAGCCCGTAGGACGCCGCCATGGTATCGTAATACCCGGCGGTCTCACCGTTTTTGCGGAGGGCGCCCTTGCCGTAATAGGCGCCCACAATAAATCCTCCCTTCACGATGCTCGGAAACACGAGGATGCCCTTAGCCTCCTTTCGAAAGATCTCGGCCTCCGGCGTGGTTTCGTAGAGCGTCTTCAGGGCCGCGTCTGCGTCCCGGTCAATCTGAACGGCCTCCGGCGATTTATCCGCGGCGGTCGCCGTCGCGGGGGAGCCGGCGAGCACCAGTATCATGGACAGCAGCAGTCCGATCATCCAGTGAGTCTTCATGGTCCTCTCCTTGTGTTAGAACGCGGCTTCGATTCCGAACCCCACGTTGGTGTTCTTGACGGCGGACGGATCGAAGCTCTCCTTGCGGCTGGAGCGCTGGATACCGAGCCCCACACGCGCTTTATCGGCCACGCGGTAGTAGACGACGGCATCACCCTGGAAGATATTTTCATGCGCGCCCTGCCGCTCGTCGCCGGGGATGCCACTCGTCCAGTTGTTCCGCTCGTAATGAAACGCGGTGGCGAACGAGACCCGCTTCGTCAGCTCCACCTCGACATCCGCGCTGCCGTAATGGTTGACGTAGGACACGTCATCCTTGAGCTGGGGCTGATTGCGGCCGTCGGCCAGCCCTCGTTCGTAGTGGTACCCCAGGCCGAGCTTCACGCCCGGGGCCACGCGCCATTCGAAGTGCGGGCCGACCGTCCAGAAGTCGGTGTCGCGTTCTTCGAAGGCTTGGTTATAGCGGCGCAGGCCGTACCGAGTCAACAACCGCACCTCCACCTCGGGCGTCAGGTTGCGCTCGAGTCGCGCCGACCAGATGTAACTGGAGACGGATTCCTTGGCCAGCCCGGTCGAGCCCGGTTGCCGGCTTTCGTTGTCGCCCAGAAACAAGCTCGGCGCGTAGTAGAACCGCAGCCGCGCGCGCGTCTCCGGCGAGAAGGCCTGCAGGGCCTCCAGGCGCAGCGTGCCGTGATTGAACCGGGCATGGTCCGTATAAATGAACCCCTGTCCCTTCCCGCTCAGCTCGAGCGTCCCCCATCGGTTCACGCGCGACGTGGCGAGGGTCAGGTCCGGCTCGATCACGACGTCGGACCCCTGGTCGGTCAACCGCGAGTCGAGGGCCGGCTGGGTCGGATCGCCGTCGCGGGAGAGGCGCCGTGTCGCCGAGAAAATTCCGACGTCGTCCGTATAGAACAGGATGCCCCGGCCCTGCATCGTGACCTCGGCGACGGCCGGCGTCGCCGTCGTAAGGCTTACCACGAGGGCGACCCACGCGCGTGCAAATGCACTCATGTTTTTCTTCTTTTAATCGCCTTCCGCTCACAGGCGCACCGTGCGGCCACGCGACGGCAGGCGTGCATGATCAAGGGGCCCAGCAACCTGATCGAGCGCTAGTTCCTAGTCCTTCTCGGAGCGACCATGAAATCAGAAGAAGAGCCGCATCGACAGGAAGACATAATCCGTGTTCTTGTCGTTGGGGGAGCCCGGAACGCCCTGCTTCAACAGATTGGAATAGTAACTGCCTTTGACAAGATAGGCCCAGCCTCCTTCGAGCAGCATGTTCGAGCTGACCGTGTAGGCCACGCGGGCATCGAGTTCCGATCCGAGGTAGTTGCCGGCCCGTCCGGTCGGGTCCTGCAACTGCGCCCCCTGGAACACGTCCGTGGATTGCGCCAGCCACCAGAACCGTTGCTGAAAGGTGGCTTTGACGCCCGCCGCCGGCTCGACCGAGACGAGGTAGCCGGCCGAACTGATATTGGATCGCTTGAACAGGCCCCAAATGCCCGAATAGGTGTACTCGAAATTGTGTGCGCCGTAGAGCGTATTGAAACGGCCATTCTTCTGATCCGTCGGGCTCCTCTGGCCGCTGGCGTAGTCGTACTTGACGCGGAAGGAGGGAGTCCAGGGCAGCGCGAAGGTATAGCCGACTTCCGCGTGCTGGTAAAAGGCGAAGACGGGCAGCGGCTTGCTTCCGCTCGCCAGGGCGCCCCGGCCGAACTGATAGGTGGACTCGATTTCGTAGTCGAACGCGTCCCTCGCCTCCGGCTGAAAGAGGCGGAACCCGAGCGAATAGAGGTTGGGCTGCTGGCCCTGCGAGGACTGATCCTGGTTGAGGCCGCTGGTCCCCTCCTCGATATTTCTCTGCGTGAGGTAGTAGGCGTACAGTTCGGTATGGAGCCGCGGGAGGCGCTGCTCCAGATACGACACGCCCATGAACCACGTATTGGCGTCGGTTTTGTCCGGCGACGTCTGTTGATTGTTGACTGGGCGCATGGCAAACGCCCGCACGTTCCAATCCTTCATGTCTCCCAGCGTCCAGTGCGCGCCGACGAAGGAATAGGGCACGTTGTTGTACTGCGATCGGGCGATGAGACGGCGCCGTCCGAAATCCTGGGTAAATTTGCCGACCTGCAGCTCGGTGGGCAGGCCCGATCCAAGAAAATTGTCCGTCCCCAGCCCGGCATAGACCTGGAGCAGATCGCTGCTGTTCTTCATCCTGTTGTTGATCGTGACGCCGTTGTTGTAGAGCGGCTGGGCATCCAGGAACTCGGAGAAAAATCGGAAGGGCTTGTAGCGCATGGCGAGTTGCACGCTGGTACGCTCGGAGAACTGGCTCGCCCCCGTCGTCTCGTTTTTCTTCACCGGCTGGCTGTAGGATTCGTACCGCGTGCGAAAATTCAGGCCGAGATGAAGCCAGTCGGGCACATGCAGCATCTGGTCCAGATGGAACCGGGACTGCTGGAGCCTGACCGAGGCATCGTCGGAAAGCACCACCTGCTGCTGCCGCTGCTCGCGCGGTGCCGTGAGCTTCTGTTCGGGCTGCTGAACGCCTTCGGCGCTTGCCGGTTGCGGCTGAGGCTGGTCGAGCGAGGCGGTACGAGTCTGGTCGGGCGGCTCAACACCCTCGGCGCGAGCCGGTGCGGTGTCGTCCGCCCAGCTCGGCGCGACCGTCAGGCTGAGGACAACCGTCACGAGAACGACCATCCCGGCACGCCGGGGGCCAAAGGCCCAGCGGCAGTCGCGGCGCGTCCTCTCGAAGCCGTTCCTCATCGAGCCTCTTCGTCGTGATCAGAAGTCCGTTTTGGCGCGAACGCCGATCACGACGGCGGTGTCGATCCGTTCGACCGCCGGCTTGAGGATCTGAAGATCCGGTGTCAGATGTAACCATGGAGTCGCCGCGATGTTGTAGAAGAGCTCGGCGCCCTGGCCGTCCCCGACCGGCCCGAGCAGGGCCTGCGCCAGCCGCCCCAGCTCGCTGCTGGTCTTGGCGTAATACCACCCGATCCCGAACGTGTCGGCCCCCCGCCCCGGAATCGGACTGTTGCCGCCGATCCCGGCGCTCACGTACCAGCTCAGTGGATTCGAGTGCTTGTCGGCCAACCCCGCCCGTCCGAAGATGCCCCACCCACGCGACGGTTGTCGAGGATCGACGGAAATATACTGGTCGAAGTTCCAATAGAGGGACCAGGCCCTCTGCCGCTTTTCGAGAGGAATGGAGGATGAGGGCAGGTCGAACCGCGGGTCCTGCCCCAGCGCGAGGAAGTCTTTGCTGTTCCAGGTTCCGCCGATGAGTTGATGCCCGGGCCGGTCGAAGAAACGGGTGGGCAATCGCATTTCCGGCGAAACGGCCACACCGTGCTTGAGCAGTTCGTTAAAGCCAGCGGTCTCCGTGGTATCGGTCGCATTGAGGACAGTCACGCTCAGCCACGGTTGTTGATCCTTGACCAGCATGAACCCAGCCCCCAGGGTCGAATACGGAATCGTCAGGGCCGACGCGACATCGGCCACGAATGTCATATTCAGGAATTGGTCCTTGCCCCGCCCGTGGGCAAATTCGTTCATATCGCCGTCGAGCGTCTGCATCTTGCCGGCGAACAGGGCGAACGATTCGGACAAAAACTGCGTCGCCAGCACATCCGTGAAGTACAGCGCGCGGCTGTTACTGGCCGGCAAATTCGCCGCGACGGCCGCCGGGAGCAGGGTGCCGGTCTCCTGGTTGATGTTCTCGCCGAAGCGGTGCTCGGCGCGGACCGTGACGAACAGCCCCGGCAGATGGAGGAGCTTGTCGGCGTCCCCGGTCAAGACATAGTCGCCGTGGCCCCCGTACTCGAAGGTCTGCTTGCGCCCCCCGCTGGTCACGCCCTGATAGAACTGCGTCACATCCGCATCGAGCGTCACGCCGTTCTGCGCCAGGCGGGACCGGAGGCCACCCCAGTCTCCGGTCAGCTTCGAGCGCTCCCAGAATCCACCGCCGAACGCCGGCGAGCCGTGCGCGGCCGCGTCAGATTCCTGACGGTCTCCGCGAGTGTCGGGTGACGCGGCAGACCCGGCCGCGCAGGGGCCGTCTCCCCCGCACTCTTGCGCACGCCCGTCCCCGATGGGCCAGAGAACAGCCAGCATCCAGACGGTCACGACGGCCCGGCAGCGTTTATCAATCTGCGCCAGCGCAGCCTCCTTTATTTATTGGAAGAGCGACTTCGGCAGCAACAGCGCGATCTGGAGACGCAGGGTCCAGTCCGAACCGGGATCCGGCCGGCCACGTTGGAGAATGCTTACGCGTTCGCGTTGAAGGGCAACTTCCCGATCCGGAACACCTTGCCGAAGCCGCCGCCGAGCGGTTCGGTTTGCGCGCTGGCAATCGAGCCAACGCTCAACGCCGTCACGACGACGGCGAGGCTCAATGTTTTCAGGATGGCGCGGTTCATGGTGGTTGTTCCTTTCATGGTTTTTGTTTTCCGCTCAAGCGGGCCGCACCCACCATCGCGACGGCGGGCGCAGGCATCCTGACACGTTACTTCACTTCAATTGTCACTTGCTCAATTCGGCCTTGGAACGCGAACGGCA
>JAHFEU010000128.1 GCA_023248295.1 Nitrospirota bacterium | reverse complement strand
GTCACTCGTAACTGGGGCATATGGCAACCCGTAAACCCACGAAGAAGACTGCCTCGCGGAAGCCGCCACTGCAAGTGGAGCCGGCGCCGGGCAAGAAGCTGCTCATCACGGACGTGGTGCTCCGTGACGGCCACCAATCCCTGCTGGCGACGCGGATGCGGACCGAGGACATGCTGCCGATCGCGCAGAAACTGGACGCGGTCGGCTACTGGTCGCTGGAGGTGTGGGGCGGTGCGACATTCGACACCTGCCTGCGTTTCCTCAAGGAGGATCCTTGGGAGCGCCTGCGCGCCCTCCGCGCAGCCATGCCGAACACCAGGCTGCAGATGCTCTTGCGCGGTCAGAACATCGTGGGGTACCGGCATTACGCCGACGACGTCCTGGAGCGATTCATCGAACGCGCGGCGGCCCACGGGATCGACGTGTTCCGGATCTTCGACGCCCTCAACGACCTCCGGAACATGGAACGCGCGATGCGAGAGGTCAAAGCGTGCGGCAAGCACGTCGAGGCCTCGATCTGCTACACCCTCAGCCCGGTCCACAGCCTGGACCGCTTCGTCTCGCTGGCCAGGCAGTTGGAAGACCTGGGGACCGATACCCTCTGCATCAAGGACATGGCGGGCCTGCTCGCCCCGCTCGACGCCTATACCCTGGTCAAGCGGTTGAAAGCAGTGGTTCGGGTCCCGATCCATCTGCACACCCACTACACCTCAGGGATGGCTTCCATGTCGGCCCTGATGGCCGTGCTGGGCGGCCTCGATATGCTGGATACCGCGATCTCCCCGTTGGCCGGCGGGACCTCCCATCCGCCGACGGAGACGCTGATCGCCGCGCTGCGGAACACCCCCTACGACACCGGACTGGATCTGCCGCAGTTCGCGCCGATCGCCGACCATTTCCGAGCAGTCCGGCGGAAATATCATCAGTTCGAAAGCGACTTCACGGGGGTGGATACCGAGATTCTCGGCACCCAGATTCCGGGCGGGATGCTCTCGAATCTGGCGGCGCAGTTGGCTGAGCAGAATGCCTTGGACAAGATGAAGCAGGTGCTGGAGGAAGTCCCGCACGTTCGGAAGGACATGGGCTACCCCCCGCTCGTGACGCCGAGCAGCCAGATCGTCGGCACCCAAGCCGCCCTCAACGTGATGACGGGAGAGCGGTACAAAGTCATCACCACCGAGGCCAAGAACTACTTCCTCGGGTTGTATGGCAGGCCGCCGGGGCCGCTCAACCCCGAGGTCCAGGCCCGGGCCATCGGAGACGAAGAGCCGATTCAGGGGAGGCCGGCGGACCGTCTGGATCCGGAACTCGACGCCGTCAAGAAGGAGTTGGCCGGAAAGACCTCCGCGATCGAGGACCTCCTCTCCTTCGCCCTGTTCCCGGCGATAGCCGGCGAGTTTTTCGATCAGCGCGAGCGTGGCGAGCTCAAACCAGAACTGCTCGAGCCTCCCCCGGAGAAAGGACCGGCGGTCGCCCACGAACTGCATCTCGCGCCGGTCGAGTTCAACCTCACCCTGCATGGAGAGTCTTATCACATCCGCGTGTCGGGCTCCGGCCGGAAGAGCGAGGGACGCAAACCCTACTACATTCGGGTCAACGAGAAGCTGGAGGAGGTGTACCTGGAGCCGCTTCAGGAAGTGCTGGCGGGGGTCCCCGAACCACCCGAGACCGGTACCGGCACCATCCCCAAACGCCCCAAACCCACGAAGCCCGGCGACGTGGCGACTCCCATGCCGGGCAGGGTGGTCAAGGTGTTGGTGGCGAAGGGGGAGAGGGTCAAGGTCGGAGAGCCTGTGTTGATTATCGAGGCCATGAAGATGGAAAGCCGGGTGCCCGCCCCGATCAACGGCACGGTGGTCGCGCTGTACGTGAACGAGGGGGACGAGGTGAAGACCGACGAGACCCTGGTGCAGTTGGAGTAGCTCCGGCTTCGCCCGGCCGGCCAGCCATGTTGTTCATTCTGCCGCTCATTTCCCTTCTCCTGACCGCCTGCACCGCTCCTCCCGAAATTCCGACCTGGTTCGACTCGATCCAGCGCATGCCGGTCAGGACCGTGCAGGTGCAGGGCCATCGCATCGCCTACCTCGATGCGGGAAAGGGCCCTCCGGTCATCCTGGTGCACGGCATCGCCGGGTCCATGTGGCAGTGGGAATACCAGCAGACCGCCCTCTCCGCCGCCCATCGCGTCATTACCTTGGATCTCCTCGGGTCGGGGCTATCTGACAAGCCCGACCTCGCCTACACGCCGGTTGAACTGGTCGAGTTCTTCCGCGAATTCATGGACAGGCTCGGGGTCCCACGGGCGGCCTTAGTCGGAAACTCGATGGGGGCCGGCCTGGTGATCGGCATGGCGCTGACCTATCCGGACCGAGTGGACCGCTTGGTCCTGATCAGCGGTTTCCCTGATCGAGTGCGTGAAAAGCTCGGCAGTCCGATGTTCAGACGCGCCGTTGATTCGCGGATCCCGATCTGGCTCGTCAGCCTCGGAAACTGGTTCGCCGGCCGCGGGCTCACCCGGGACGTGCTCAGCGAGATCGTGCACGATCCCGGGTTGCTGACGCCCGCTGTCATCGAGCGCTCGTACCTCAACCGCACGCGTCCGGGGCTGATCCCCCCATTGCTGACCCTCATGCGGAACCTGCCGCTCTGGGAAGAGGGGTTTGCCAGACAGCTCGCCCAAATCCGTCCCCCGACGCTGATCGTGTGGGGAGCCGAGGACCGCGTGTTCCCGCCGAAGGTGGGACAGGACCTTCATGCGGCCCTGCCCGGTTCCTCGTTCGTGCTGATCCCTGAAGCGGGGCACATCCCGCAGTGGGAACGGCCGGACCCGGTAAATCAAGCTCTGCTGAACTTCTTGCAGCCTTGACACTACGCGAACACAGCCCGTATATAGCGGGTAGGGTGCAATTTCTGGAAAGTCCATGATCGGAGCGGAGGCAGCGATGGAATTGTCACAAAGAACGCGAGTAGTCGCAGCGGGGCTGGCCGTCCTGGGCGGACTGGCAGGATGGTCGGGATGCGCATCCTTGGGAAGCTCAACCGAGGCGGGCTTCATGTATAAGAACTTGCCGGTCGCGAGCGGGAGCGCCGTGGCCGGGGATGGCCATAGCGTGACCATGAGAGGCGAGCCCAAAGCGCTGGCCGGGCCCGGGATCAGAGTGGGCGAGTCCCTGCGAGACGCCAAGCTGGCGAAGGGGGACCTGTCCCTCGTGAACATCGCGGAGACCAAGGGCAAGGTCCGGATCATCAGCCTCGTGCCCTCCCTCGACACCATCGTCTGCGAGCAGCAGACGCATTATTTGAGCGAAAAGAACAACGGACTGGACAAGATGGTCCAGTTGATTACGGTGAGCGTGGACACGCCGTTCGCCCAGAGCCGCTTTGCCAGGGAGGCCAAGATCGGCAACGTGACGTTCCTCTCCGATTTTCGCGGCGGGGAATTCGGCAGGAGCTATGGCCTTCTGGTGAAGGACCCGCACTTTCTGGCCCGGGCGGTCATGGTGGTGGACAAGGAGAATGTGATCCGGTACCTCCAGATCACTCCCGAGCTAGGCCAACTCCCGGACCTGGACGCAGCGTTCCGCTTTGCGCGTTCCTTAATCGAGAAGAGCTGATGGCAAATGGGCAGAACTGTCACCCTCTTGCTACGAGCTAGAAGCCATCAGCCATATGCTCCGGTTAGGTTAGTCCTATGGCACCCTACGACTTGCTGGTGATCGGAAGCGGGCCCGCGGGGCAGAAGGCCGCCATTCAGGCAGCCAAGCTGCGTAAGCGCGTGGCCATCATCGAGAAGGAAACCGTCGTCGGCGGCTCGTCTGTCAACACCGGCACGCTCCCGAGCAAAACCCTCAAAGATGCCATCTACCACCTGCACGGGTTCAAGCTCCGCGCGTTCACGAGCATGTCGTATTCCTTGAAAAAGAGCCTGACCCTCCGCGACCTGATGACCCGCAAGGAGCAGGTCACCAAAAATGAACTGGCGATCATCACCAACCAGCTTGAGCGGAACGACGTGGAAATCGTGCACGGGATGGCCTCATTCGTGGATCCCCACACCCTCCAGGTCCTCAGACGCAATGGCCAGGTGGATATGCTGCAGGCGCCCGTCATCGTGATCGCCACCGGCTCGCGCCCGCGGCGGGGCGAAGGCATTCCCTTCAACGATCTGACGATCTGTGATTCGGACTCGATCCTATCCACCGAAAACATCCCCAAGACCATGACCGTGGTAGGCGGCGGCGTCATTGGCTGCGAATACGCCTCGATGTTCGCCGCCTTCGGCATCAAGATCACCCTCGTCGAACGACGCGCCGAACTACTCCGGTTCGTGGACCAAGAGATCGTCCAGGCATTGATCTACCACATGCGGACCAACGGCGTGATGATGAGATTGGGGGAGGAGATTGCCGGGGTCTCGCTGGATGCGCGAGGTCGAGTGGTCGCGAGCATGCAGAGCGGCAAGACGGTCGTGGCGGACTTGCTGCTGTACGCCATGGGGAGAACCGCCAACACGGACGATTTAAACTTGGGCGCCGTCGGCCTCACCACGGACAAACAGGGCCAGCTCAAGGTCAACGAATATTACCAGACCGAGGTCCCCCATATCTATGCAGCCGGCGACGTGATCGGCTTTCCGGCCCTCGCCTCAACTTCCATGGAACAGGGCCGTCTCGCCTCCTGCCACGCGTTCAAAGTCCAGCAGTCCACGCTGCCCAAGGTCATGCCCTACGGGATCTACACGATTCCGGAAATCTCAACGGTGGGAAAGAATGAGGAGGAGCTGACCAAGGAGGCCATCCCGTACGAGGTCGGGCGTGCCTTTTATAAGGAAATCGCGCGGGGCCAGATTTTTGGCGACCTGGAAGGACTCCTGAAGCTCATCTTTCACCGGGACACGTTGGAATTGCTCGGCGTGCACATCATAGGTGAAGGCGCCACCGAGTTGGTCCACATCGGTCAGGCGGTCCTGACTTACGGCGGCAAGGTGGACTTCTTCGTCCACACTGTCTTCAATTACCCCACCCTCGCCGAGTGCTACCGCACCGCGGCGCTCGACGGCATCAACCGAATGGGAAAGACGTAGCCCTGATCCGAAAATTATCGATGTTGGCTGGATCAGCTCCAGCGGGTCCTGTCGTGGCGATCACCCCCGTCGGCCTCGCTCCACCCATCCCCCCGTGGGGGTTACTTCGGGGTTTGGCAGGGCGCGGGCGCTGTGTGATGGTGCTCGGTGACACCATGTTGGCTGTTCGCCCCTTCCGCTGCGGGCGACGGGGGACCCGCTCGCCACGCCACCCGCCGGAGCATGACGCGAGGAGAAGGTCATCTTTTCCGGATTAGGGCTAGCAGAATGTTGAAGAAGGCCCCTGCTCGGCGGCCAGTCGCTGCTCCCCGCCGGAAAAAGAAACCTACCCCTCACCGTCCCATCGTGACGCTGGCGCTGGAATGGTTTCTGAATCCCGACCACATGCCGCTGGTGGCGGCCAAAGCGCGCGGGTTCTTCCGCGAGGAAGGCCTGGACCTGTCCATTCTGGTGCCGACCGTCCCGGAAGAGTCCCTCGACCTCGTGGCCTGCGGCAAGGCCGATTTCGGCGTGGGTGAGCAGACCAACCTCATCAAGGCCCGTGACCAGGGCCACCCCCTCATCTCGATCGGGCCCCTCCTCGCCCACACGGTCGTCTGCCTGATGTACCTCAAGGACGGCCCGATCAAGCGCCTGGAGAACCTGCGCCATCGCCGCGTGGGGTGGCCGGGGCTTGAAATTGATCTGCCGATCCTGGGCACCATGCTGGAGGCCGCAGGCCTCACCCATGACGATATCCTGCCGGTGGACGTCGGCTTCGCCCTGACGGATGCCCTGCTCTCCGGCAAGGCCGACGCAGTCTTCGGCGCCTTTGTCAACTACGAGCAGGTGGAGGCAGAATCGCGGGGAGCCGCCGTGGAATTTGTCAGCCCCACCCGATACAACGTTCCGGACCTGTACCAGCTTGTCGTCATGACCTCCGATCGCATGATCCGGCGGCACCCGGAGATCGTCCGCAGCTTCGCCCGCGCTTACTCCCGAGGACTGGCTGCGACTCATGACCAACCGGAGGAGACCCTCGGGCTCTATCTGAAAGCCAACGCCATGGTGGACCCTGCGCTGTCAGCCAACACGTTCAACGCGACCCGACCGTATTTCCCCAACAGCCTGCGGCAGGAGGCCGACCGGTGGAAGGCGGTCCGCGACTGGCTTTTTGACCGAGGCGTCATCAAGAAGAAGATGCCGCTGGAGGCTCTCTACACCAATGCCTTCGTGCCGAAATCTTTAAACCATTAGCAAATTTGCTATAAGCCATACGCCATACGCTATAAGCTCTTAACGAGATCCGGCATGTCCTTCTCCGATCATCTCCGCAAGCTGGCCCAGCCCATCTGGGATGCACAGCTCACGCACCCCTTCGTGGTCGCCCTCGGCAAGGGCACCCTGCCGGAGCGGAAGTTCAAATACTACATCTTGCAGGATGGGCGGTTTCTGGGAGACCTGGCCCGCGTGTTCGTTGCCGCCGCGTACAAGGCGCCCGACTCCGAGTCAGCGCTGCGATTCAACAAGCTGGCGGAGGAAACCATCATGGTCGAACGAAGCCTGCATGAGAGCTGCGGCAGACGATGGAAGATGACTCCCGCGCAGATGGGCTCGGTTCCGATGGCCCCGACCAACTATGCCTATACGCGGCACATGCTGGCCGTGGCGGCGACCGGCTCGGCCTGCGAGATCACGGTCGTGGCCCTCCCCTGCGCCTGGATCTATTGCGTGGTCGGGCAGCACCTCTTGAAGAAAGGCCCGCCGCGTCCCGATCACCCCTACCGCGACTGGCTCCTGCTCTACGCGTCCCCCGAATTTGCGGAGGTCCAGCGCTGGATGCGGGCCAAGGTGGACCAGTGGGCCAAGGACGCCGGCCAGGCCGAGAAACGGCGGATGGAGGAGGCGTTCGTGATCAGCTCGCGGTATGAGTGGATGTTTTGGGAGATGGCGTGGAACGAGGAGCAGTGGCCGGTGTGAAGGCGGGAGGTGTTTGGACGGTCGGGCCTTCCCTGCTCAGGCGCTCCGCCTCGACCGTACTAAGCCTCACATCTGCTCGCCTGTGGAACTCGCCCCGTCAGAGGTCTACGCCTGGACGGGGCTCAAACAGTCCTCGGCGCCGGCTTAGAGCCGACCGCATCTGTTCGGCAAGTACGGGGCCCGAGGGCTCCGCGCAATTCGCGACTCAGGCCCGACCGTCCACCCCCTTAACTAATGGGGAAACCGGCCACAGGAGGGAAAGATGGCGGGGGCGCTT
>JAHFEU010000203.1 GCA_023248295.1 Nitrospirota bacterium | reverse complement strand
TTAGAACTCGACACCCTTTTGTGCCTTGATCCCTTTTCTGAATGGATGTTTGACCTGCCCCATCTCGGTCACAAGATCCGCCGCCTCGATCAATTCCTTCTTTGCGCCTCGCCCCGTGATCACCACGTGCTGCATTGGCGGCCTATCACGCAGAACCGGCAACACATCCGCAAGCTTCACATAATCATGATGTAGGGCGATATTGAATTCATCGAGGATCACCATGGCATAGCTTGGATCCCGGAGGAACCCCGAGGCTGTGACCCAGGCGCGCTGGGCAAACTCAGTGTCCCGTTCGCGGTCCTGGGTCTCCCACGTGTATCCTTCGCCCATTCGAAGAAACGTGACCTGATCGCCGAAGCTCTTCAGTGCGCGTTCTTCAGCCGTATCAATCGCTCCCTTAATGAACTGCACGATCGCCACCTTTACGCCGTGGCCGATGCACCTCAGTGCCATTCCCAAGGCAGCAGTGGTCTTCCCCTTGCCTGCGCCGGTGTAGACGATGAGCAATCCCTTTTCTTGATGAGCTGCCGCGATCCGCCTGTCGACCGAGGCCTTGAGCCGCTGCATGCGCGTCTTATGATCTTCCTGGCCGTTCATCTGACTACGCCTCGGGCGCGGACGGCCAGCGCAGAGGAAACCAATGCCCGCGCCAGGCCCGGCTGGCTCCCGAAATGCAGGTGAGCATAGAGCGCGACGGTATTGCCCCGCACGAGGCCGTCGGGACACCGTGCCTGTCCCTTCGCATCGGCGACCGCGCAGGCATACTCAATGGTCCCTGAGGGAACCAACGAGGAGTAATGGAACTCATGTCCTCGAGCCTTCGTGCCGGGTAGACCGAGCACGCAGGGGCTCGTGATCTCGATCTCCCGGTATCCGAGGGTCAGCCCTGGTTTCCGCATCACCGCCTCGGCCGGGAAAAGGCCGACCATCTCGTGCGACCGTCCTTCGAAATCCCTGATGGCCCGAGTCAAATACATCGTGCCGCCGCACTCAGCGTAGACCGGCCCGCCCTGCTCGGCGAAGGAGCGGATCGCGGTCCTCATCCCGACATTCCCGGCCAGCGTTTCGCCGTGCAGCTCCGGATAGCCTCCTCCCAGGTAGAGCAGGTCCACCTCCGGCAGCGCCTGATCCCTGAGCGGCGAAAACCGTACGATCTCACCCCCCTCCGCCTCGAGCAGTTCCAGGTTTTCAGGATAGTAAAAGCAGAAGGCTGGATCGTAAGCCACTGCGATCAGGACCGGCTTTTCCGCCCGGCGTGAAGCGTGAGGCGTAAGGAGACCCGACGCCGCAGGGAATTCCCCGGCAGACCGGGCGACGGTCTCGACCAAGTCCAGATCGACCGTTTCGGCCGCCGCCTTCCCCAGCTTCTCATAGAGATCGCTTGGTCCCTGTTCAATTGCCATCCTCAAGCCCAAGTGGCGGTCGCCGATCACGAGGGCTGGATCGGGCTTGAGATAGCCCACGACGGTCAGGTTGGTCTCAGCCGCAACCGCTTCCTTCAGCAAACGGTAATGGCTCTCGCCGCCAACGCGGTTGAACAGGACTCCGACGACTCGAAGCGCCGGATCGAAGCGGGCATACCCCAGGACCATCGCCGCAGCCGAGCGGGCCATGGCGCTCCCGTCGACAACGAGAAGCACCGGAGCACCAAGCTGCTTGGCCAGCTCGGCCGTGCTCCCGACCTCGCTGGTCGGGGAGCTGCCGTCGAACAGCCCCATCATCCCTTCGATGATCGAGACGTCCGCGTCGGCGGCCGCCCGCACGAAGACCTCCCGGTTTACAGCGGCCCCGAGCATCCAGCCATCCAGGTTGCGCGATGGGCGGCCGGCCGCAGCCGTATGGTGTCCGGGATCGATGAAATCCGGCCCGACCTTGAAGGGCTGGACCTTTCGCCCCCTTCGCTTCAGAGCCGCCAGAAGCGCCAAGGTCACCGTGGTCTTCCCGATCCCGCTCTGGGTTCCAGCAATGACAAGCCGCGGGATGTCCATCAGTCTCCCCGATCAGAACAGATCGTGGTTGACGCGGATTCCAAAATAGATCGAGCGCACTGGAGTCCCCGCGTTGAGAATCTCTTGATAGTGCTGGTTGAACAGGTTGTCCACGCGGACATAGGCCTGCACCTTCTGATTCACGTCATAGTTGGTCGTAAAGTTCCACACCGCAAAGCCTGGGATGTTCTGCCGATCGTTCGTTGTATTGAAGCGTGAGCCTACGAAGCGGCCTGTCAGGACGAAATTCAGCGGCTCGATGGGCTGGTACGTGATCTGAGTGGTCCATTGGTCCACGGGCCAGCGCGGCAGGCGCGTGCTATTCCTCAAATCACGCGTCATCGTGTTCGTATATTGGGCCCGCACGTCGAAGGCTTTGAGGAGAAAATAGTTCAGGACCTTCGTGTAAGTAAACCCGATCTCGTACCCCTTGGTCGAGGCATTACCGATATTGATCGGACACGTAAGAAATGTGGGGGCAAACGGCGCACAGACAACGGGATCAACCGTCGTGACGATCAAATCGCGATACCGGTTCCAGAAATAGCCGCCACTCAATTTGAGGCTCTTGCCGAATAACTCCTGATCCATCCCGACATCAAAACTTTGACTCTTCTCCTGGCGGAGATTGGGGTTTCCGAAGTCAGGGAAAAATAAATCATTGATCGTCGGCGCCCGGAAGCCCGTCGCATAGCTCGTCCGGAACTTCGTGCCAGTTTCCTTGTGGAGATACCCACCGGTCAGACGATAGGTGGTGGCCTCTCCAAACACATTGTAGCTGTCCTGACGTATGCCCGCCGTGCCGAAGACCCGGTCCCAGAGATTCACCTGAGCTTGGGCAAAGCCGGCGTTCGACGAGATGATCTTGTTGTTCAGCCCCGTATCATTCTCTCCCTGTTGTTCCCGGAACTGGTACCCGAAAGTCAGAAGCAGGGGATCCCCCACCTGGACATTGTGCTGCCATTCGATCCGGTTGGCGGACACTCGGGTCTCGTTGGGAGACCCGGATGGGACGCTGACGACGTTGGTCACCAGGTTGCGCTGCAGGGAGCCAGGCAGAAAGAGAGAATCTTCCTGCGAACGCGAGAGCGTGAGCTTCTGGTTCCACCAGTTCGTAATAGGCTGCTCATAGTTCCCACTAAAAATGAACTGCCGGCTCTTCCTCTTGGACGCGAACACGTCCCGCGGCGGGCTTGTGATGTTATCCAGATTGGTCGAGCCGTTCATCCAGCGGA
>JAHFEU010000127.1 GCA_023248295.1 Nitrospirota bacterium | reverse complement strand
GACCGCACGCATAATGGTCGCGATCTCGTCCGCTTTCTCCTTGAGCACATCCAGATCGTCGCCGAACAGCTTGATCGCGCATTCTGTCCTAATGCCAGATATCAGCTCGTCCACGCGTTCCTGGATCGGCTGGCTCATGAGCACCGAAATGCCGGGAATGTCCGCAAGCCGCTCTCGGACCGCGTCCACCAACTCCGTCTTGGTAGACGCCGTGGTCCAGGTGTCCCGTGGGTGCAGCAAGAGCACCGGATCGCTTTCATTGGGTTCTTCGGGAGCATTGGCGATCTCGGAACGGCCGATCTTGCCGACCGCAATACGAACCTCCGGAAACTCCAGCATGGCCCGTTGCACGCGCTTCTCGATCTCGATGGACTCCGGCAACGAGACGCTGGGGAGCCGAACGATCTGCGGCGTGAGTGCCCCCTCGTCCAGGATCGGGATGAACTCCCTCCCGACGAACAGCGCGAGCACCAGGCTGAGGAGCAGAAGAGCGCTTGACCCGGCCAGCACCAACGCACGATGCTGAAGCGTCCACCGGAGGATCGGAAGATACCGTTGCTTCATCCATCGCGTGAGGAACGTTTCTGCCGCCCCTTTCCCTTGTAGCACAAGCAAGGACAGAACCGGGGACAGGATGAGCGTCAGCACGACGGACACCAGCAGCGCAATCACGAGCGTGTAGGCCAGCGGCGCAAACATCTTCCCTTCCATGCCGTGAAGGGTCATCAGTGGAAGGAAGACCACGCTGATAATCAGGATCCCGAACAGGATCGGGCGACCGACTTCTTTCGAGGCTTCCAGCACGATCTCCAGCCGGTTCCTCTGATGATTGCGCGGCTGGGACAGATGGCGATAGACATTCTCGACTATGACCAACGACCCATCCGCAATCTCGCCGACGGCAATCGCCAATCCGCCGAGCGTCATCAGGTTGGCCGAAAGACCCACCCGTCCCATCACGATGAACGTGACCAGCGGGGTCACGAGAAGCGTGGCGGTCACGACCAGGGCGCTGCGGACACTGCCCAGGAACACGAGGAAGACGAGAATGACCAGGCCGATGCCTTCGATCAGCGCATCGCGAATCGTGTTCACCGCCGCGGTCACCAACTCGATCCGGTCATAGAACGGCACGACCTTCAGCCCATCCGGTAGGACCCGTTCCCAGTGGATCATCTCCACCTTGGTCTTGACTGCGCTGACGACCTCCCTCGCATTACCCCCACGGAGCATCAGGACAATCCCGGCCACGACTTCCCGCTGCCCGTTCAACACCGCAGCACCGTGGCGGACCACGTGCCCGATTCGAACCTCGGCGACGTCGCGCACGTACACCGGCGTCCCGGCCGACTCCTTGATGACGATATATTCAATGTCCGCCGCCGTTTTGATGAGGCCAAGCCCGCGGACGATCGACCGCTCCGCGTGCCGCTCCAGCACATTCCCCCCGGCGTTGGCATTGTTCTTCGCCACCGCCTCGAACACCGCGTGCAGCGTCAAATCGTACTTGCGAAGCTTGTCCGGCTCCACAAGCACCTGGTACTGTTTGACAAACCCGCCCAGCGCGTTCACGTCGATCACACCGGGCACGCTCTTCAGGAGCGGGCGCAGGACCCAGTCCTGGATGATCCGCTGGTTGGTCAGCTTTGCCTCCGTCGCCTTGGGGTCCTCCGGCTCGGTGCGCGGCTCGTCCAGGTAGTACTGGTAGACCTCCCCGAGGCCAGTGGTGACCGGGGCCATCACCGGCTCAATGCCCATCGGCAAGCGTTCCTTCACCGCGACGAGCCGTTCGAGCACGAGTTGGCGCGCAAAGTACAGATCCACCTCGTCCTGGAACACAACCGTGATCTGCGACAGCGCGAATTTTGAGAGCGACCGGATTTCGGCCAGACCGGGGAGGCCGGTCATTTGGAGTTCGATGGGGAACGTGACGAACCGTTCGACCTCAACGGGCGAGAGGCCAGGCGCCTCGGTCAGGATCTGGACCTGGATGTTTGTGACATCGGGGAATGCGTCGATCGGCAAAGTGTGGAACGCGTAGATCCCGGCCCCGGCCAGCAAGCAGACCAGCCCGAGCACGAAGGCGCGTTGGCGAAGAGAAAATTCCAGGAGGGAGGCGATCATCGCGCGGGCTCGATCTTGTGTTTTTCCGCTTCGGATTTGAGCACGAACGCCCCCTTGGTGACTACCAGCTCCCGTTCCCGAAGACCGTCCAGGACGGCCACGACCTCGCCGCTCTCTTCGCCCAGCTTCACCGCACGAGCCTCAAACAGCTCCGGCTCTCGCTGGACGAACACCATCTTGCCGGCCGGACCGCTCTGCACCGCCGCAAGCGGCACGGTCAGCGCATCGGGCCTCGGCGCCCCATAGACCCGGACCATGGCGAACATCTCCGGCTTCAGCACCTTGTCAGGATTCTGGACCGTGACCCGCAGGCGCATCGTGCGCGTGGCCGGATCCAACATGTCCCCGATGTAGGTGATCTTGCCGGCGATAATCGCATGGGGATAGGCCGCGGCCACCACCTCCACGGCCTGGTCCTTGTGAATGAAGTGCACGTCCTTTTCCGGAACGTTCCCGACTACCCACACGTCCGAGAGATCGGCGACCGTGAACAGCTTCTGGGTCGTGTCCACGACTTCTCCCTTGGTGATGTTCCGCATGATGACACGGCCCGCAAACGGCGCACGGATCAGCACGTCGGAACGAATCGTCTGCTCACGCTCCAACCGTTGAATTTCCTCCTCCTGGACCCCCAGCAGCTCGAGCCGATTTCGCGCCTCTCGAGCTTCCGCGCGAGCCGTCCTCCACTCTGCTTCACGCTTCTGAAACTCAGCAAGGCTGACCGCCCTGTGTTGGTGCAGATCGCGAGCCCGCTCGTAGGTCAATTCAGCCTCGTGCAGCTTCGCACTTCCTTTGAGATACGCGGCTTCCGCGAGACCGAGGTCAGTACTGTGCAACAAGGCCAGCAGCGTGCCTCTTTTGACGTCCTGCCCGAAATCCACATATACTTTCACCACTCGCCCGCGAATCAGCGTGGTCACCTCAGCAAGTTCATTTTCGTTTGGTTGGACCGTGGCGGGAAATTCCCGGTGGAATCTAAACTCGGTACGGGTCACCGGGCTGACTTCGATGCCCTCTCTCGCGATCTCGTCAAGCTTCAGACGCAACACCCCCGACGTCGCCGTCGCTGGAGCGGGTCTGGTATCTGAGCCCTCCTCAGAGTTTTTCTTGCAACCCGCACTACCGCCCGCTAGCAGCAGAGCGAGCATGGACGCAAGCAAGCTGACTCCGAAGAGTTGACCCTCTCGACCGGCTTCTCTTGACCTCTCGCACTGACTCCGACGCTGACGGTCCCGTATGAGCATTCTTCGTCCGACGCACGACGACGGCGACACCGTGACTTGTAATGGATTGAAGTCCCTCAAGAACTTCGAGCATTTCGCATGCCCCGCTAACTCCGCGATTTCTGGCTCGTCAGGGGCTGATCCAGAGGCCTTTTGCCACTCCTATCCAACAGCCTCAGGGGTGAAATGCCACAGTCAACGGCAGAACCGGGTGGAAGCGTCAACTGGCATCTTGAGATAGGAGGGCGGCGTTCACCGGGATCATACCCTTGGCACCGGCACCCCTCTTGCTTTCTTCGACCTCAAGCCTATGGTGGACTGCGAAAAGATCCCCCCACTGACGACGGTGTATCGCCCATTCTATGGGTACACGCAGTTCCAGACGTGTCCGCAGGCTCGCCGAGTCATGCCTAAGAGCCGACTCACCCGCTCTGTTCTGCTCTCTTTTGTCGTTCTTACTACCGTCATCTTCAGCAGTACCCCCAGCATTGCAGCAGAATCCATCTACTGGTGTCCAGGCGGTCTTGGCCGGGAGCGGCTGCTCTTCGGTCCGGAACCTGAATGCGTGCCCCTTGTCGAGGAGAGGGAAGGCGCGGCTTCGATCGACGTGAGAATCCCGCCGACGCTCAAGGCCAACGCCACCCTCGTCGCCACGCTCATGCAGCAATACCGGCACTTCCTGGTCTGCTGCGCGACCGATCCTGCCTTGCTTGACGTACTGATTGACCTCGAGCGCCGGGCCTCCGACATTCTCAAGCAACAGCTGAGCCTCTTGCCAGTTATTTCTTTGCGCACTGGACAAGGAGCTGGGTGGATACTGCCCGTGGCTCAGGTCAGGCACCAGCTTGTTGAGTTGAGGATGAGACTGAAACAGATTGCGGAGATTCAGGAAAAACTCGACACCCTGGACTTCGAATCAGCCGGACGCGAACGACGAAGGCGCGAAGAACTCATCGAATCCATCGAACGAGACTTCCCCCACCCGCGTGAGATCAGACGGGCGCCGACCGGCCCGGAGATCGGGACTCTGGGACCGGGTGGCCGTGTGGGCAGCGGGATCGGCCTGCAGCCCCCCGCCGGCCATGCCATCGGCGTGACTCCGCCCACCGGCAAGGTCATCGGCACCACCTCGCCGACCGGCCCGGAAATCGGAATCACGCCCCCGACTGGGCCGGCCATCGGAGAAACGCCGCCCACTGGACCGGAAATCGGGAATTCCCAACCGAGGCCGCGGCGCTAATCAACCGATCACCCGCCTATCCGAAACAACAGCCACATCCCCAGGCCATACCCCACGATGATCAGCGCGCTGTCCGGCTCGATGAGCATGAATCGTTTCTCCGCCCGGTAGATGATGCCCATGAGCCCCACGTTCATGAGGAGGATGGCCCACAGCGCCGTTACGGTATGCACGGGGCTGACCGCGCTCAGCAAGGTCCCCGGGCCGTACGCCACATCGGCGAAAACCAGCGCGCCCATGTTAAACGCGTTGCTGCCGAACAAGTTGCCCACCGCGAGATCAAAGGCCCCCAGACGCACGGCCGCAAACGAGGTGACCAGTTCCGGCAAGGAAGTGGTGATGGCCACCAACGAGGTGCCGATGAAGGTCGTGCTGATTCCGGTCTCTTCGGCTATCTGCTTCGCTGATGAAGCGAGCAGAGGCGCCGCCAGCAGAATGGCCAGGGACGCGGCGGCAAAGCCGATCGACGCGCGCCGGAGGAGGACCGCACTGGCACGGGCTCTTTGTCCGGCCTCTTCCGCCTCAACCACTCGCTCGCGCTCCTTCTCACGCCGCCGCACATCCTCATGTCGGTACACAACCCGCATCCCGAGGACATAGATCACGGCGATAGCCAGCGTGTCGATCCCCACGCCCCAGAGCATGATGGACGACCTGAGCATGATGAAGAGCCCGGCTAACCCGGTCAGCGCCACAGCCAAGACGGCGATCAGCGTGTGTTCGAAGGCCGCCTGCTGCCAGACGCGCTTCTGCCGATGCAGCAGGTCAATGACGCCCAGAGTCAACATGTTGCTGAGCCCAGCGCCCAGCAGGTCTCCCACCGCCAGATCCGGGGCATTGAGCAGGGCCGCGCTCACGGTCGTGAAGACCTCCGGCAACGAGGTCGCGCCTGCCATCATTAGCACACCGATCCACAGCCCGCCGAGCCCGGTGTGCTCCGCGATCCGGTCGCCGTACTGCGAGAGCTTCGTCCCGGCCACGACGATCACCGCCGCGCTCAGCCCAAACACCGCCCAAGTCATTAAAATCCCTCCGGATGAGGCGATCGCTCTCGGTGTCGTGGCCCTTCCTCCGGGCGGGAAGTGGCCCCGGCTTCTTTTCGCCACCGCCACATCAAGTAGACTTGCGCTCACTATACATACGCATTGGCGGCATACTGCTGCACCATGCGATGGGTGTTGAAGAACGAGGCGTTGAACACAATCGTCTGGCGCATCACATCAATCCATCGCTCGCGCGACCGGTAATACATAGGCGCGATCGTCCAGCGGAGCTTTTCATACAGTTCCTGAGCCTCCTGTGCCGGATTGGCTTCCTGAGCGGTCCGCGGCGCTGCTCGCGGCCCAACGGACCACCCGGTCACCCCCTCGATATGCCCTTCCAGCCACCAGCCGTCCAAAACGCTGAGGCTGGGCACCCCGTTGTGGGCCGCTTTCATCCCAGAGGTGCCGGACGCTTCGAGCGGGCGTTGCGGCGTGTTCAGCCACAGATCCACTCCGGCGGTCAGCAGCTTGGCCAAGTCCAGATCATAATTCTCCAGGTAGGCGATGGTGACGTCAGCCTTCAGCTGCGTTGCGGCGCGGACGACCCGCCGGATCATGTCTTTCCCCGGCTCATCCTTCGGATGCGCTTTGCCGGCAAAGATGAACTGGAGAGGCCCCACGGCATTCACAATCCTGCGCAACTCACTGAGATCGGCAAAAACCAGATCGGCTCGCTTGTAGAGCGTTGCGCGGCGTGCAAACCCGATGGTCAAAGCTTCCCGGCTAAGGTCGAGCTTGGTTCGACGACGGACTTCCTCAAAGAGGCGGGCTTTGGCTTCGACATGCGCATTCCAAATCTCCTTGTTGGGAATGCTGATTGCGTAGCGGAGGGCAAACGGATCCGTTCGCCAGCCGGGAATGTGCCGGTCATAGAGCTTCTGGAAGCTGGAACAGGTCCAGGTGGCTGAATGGACACCGTTGGTGATGGAGTCAATTGCGTATCCTGGGAACATCTCCTGGGACACCTCTCCGTGGCGCTTGGCCACGCCATTCACATAGGTGCTCATATTCAGCGCGAAGAGGGTCATGTTCAGGCGATCCTGACCACCCAGCATCTGCAACAGTTCAAACGGCATGGGCTCCCCGAGCACACGCGTTACGAGACCATAGCCAAACTGGTCCTGCCCTGCCGCCACCGGCGTATGGGTTGTAAAGACGCACTGGCTTCTGATCTTGTTGAAATCCCATTCTGCGTTCGTGTCTTGCTTTCGTTCCTGCAGCAGCTCAAGAGCCAGGAACGCCGCATGACCTTCGTTCATGTGGAATCGTTCCAACTCGGAGTAACCGAGCGCCCGGAGCATTCTGACCCCGCCGATACCCAAGACGATTTCCTGGGCCAGGCGATACCGCTCGTCGCCACCGTATAAGTAGGACGTGAGCTCCTTGTCATCGGGAGTATTGTCCTCCACATTGGTATCCAGAAGAAAAAGAGGCACGGAATATCCGGTCGCCCCGGCGATGTCGTATTGCCGCGCACGAATCCGCACGGATCGCCCTTCTATTGAGACGCTCACGGTTGTGGGGAGCGACCGAGTAAACGCGTCGGGATCCCAGTGGACCGGCCTCTCTTTCTGGTTGCCCCATTCGTCCAGCTGTTGGTCAAAATATCCTTTTGCTGAGAGCAAGCTCACCGCCACAATCGGAACCTTCAGATCGGCATGGGATCTCAAGGTATCGCCAGCCAGGACACC
>JAHFEU010000126.1 GCA_023248295.1 Nitrospirota bacterium | reverse complement strand
CGATGGTCAAGTTTTGATTCGGGTCGCTGATGGGAACAAAAGTCGGCGTAGGGCCGAGCCCGTTCGTGGATTTCCACAGCCCGCCGCTGGAGCTGCCAACATAAACCGTGTTGCCCGATGTGTCGTTGACCAGGTCCACAGCGATGGCGCTCGGCTGCCCCGACATGGCTTCGTCCGGCATCAAGTTGTTCGCCGGGTTGAGTCCCAAGAAGAGTCTGGGCCCCAGTTCCGTCCATGCTCCAAAAACGGGCGCGGCGCCGGAAGGCTGTTGCATTGCAAAGGGTAAGGCCAGGGCCAAAGCCAGCAGCATGCAGGCAAGTGCGGTTTTTCTTATCTTGCTCCGTCTTTCGTGCCTCATGGTTTTACCCTCCCGCTTAAAACAGCCATCAACCTTGCAATCGTCGACCCGTTGACCTCGCATGCGTCCCCACGCCCAGCCTTCCGGAGACCCAGGATTACCTCGGATTGACTTATTCTCCGAGCGCTCAGCGCGGGGGGGCGCAGTGGCGTGGTCTCAAGGGCTGTCGTAATAAGTCAATGTTCATGCCTGGCCCCGCATACTCGAACTGTTATGATTCGAACATTGTAATGTGCGGCGTTAGATTGGGCAATGCCCCATACTGGTTGGTGCTTCCTAGAGGAGGGAGGGATAAGCATTGATTTACGTTGGCAGAGATGAACGTGTCAGGGGACGGGTAGTGTTAAGGCGCGCGGAGCGAGGCTGGGCGCGCACGGCGGCTTGGCTTAGAATGCAGGTATTTCTCTACCCTTCCTGTTGACACCGCTCCCTTGAAAACCTAGCCTGTCCCTGGTTTCCGGTACTGCAAGTAGCCGTGATGCGTGACGCGTGACACGTCACGAGAGAGCCACTTGACTTATTGGAACGAAGCGAGTACCTAGGATAACTCTTTCAGCCTCCACCTTCCTGCCCTTCCCCCTTGGGTGCCCTTCGGCGAGGCTCAGGAGAGCAGGGGAAGGGCGAGGGGAGATTCCACATGGACCCGGGGTAGTTTCTTCACAGGGTCACCGTTGTAATCCATGCACAGGAGAGCGGGCAGGGATGCCTTCTCGGGCTATCTACGGCCCGGGAAGGCATTCGTGTTTTTGAACCAGTGTGCCTTACACCCTCGCCCCTTTGCGGGGAGAGGGTCAGGGGAAGAGGTGCGGCATGCGAGAGAGCGTGAGACATCGGGCATTCATGAGTTTCCTGTTCACGGCAGTAGCCGTTGCCATGGTCAGCATTTCGTTCGCCGAGCGACTCGGTTTCGGTGTCGGGAATACCTGTATCAGGGTGAAGGTGGACAACGTCCGCATCAGGGAAGACGTGTTTCTGCACGCGTTCTTCAACGACACAGTGAACGAGGACCAGATCGTGGTAGACGTCCCGAAACTTGAGCTCCCGCGTTTCCTTGGTGATTTCATGCCGAGTCACCATGCCGCCTTCAAAATCAACAAGGAAGATCCTCCCGCTGGCGGGGATCTTCCAGGGGCTGCGAATCTGCTGCCAACGCACATCCTGGAAGGCGTCACCCGTCAATCCCATACCGAGGTCGGGGTCTTCCCTGAACCGGATTCATCTAAGCCCGGTTCCAATCTAGAGGTGGCCGGCAACGCCGCGCTCCACATCGTGCCGGCTGGAAACAGCAATCCAAGCACCCCCGACGATTGCGTGCTGGACCCCGTCATTCCGGTCAAACCGGGCACTCTGGCCGATGGTGACATGGAGCTGACAGGCGCACCACGCGATGGAGGATCCCTGAATCTCCGTTTCAACACGGTTAACGACACCAACACATACTACAAAGCAATCGATCCCGGGGATAAAAGGAACACCCTGCGGAAATTCAAAATTCTCAACGGCTTCCTGGAGAATGGCAAGATTCATGACAAGGTGGTGTCCGCGAAATACTTCAATGCCGGGGACCTGGGCTTCGGCCGGTTGATGGTCATGCGCAAACAGGAGGATGGGGATGTCGCCTACTACGTCAGCAATTTCGCACGGGCCGAGCAGGCGGTTGCCGCCTGGAAGGCCGAGCGGAAGGGGAAAGAGCCTCCCGCCGCCCTGGCGACCGTCGCGATGGAATACTCGCCGATTGACCCGGAAGCCCCTGAATGCTCCCCAACCCGGCTCCCGACCTGCAAGCGTATCACCAAGTTCTACTTTTATGAGGGGGGAGGGCTAGACGTCACAAGAGATATTGCTGTTGACCTGGACGGCCGAGGAGCGCGAGGGCTCCCCGGGAAGTGCACCGTCTGCCATGGGGGGAAGGAATTTGTCACCAAGGATGGGGAGGGCCAGCCGATTCCCGACCCCGATCCAGATCTGGGCGCGCGGTTCATCCCCTTCGACGTGGATGCCTTCGGTTTTGTGGACAAGAAGCATTTCCGTCGAAGAAATCAGGAGAGAAGCTTCAAAAAGTTGAATCTCCGCATCCTGGAGACCAATCCCGCGCCCGCCGTCAGGGAGCTCATCTGCGGCTGGTACTGGCCGCAAGGCTCGACCCCTAACCCGACCTGTGAAGCCAATGACCTCAGAGATGGAAACGCGCGGAAAACCCAGAACTCAGCCTTCGTTCCCACCGGATGGTCTGCGCAGCCGCAGCATCTGGAACTCTACAACCAAGTCGTCAAACGGTCCTGTCGAACCTGCCATGTACAGCGCGAGGAGCAGGATTTTGCGATTGACTTTAACACCTTCAGCGAATTTGAGCAGAAGAAGGGCTTGATTCAACTCCGCGTGTGCCGGGAGTTGCACACGCCAATGGATGGAAAGACTAGCCTTCTGAAGCCGGACATGCCGCACGCGCGGTGGACCTTCCTGAACTTCTGGCTCAACCCGTCTCCCCAAGTGAACCCGGTGACAAACCTGGTGGAGCTGTCGGAACAGCCGGCGGTACTCAGCAGGCTGTTAGGATTCTCCCCGCCTTGTGGGAGAGTGGGTGAGTTCCGGGGTTTCAAGGGCGACATGAACCGGGATGGAAAGGTTGACAAGGACGACAAGCCACTTTTCTTAGACGCGGTCAAAGAGTACCAGAAGGCGTTCAACACGACGGCGGTGGTCACGTATCCCCATCCCCTGGACCTGAACGGCGACGGCAGCATTACGGAGGACGACGCCGACGACTTCTTCGATTAAGGGCGACAGAAGGGATGGGGTCAGTCAAAGGGATGGGGTCAGCAAAGGGATGGGGTCACCTATGAAAAAGTCTGTCAAGAGGGCGAGGACATCCTGTCGCGCTCCGGTCCCCTGCAAGTCTGAGTGGACTACACCGTCAGTCACCTATACGTCCTCGAGGGCACAGGATGAAATGGGACACCGGTCGCGCAATCAGGCGTTCGGGCCTGGCTGCGCCTCTTGGCTCAGCCGGCCATGACCCCAGGGCGCTGACCGGTGGTCCCCTGGGTTCCCGCCATCGGGCGGAACGCCTCCTGGTGTTTCAGCATCGCGTAGATCGTCTTCAACATCGGCCGCGCGCCGCCACTCCAGAACGTGTCTCTGTCACATGACCTGCGGTCAGACAATCCTAGGCCTGCTTCCTGCTTTCTGATTGCCAGGAAACCAGGAAGTAAGGAATCCTTACTCACAGGAGGAGAGGTGATGCTGGCGAAAAAGACATCTAAGAACCAAGTGACGTTGCCGAAGAAAATCCTGAAAGACATTCCGGACACGGATTACTTTGACGTGTCCTTACGAGAAGGAGTCGTGATCTTGCGACCAGTCACGGTTGCAGAGCCAGGTTCTCGGCTGACAACGATCCGCCAGAAAATCCAAGGCCTGGGCCTTGAACCAAAAGACATCGACCGCGCGATTCAATGGGCCAGAAGCCGCCCAGAGCGTCGGCGGTGATCGGAGCGGTTCTAGACACCAACGTCCTCATCTCGGCACTGCTCTTTACCGGATCACCCTCGCGACTCGTTCCAGCCTGGCAAGCCAGCCGTTTTCGCCCCATCCTTTCCGCTGACATTCTCGAGGAGTATCTGCAGGTGTTGGCGTATCCGAAGTTTGGACTGACAGCCGCCGAAATTCGCGGCCTCATCGAGGAGGAGATGCTCCCCTTCGTCGAAACCGTGCGCGTCTGATCTTTCTTTCTTCTGCACACCCCTCCAGCGAGGGTATGGTGGGTGCGCTTGATTGGGCGTGTCCAACGAGGGTTGTTCCGCAGACTTATCGCATTCCTCCAGCAGGTCAAGAATTCAAAGTCAGACCCCATCGACAAACCCGGAGGGTCCATCCTCTAGCGGGCGGCTTTCTTCGCCAGTTCGCGTTCGATCAGTTTCTGGAAGGCCGGGAGCGCCTGGGCCCCGACGAGCGGCCGTCCGTTGACGTAGAACGTGGGGGTCGCGGACACGGCCAGACGGATCCCCTCCTGGACGTCGCTGTTCACCTCCGCCTGGTACTTGCCGCTGTCGAGACACTGGGCGAACGCCGAGCCGTCGAGCTTGAGCTCCTGCGCGTATTGCTGGAGTTCCTCGGGGGAGTGGCGGGGCGACCGCTCAAAGAGGAGATCATGGTACTCCCAGAACTTCCCCTGTGCCCCCGCGCACCGGGCCGCTTCGTGCGCCTTGGGAGCTGTGGGGTGAAGGCTCGGGATCGGGAAGTCGCGGAAGACCCACTTGACCATCCCCGGATACTGGTCCATGAGCTGCTTGATGGTAGAGACAACGGTCTTACAGAACGGACACTGAAAATCGGAAAACTCGACGACGGCCACGGGAGCATCTTTTGGCCCTCTGACAAAACCTTTGTCCGGGTTTACCAGCACCCGGAGGGCGGCCGGCTCCTCCAGGTAGACGGTCACAGTGGTCTGCGCCCGGAGGCTCTGAATATATGCCTGTCGTTGCTGGTTCACCTTTTGGGAGCGGAGGGAGTCCCAGACTTTCAGCCGAAGCTCAGTCTCATCTCCCTGGGGGAGGCGCGGTCGGTTCTGGGTCATGAACGTGGTCACCTCGGCGTCCGTGACCTCCGGGGTCTTGGCGAAGACCTCCGTTTTGAGCAACTCTTCCACGCTCGTGGCGCGCTTCTTTGCCTCCTGGGCCAGGAGTCGCTTGCCGATGAGCTCCTCGACCTTTTGCTCCAGAAGCTGAACGCGCTGCCGCTCGAGCTGGGTGAGCTGGGCCTGGAGGGCCTGCTCCACCTCTTCCAGGGCGATGACCTCTTCGCCTACCTGCGCCGCTGGGGTCAGGCTCTTGGTGCTCGGCACCTCCTGCCCCTCTGACGCCGGGGCCAAAAGCCCGGCAGCGAGAACCGCGGCCGCGATCCCCCACCGTCGGCCTGCTCTGCTCATCTCCCCTCCCTGCAATGACGGCTAGACGATCAATACCCCGTCTCGGAGATGTTGGACGCCATCCGGCTCTTTTGCCTTGCGGTCAACGTGACCTCGGGAGGATCAGGCCGGTGGACCGTTGAGATAGGGCGTGAGGGCCGCGTAAACGGCGGCGCAGATGGGCGTGGGAATGCCGAGATCTTCTCCGAGACGGACGAAGTGGCCGTGGGCGCCAGCTTCTCGGCCGTCCGGACGGTCTCGTCTGTATCAGGGAGTGAGCGGATGATGGGCGGCAGTGGCTCTCTCCCGACCGGAACGGCAGGCCCCGGCCACGCCCGAGAATGGCCTTTCTGTCGACTACGCACTCGCGACCATACCAAGCGGAATTGGTTGCCACGAGCAGGCGTCGGCCCCCAGAACGCCGTGACATCTCAGTGATCTGGGGGCCGGACCTCGCTCAGAGTATCGGGACACCACCTTGGCCGAACGAGCCTGACACTTTGGGAGAGGAACCAAAAAACGTGTCGAGCCATCGGCCCGCGCTTTAGGCTAGAGGATGCCCTGTTTGCATACTCCATCGACGCTGTTGTTGACCTCGTTGGACTCTGTCACCTTGTTGTCGAAGTCAACGGCAATCGTGAAATGGCATTCGAGTTCCGAACCAAAGCAGCCAGCAGCAGCAGTAATGGGAAAATTCGCAGGCGGCGCCCCCATCTCGACGGAACCGAATGCGGGCAATGACGTTGCGAAGAAAGAATGGTCCCCCGTGACCACGCCGCCGGACTTGAAGAAGACCACGGTTGTAAAGAAGCCTGCGGCGGCCCCGCCCTGATTGTAGACCAGGATGCGCAGGTTGCCCTCACTGTCAAGCCGGCAAAAGCCTTCGGGGCCGGTTTTGCCTGGAAGCGGTATGGGCACGACATCAGGTGTTGTACAGGCTAACTCTAGACCGTCCACCTGCTTGACGAGGAGGTCCTGGTTTGCGACGATAGACTGAACCTGGTTGGCGAGACTGTCCAGCTTTGTGATGATTTGTTGCTCTGTTGCCGTGGTTGCGAGGAGTTCACGTATCGTCAGGTCCTTGAAACCCCCGACCTTCCCGTGCCTAAGACGCGGAATTACGTCACAACCCGGGAGCGTGCCATCACAGACTACAATTGTGCCATCCGGAAGGATACAGCCGTATACACCAGCGGAAGACGGGGGAAAAAAACTACCTCCATGTTCGTTACACCATCCCTCTATCGCGTCCCGGGTGGTGATAGGGGGTAACTTCGGGACGGCGTCTACAGCCTGAACAACCGACAAGGATATTAAAACGCTGATCACTGCGGCGATGGTTATCCTGCTTCTCATGGTTTCCTTCCTTTGGTTGCTGAAGTGGAATTTCGAAATCTTAGCCTTCCTCACTCATGCCGTCAAGTACGCACGACAGGGGCTCCGGGCTCGCGAAACGCCGCTGGAACTGCGCTTACGTCCTTGGGGCTTGCGCCCCCTGCACCCCTGAATCACCAAATCCCTCAAATCACCCACGCCTCAATACTGATCCGCATTCATGGGCCCGCGCACACACCAGACAAAGAACTCGCGGGCCTTCTCGCGGGTGACCACGAAGCCGCCGTCGAAGAACACGCCCCACGCATCCGTGGGAAAACCAGCAAGCGCCGACGCCGACCAGTAGAAGGTCGACTGGATGTTGGTAAAGGGATGACCGGTCGGCAACGCCGGATTGCTGTTGGCGGGATCCACCAGGCTTGCCAGCTCGACGACCGAGGGCAGCCGCCACCCCTTCCGCCCGCCCACCGCCTTGTCCACACAGTGAAACCTCGCATTATCCCAGGTTAACCGATCGTCCATGTCGACATCCGTATCGTTGTCCGTATCGCCCGGCGACTTCTCCCAGACGAGCCCGGTCTCCTTGTCCAGCACTGCTGCGTTGTTGAAGTCGCTCAGCACCTTGAACCGCTTCGACGCCTTATCAATCTGCTTGTCCCAGCTCTCGAGGTCCATCGCGGCGGCCGACCCGACGAAGCCCGTCAGGGCCAGTAGCGCCAGTGTCAGGCCGAAGAACCCTGTGTGATGTCTGC
>JAHFEU010000018.1 GCA_023248295.1 Nitrospirota bacterium | reverse complement strand
GAAATTGGGGTCACCTATGAAAAAGTCTGTCAAGAGGGCGTGAGGATCCCGTCGCGGTCCGGTCCCTTGCGAGTCTCAGTGGACTATTCCGTCAGTCACCTATGCGTGCTCGAAGGCACAGGATGACATGGGACACCGGCCGCGCAATCAGAGTGCGGGCCTGGCTGAGCCCGGAGGCTAGCCGGCCATGACCCCAGGGCGCTGGCCGGTGGTCCCCTGCACGATCGGGCGAAACGCCTCCTGCTTCGTCAACATCGCGTAGATCGTCTTCAGCATCGCCCGTGCGACCGCGACCCGTCCTACATTCCGCCCGTGCTTCTTGGCCACGCGGTCATAGAGCTGGCGAAACTGCGGCGCGCCGGAGATCGCATGGACCGACAGCTCGGTCAGAATCCACCGCAGCCACGAGGAGCCCTGCCTGGTCAGCCGGCCCAGCCGCGTCTTGCCGCCCGAGGCATGGACCGACGGGACCAGGCCGGCATAGGAGCACAGATGCCGACTGTCCGGAAACCGGTGCACGTCGCCCATCTCACTCAGGATCAGCAGGGCCGAGTAGGCGCCGATCCCGGGCATCGTACAGAGCAACTGCGCCTGGGGATCGGCCGCGGCCTGCGCCGTAATCGTCTGCGTTACCTGCTGGATCTCCTCCGTCAGCTGGGTCAAGCACCGCAGATAGCCATCGAGCGCCACGCGGTAACAGGGGCGCACGGGGACGGTGGCCAGGAACCGCCGACTCTTCACCCCGAACGCCGTCTTCGTCGGCGGACGCGTCCCGGTCTTCCCGAGGATCGCCGCGATCTTGTTCTTCACCTGGACCCGCAGCCGCACGAGCGAGGCACGATACCGCAAGATCTCCCGCGTGTCGCGCACGGCGCGCGGCGGAATGTACGCCGCCGGCACCAGATCCGCCCGCAGCAGATGCGCCAGCATCGTCGCATCGATCTTATCCGTCTTGATCCGCGCACTGGCAATGGCCTTCGTCTTCAGCGGATGGGCCAGCACCAGGTCCGGCTGCCGGTCCTCGATCAGCTCGTAGAGCCACATCCAATTCCCCGTCGCCTCCACGGCAATCCGCGTGTCCGGCGGGATGCGCTCCAGATACTGCTGCAGCGCCCCATTCGCATGAGGCAGTTCCACCTGCTCGAGCACGCGCCCGCGCCCGTTGAGGCGCGTGACAAAAGATTTTGCCTTGTGCAGGTCGATCCCGATATACTGTCCCACGGCTGCACCTCCTGGTTGAGAGTTGTGCCCTCCGTCCCAACGGAGCAAGCACCTGAGGGAGCTTCGGCTCCCGTGGTCCACGAGACCGCATTCTACCTCAGCCCCGCAGGTGCAGCCTTTTTCATTTAATCAGAGTAAGATTTCCGGGGGTGAGTTCTGGCCCCGATTTGAGAGCAATCCTATTTCTGTGAAGAATGTACATTACCGAAGATAGCCCAAGACATCCTCTTCACGAACCAGCACCAACTCTTTATCGTCGCCCTCCACTTCTCTGGCGGCGTATTTGTCGTACAGGATATGCTCGCCCGGCTTGAGGGTGGTCTTCACAAATGTCTTCTTCTTGACCTTCTCCTTAGAATCCTTGTCCTCGACAAAGCGGCCCGCCCCCACGGCGAGGACCTCTCCTTCCTCCGGTTTCTCTTGCGCGGCGTCCGGAATGATAATGCCGCCGGCGCTCTTCTCCCTCGGCTCGCCGGTCCGGATCAATACCCAATTGTGCAACGGTTTTAATTTCATCGACGTACCTCCTTTCATGAACGCGCGGAGTTTACCAGCGATGTCCCCAATACGTCTGAAGGTTGGGACGGCACGCTGCATAAGCTTAGCACGTCTTTCATTGATAAAAACGTGGCAAGCGACTTTGTTTGGGTTACGGTTCACCCTGAACGCCTGAAAGAGGGCGTATTAGCCAGAAAAAGGTGCCAGGCTACTTTTCTCGAACCTGCCGAGTGTGTCAGCCCCTGCCTTGATGCGTCCCTCCTCCCCCGCGCCGTTTACCGACAAGCATTTCGCCTACCGACTGGACATTGCTCGTTGTCCGGTCTACTATTCCGCCAGGAGCTTATGACATGACCATCACGGATCGGATCGAGATCAATGCCAAGGTGATGATGGGGAAACCCGTCATCCGTGGGACTCGTATTCCTGTTGAGCTGATCCTGCGCAAGCTCGGCGAAGGTGCGACAGAGCATGACCTGCTCGACGAATACCCGCGCTTGGCCCGCGCGGACATCCAAGCCGCCATCAGTTACGCCGATGACAGATAAGACTTTTATGGTAGGATTGCAGCAGATGCGCTGAGAGGTTGCCTTATGAACGAAGTGATTTTTGTCGTTGAAGAAGCGCCTGAGGGCGGGTTCACCGCTCGTGCACTCGGCGAATCGATTTTCACTGAAGCTGACACGCTCAGTGAGCTTCACGCAAAAGTCCGTGATGCCGTGCGGTGCCACTTCGATGAAGGAAAGCATCCCAAAGTCGTTAGGTTACACCATATCCGCGAGGAAGTGATCGCCGTATGAGGTTGCCCCGCGATCTCTCGGGGGCCGATCTCGCCCACGCGCTGAAGACTTTTGGATATCGGATCACCAGACAGACCGGCAGCCACCTTCGCCTCACCACCTCGGAGCACGGTGAGCATCATCTTACGATTCCCCAACACGATGCACTCCGCATCGGCACTCTTTCCGGAGTCCTGGCAGACGTTGCCGTCCACTTTGAATTGAGCCGCGACGAACTTGCAGAACGGCTCTTCGGGTCGGGACGATAAGAGGAAGAATACCGGCAAGGAGCCGCCGCCATCGGGATGCCCTGTTCCAATCCCTCCTCCCCCGCGCCTTCCGCAGGAAATTATGACTCGTTGTCGCCAGACTGGACATTGCCCGCCGTCCATTCTATTATTTCGTATGACACCGTGGCCCGTGAGGAAACTGTCCTCCTGGGATCACCGCCCTCCGAAAGCGGACCATACGCTGACCGGTGCGGTTTCTCGCGGATGAGCGCTGCGACTTCGCCGTCGTTCGGGCCTTCCGCGCTGCCGGCGTCGCGATCTCACCGATCCTGACGCTCCCAGGGGACCAGTCGGAAGCATTGGGGGGGAAGGACGTCCCATGGTGAAGGAGATCAAGAAATGAAAAAAGAGAACGAATCCCAGTTAGAATCCATCATGCAAAAATTTGAACAGAAGTTGGCGAAATCCAAAGACGTACATGAACAAAGGCAATCTGAAGAAGATGCCTTCTACGTGGAGTTTAGGCGGGTTCGAGCAAACGTCATCCGCCCTGCGATGGAAGATGTTGGAAACCAGCTGAAAGCCAGGGGCCACAATTTCGAAATATCAGAACTCGATGATGAGAGAAGAAAACGAGATGCCAAAATAACCATGAGCATCACGCTCGGGGGAGTTCCCAGTTCTGCCTATACACCCGAAAACACTGTGCTGGTGTCCTTTGCTCACACGGGGCACACGAGCGTCTCTATTCAAGCGAGTACTCCGTCTCAACACAGGAGTGGATTTGCGGGACCGCGAGGAAATTATGCCGCATCTGAAATCACGACCGATTTGGTTGAGAAAAAAATCCTCGAGGTTCTAGAGGAGGTTTTTAGCCCAAGAAGATAGAGTCGGAAGAAACGGGGCCAGGCTCCTTTCATGATCGCGTGAGAGCCCAACGATAGGAAAAAGAAACGTACCCGGCTGCTATTTAAAGGCGTCAGGAGGCTTGTTAAAAACCGAGGGCGAATCGGAGCGCCAGACCAATGTCCGCCATCTTCCCCGGCGCCGTGTCGCAATCAGAGGCCCGAGTCTTGCCTTGGATACAGTCTGGATGTGATCCAGGTTCACCGCGCAGGCCTTCGGCATCCCATCCGATTCGGTCAAGAAGACTTCTGAGGGAATGTCACGGACGGTCGTCGTGACCGGAGCAACGGTCACCTCGCCGAGAAACTCCAGAGCGGAGTCCCTGGTCAGAACCACCACCAGTCTCCGTTTGTCGGGCTTGGTAACCCTGTACCACCGGACCTCGCCGCGCCTCATGCGTCGCCCCAGGCCTGCTCATTTTCCCAGCCGTCGAATTCGCCGCGCTTCACGGGCTTGTGTTCATAGCCCGCGCGGTGTTTACGCTCGAGTGCGCTCGTGCGCACTTTCTTCAGAGCGGAGCGCAAGGCCTCGCGGGCAAAAGAGGACCTGCTCGTCCCAAGCCGTTTTGCCGCCTTGTCTACCGCTTTGACGAGGTCTTCGTCCAACGTCATTTGCACCGTTTTCATATGTCCTCCTCAGGCTTATAGCTAGAATCATGTGGATTCTCATATTACTCGCTCCAAAATGCAACGGTGGAAAAAGAAAAGGTGCCAGGCTGCTGTTCTAGAAACTGACGAGTGGGTGAGACCCTGCCTTGATGCGTCCCTCCTTCCCCGCGCCTTCCGCGGGGACTTTGACAACGCTGACGGAGATACTCTTCCGTGAATCTTCGCGCCGCTCTGATCTTTCTCGTGCTCGGCTTCATTGGGCTGCTGATCGTGATGGGGGCCGCCAGTTTCGTTCGATGGCTGACGATTGCCTACCCTCGGCACTTCCGCACGATTCTTGTTGTGCTCTGCCTAGTGCTTGTGGGCGCCGGGGTCCGGGTCTACATGGAGGCGAAGGGGCGGCCGGTGTTCCACGCGGGCGATCTCATTACGCTCCAGGAACCGGTAGTTGCCAGAGTCATCCCTGCAGATCGCAACGCGCCCGCGACAAGCTGTATTGTGGAGATCTACGAGCATCTCTCGGTGGTGGACATTCACACCGGGACACTGAACGCGCGCGTCGAGAGCAACAATCGATCCGGTCCCAGCTTCTGTCCGATCGGCGCTGAGGTACAGATCGAGCTGGATTGGCTCCGCCTCTATACCCTCACGCACCGGCATTGAAGAAACGTGCCAGGCTGCCTTTCTAGGAACTTCCAAGCTAGTCACACACTGCCTTGAGGCGGCTCTCCTTCCCCGCGCCTCCCGGTCCTGCAAGGGAGCATTCGTCGGCCTTGACGCATCCGTGGGCTGCGTGTACGATGGTTCCATTCTGGAACCATTGTGGAGTCGCTAACCTTTCGGAGGGCTTATGGCAACGTTGACCATCAAGAATATTCCTGACGAGGTGTATCAACGGTTCAAGCATCAAGCCGCGCGGCATCGCCGGAGCCTGAATCAGGAAATCATTTCCTGTTTGGAACAGTTTTCCGGGGGTGTCCCGGTGGACCCGGGAACGTTTTTGGCGCGGGCGCGGGAAATTCGAAAATTGGTCAAGGGACCGCACCTGACAGAGCGACGGCTCAAGCAGCTCAAGAGCGCCGGGCGGCCATGATCGTCGTGGAAACCAATCTCCTTGTGTACCTCCACGTGCCGAGCGCTCTGACGGTTCAAGCTGAGGCAGTGTTTGCGCGAGATTCCGAGTGGGTCTCTCCGTTGGTGTGGCGCTCCGAATTTCGAAGCGCGCTCGCGGGGCTGATCCGCCAAGGCCAGCTTACGTTGGACCTAGCGATGGAGATTGCTCATCGAGCCGAATCGTGGATGACCGGACGGGAGTATTCGGTCAATACCGATGACGTCCTCCGGCTCGCCGAGGCGTCCGGTTGCTCGGCCTACGACTGTGAGTTCGTCGCGGTGGCTCAGGACGTCGGCGTTCCACTGGTGACGGCTGATCGGCAGCTCCTCAAAGCGTTTCCGTCGACCGCGGTTGCACCGGACGTTCTTGTCTCCAGAAAATGAGAGGGCAGGAGAAAGAAAAGATGCCAGGCTGCTTTTCTAGAAACTGAAAAATCTGCCGCGCGCTGCCTTGATGCATTCCTCCGCTCCCGCGCCACCCGATGAGTACGATTACCCGATAAAGAGGGCGACGGCTCAACCATTAAAATTGGAATGGTGGTTGACTTTTTGCTCGGGTTCACGCACTCTCGCGCTGTCCGTCCCCGTTCGCGCAGGGACATTGCAACGAACCCGCATTGAGAGGAGAGATATACGATGGCCACGAAGAAGAGGAAGCCGAGTGCCGCATTCATGAAACCGATGTCGCCCAGCGCCGCTCTCGGCGCGGTGATCGGCAACAATGCCATGCCGCGCACCCAGGTGACCAAGAAGATCTGGGCCTACATCAAGCGCCACAAGCTGCAGGACTCCAAGAACAGACGCATGATCAACGCTGACGACGCTCTCAAGGCGGTATTCGGCGGCAAGAAACAGGTGTCAATGTTCGAGATGACGAAACTCGTCAGCAAGAACCTGAAGTAATCCGACGTTCAAAGCATGGGGCGCCTGCTGCAGGCGCCCCATGCTCCTGCCCCGCACTTTCCGCGGAGAACTATCGTTCCTGTGGGGATGGGACTTACCCACGGCCGAGGTTAATAAAATAGTCAGAAAACTATGAAGATAGAAAGAGTAGCTGAGGTAAGACATTAAGACACTGCCGCGGCTTTTCGGAGCGGCTCCAGCAGCTTCTCCGGGACCTGGAGTCCCCCGCGGCCGAGGCCCACCTCGATGTCTGGTTTCGTCAGGCCGTGGAAGTCGCTGCCGCCCGTCACCAGCAGGTCCAGACGCTGCGCCAGGTTGAGATAGTCCGCAGTCTGCTGCGGCTTGTGGGTGCTGTAGTGCGCCTCGATTCCCATTAACCCCTCGCCCTTCAGTTTTTCGCAGAGCTTGAAGAGTCCCTCCGCCGATTCTTTGACCCAGGTGGGGTGCGCCAAAACGGGCAGGCCTCGGGCCTCCCGGATCCAGGCGATGGCCTCGACGGGCTCCGGCAGCTCCCGGGGCACGTAGGCGGGCTTGTCCTCCCCCAGGTATCGGTCGAACGCCTCCTTTGCGGACTGCACGTAGCCTTTCTCCATGAGAACCCGGGCAATGTGCGGGCGCCCGACCGAGTCGCTGCCGGCGCGGGCTTTTACCTCCTCATAGGTGAGGGCCAGCCCGAGATCGTTCAACTTTTCGACGATGCGCGGGTTGCGTACGTGGCGGCCGACCCGGAGGCGCGCCAGGCGGGGGAGCAGCAAGGGGTCCTGCCAGTCCAGGAAGTATCCCAGGATGTGCAGCTCGGTTTCCCTGTACCGGGAACTGATCTCGATGCCGGGGATGATTTCGATGCCCAGACGTCTGCCGGCCTCGATGGCCTCCGGAATGCCGTCCACGATGTCGTGGTCGGTGATCGCGAGGGCGCTCACGCCTGCCTTCTGGGCCAGGAGCAGCACCTCGGCGGGCGGGAGACTGCCGTCCGAGTAGGTGGTGTGGAGATGGAGGTCGATCCGGGGCATGGGACAGCTAGGAGTTATGAGTCATGAGCTGTGAGTGATGAGTCATGAGTGATGAGTGGGGAAGAGGACCTGTCATGGTTCCCGCTGCGCGAGGAGCCGGGCCGTGAACGCCGGCGCGTCGCCGTGCGCCCCCTCGTGTTCGCCTTCGTCATAGTGCAAGACGCGCAGCCCGGTGGTAAGGCGAAGCAGCTCGTTGTGCGACAGGCAAAACTCCCGGCGCCGCGGATGCTGGCGGCGCAGGTGGTTGTCGATCAGAAACGTCTCGTAGAGCAACACGCCACCCGGTTTGAGCGCCTGCAGGAGGGGAGGGAACAGCGGGCGGTGCAGGTAGAAGAAGCCTAGAATGACCTCGTACCGTTCTTTCGGGAAACTTGGCGGCTGGTCCGGATCGGCCTCCAGGTCCAGGCGTCGGACCACCAGGTTCGTGAGGTTCCGTTGCCGGGCCGCACCGGCCACCTCGGCCAGCGCCTGTTCGTCCCGGTCAAGGCCTTCAACCGCGTACCCCTGCGCCGCGAGATAGAGGGCGTTCCGGCCGCGCCCGGTGGCGACATCCAGCGCCGTTCCTTTGGGCAGTCGAGGCAACTGCTCCACGAGAAACCTCGACGGGCGGGGCTCCATGATCTGCGTCGCCCGGGTCCGGTCCAGACGCACGCCGACCGATCCGCGCACGCCCGTGACGGGGGGCACCAGTTTTCTCACCCAGAGCGAGATCCTGGACACAGGAAATTCCGCAAACAACATGCCGCTCAGTCGTTCGGCCAGCGTCTCGAGGAGGCAACACTCCTGGGCGCCGCCGACTTCGATGACCCGCTCGGCCACCTTGGCATAGTCCACCGCGCGCTCGATGTTATCGGTCTCGGCGGCCGGGCCGAGGGGATACTCCAGCTCAAGATCCACGCCGATCGGCTGCGCGACCCTGCGTTCGGCCGCCGTGGTCCCGCAATGGCCTTGAAATTCAAGACGTTCGATGATCACGCGCTCCGACATGCGGCTATTCTGGTCGAACCGCCGCAGCCTGTCAAGGTCGGTGGACTTGCTCTTGACTATATTTCAGGCCGACTCCTATAATCGCCCATAGCTTGGCGAAAGTTTGCGATTCACCAAGGCAAATGGCTGAATTCACGCACTTCAACGAGTCCGGGCGGGCACGGATGGTTGATGTCAGCGCCAAAGGTTCGACCGAGCGGGTGGCCACGGCGCAGGGGCGGGTGCTGATGACGCCCGACACCTTGGAGAAGATTCAGCGCGGCACAATCGCCAAAGGAGACGTGCTGGCCGTCGCGCAGGTGGCCGGCGTCATGGGCGCCAAACGGACCCCCGACCTGATCCCCATGTGCCATCCCGTGTTGCTCACCAGCATTGATATCGCGTTCAAGGAAGACCCGCAGCCCGATCGGGACGGGCGCTGCTCGATCGCGATCACGGCGACCGCGAAGACGACCGGGCAGACCGGCGTGGAGATGGAGGCCATGACCGCGGTCTCGGTGGCGGCCCTCACGATCTACGACATGTGCAAGGCGGTGGATAAGAGCATCAGCTTCAGCGACATTGCGCTGCTCTCCAAGTCCGGAGGAAAATCGGGAACCTATAGCAGACCGTAACACCCAGTTATGAGTGATGAGTGATGAGTTCATCGGAGAAAACTAGGAGCTCAAAACTCATGACTCATCACTCAGAACTCAGCACTCCGAGAGGAGCCATGGTCACCGTCAAACTCTTCGGGCATCTGAAAACGCTCGCGAACCATCAGGCCGATCTCGCGGTGGCGCTCAACGGAGGCTTCCGCGTCAAGGACCTCGTGGCGGTGTTGCAACGCTCCCATCCGCAAATCAGCGAGCTGATCCAGAAAAAGAACGTGCTGGTATCGGTGAACCAGGAGATCGCCCACGAAGACACCGAGATCAGGGATGGCGATGAGGTCGCGCTGCTGCCGCCGTTCGCCGGCGGGGCGGCCACGGGAGCGAACGCGCCCGACGATGCCATGCTGGTCCGCGTCCAGCGGGAGAACTTTTCGGTGGATGCGGAGATTGACCGCGTGCGCAGCCGGTCCACACGCATCGGCGGCATCTCGATCTTCCTGGGGACGGCGCGGGATCGCTCCAAGGGCCACGACGTGAGCGCCATTACATTCGAGTATTACGAGGGAATGGCGCAGAAAAAGTTGCGGGAGATCCGGGAGCGGGCATTGAAAGAATTCGACGTCATCGAAGTCCTGATCCTGCACCGGTACGGCGAGATCCACATCGGCGAGAACATTGTGCTGATCGTGGTGGGGGCGGAGCACCGGGCGGAGGCGTTCCGGGCCTGCCAATGGTGTATTGACGAGCTGAAGCAGATCACGCCGATCTGGAAGTTGGAGCAGACGCCGGAGGGACACGTCTGGGTAGAGGAGCATCCTTGAGTCACAAGACCCCCGATGTTCTGGACACCTTCGGACGCCCGCTGAAAAGCCTGCGCCTCTCGGTGACCGACCGGTGTAACCTGCGCTGCAAATACTGCATGCCGGAGGAGGCGTACACCTGGTTGCCCCGTGAAACGCTGCTCTCGTTCGAGGAAATGTGCGCCCTCACGGGATTCTTCGCGGAGCTCGGAGTGGACAAGGTCCGCCTGACCGGCGGCGAACCGCTCCTTCGCAAGGATCTTCCGACCTTGATGCGGATGTTGCTGGAGAACCCCCGGATCAAGGACCTGGCCTTGACGACCAACGGGATGCTCCTGGCGGAGCAGGCCCAGGCGTTCCGCGACGCCGGATTGCATCGCGTGACCGTGAGTCTGGACACGCTCAAACCGGAGCGGTTCACGGCCTTGACGAGACGGAACGGGCATGAACAGGTGCTCGCGGGCATCGACGCGGTCGTGCGGATCGGGTTCCGGAGCCTCAAGCTGGACACCGTAGCCATGCGAGGGTTCAACGATGACGAGCTCGTGGATCTGATCGAATACGGCAAACGAGTTGGCGCGGAGGTGCGCTTCATCGAGTATATGGACGTCGGGGGGGCCACCGACTGGTCCATGGATAAGGTCTTTTCCCGGGCGGCCATCCTCGAGCGGCTGAGCCGGCGGTACGGGCCGATCGAACCGATCATCGAGCAGAGCTCGGCGCCGGCGCAACGGTTCGTTCTGCCGGACGGCGCGACCTTCGGGATCATCCCCTCCACGACCGCCCCGTTCTGCGCCGCCTGCGATCGCAGCCGGCTCACCGCGGATGGTCTGTGGTATCTCTGCCTGTATGCCAAGGACGGGACCGATCTGCGCCGGCCGCTGCGCGCCGGCGCCCCGGCGGAAGAGATCAAGTCCCTGATCCGCTCCGTCTGGCAGGGGCGCCGGGATCGCGGCGCCGAAGAGCGGAAGGAGCTGGAGCAGATCGGCGCCAGGGGACGGCTGGTCGAGATCGACAAGCTCCGCGCGGATCCCCACCTCGAGATGCATGCGAGAGGGGGATGAAGAACGTCCCGGGTCACCTCCTCGGGTCGCGGCGTTGCATCCGGCGTGACAGATGTCCGAGCTAGACTTCCTCACCATCCTGGGTTTCGGCTTTCTCCTCGGGGCGCGTCACGCGCTGGACGCCGATCATGTCGCGGCTGTCTCCACGATCCTCTCCGAACGTCCCAGTCTCAGCACCTCCGGTGTAATCGGGTTTTGCTGGGGATTCGGGCACACGACGGTGCTGCTGCTGGTGGGGATTGCCGTCATCATGCTCAAGATCAGCATTCCCGAGCCGATGGCGGTGGCGGTCGAGCTCGCCGTGGGCGTGATGCTGGTCGCGCTGGGCCTGTCGCTGGCCGTGACCCTCGTCCGGGAACGATGGCATCTGCATGCGCATCAGCACGACGGCGAGACGCATGTGCACCTGCATCACCATCTCCGGCGATCGGGCCACCTGCACCGGCACTGGGTCCGGTTGTCCCTGAAACCGTTCGTGGTCGGGATGGTGCATGGGCTGGCCGGCTCCGCTGCGCTCATGCTGATGGTCGTGTCCACGGTCCGCACCGTCGGGGAGGGCCTGGCTTATATCCTGGTCTTCGGTCTCGGCTCGGTCGTCGGCATGATGCTGCTGGGCGTCGCCATCAGCATTCCGATCGTGCTCTCGGCCTCGTGCGGGCGCCGCGCCCAGGAGGCGGTGCAGGCGCTGGCGAGCCTGGGCAGCATCGGACTCGGAGTGACGATGCTGGTCCGCCTCGGCCTCGGCAGCCTCGTCTAGGATCCCCCACGCGCATTCGCCAGGCCCCTTGTCAACCACGTCAACCACCCGCGCCGGCCTCGCCTCATTCCCAATTCTTGGTACGAAAAAAATGACGGCTGTGCTATTCTAACCCCGCTTTCTGAGGCGACAGACAATCAGCAGGCTGGGCCCGGCGGAAGGAATCATCGGGATGAGAAGGCGGGGAGAGGGCATGATCGCGATGGTGTCGAGGTCGAGCGCGGGGCGATCGCGATGAAGATCCGCGTGCTGGGCTGTCATGGCTCAGACCAGGTCTTGGATGCGAGCCGCGGCTCTCACCAGTGCCGGACCTGCGCCTTCCTGGTCAATGACACCGTCCTGGTGGATGCCGGGACGGTGGGGACCGCGCTGCGATTGGACGAGCAGAAGCGGATTCGGCACGTCCTGCTCACCCACCTGCACCACGATCATATTCAAGGGCTGCCCACGCTGGCGGATAACCTGGCGGATGAGCCGGACGATCCGGTGGTGCTCACCAGCATTTCAGAGGTATTGAAGGGCCTTCAGACCCACGTGTTCAACGACAAGGTCTATCCAGACTTCTTGAAGTTGCCGGACCCGCGGCATCCGGTGTTCGTGTGCCGCCCGCTGGAGCCGGGGAAGGAGAGCGAGGTGGCCGGCCTGCGGGTGACCGCGATCCCGGTGAACCATCTGGTTCCGACCGTCGGCTTCTTGATCCGGGACAAGGGCTCGTCCTTCCTGTACAGCGGGGACACCTACGAGACTGAGGAGATCTGGAAGGCGGCGGCGCGCGAGCCGACGCTCAAGGCGGCGTTCATCGAGACTTCATTCCCGGATACCATGACGGAGCTGGCTCGTGCCAGCAAGCACCTGACGCCATCCACCTTCGCTCGCGAGTTTCGCAAGATCGGTCGTCCAGACCTTCCGGTCTATGTGTACCATCTCAAGCCGCGGGTCCGCGAGCAGATCAAGCGTGAGCTGGCCCGACTCGGGGTTGCGAAATTGACGGTGCTGGAGGAAGGACAGGAGATCACCATCTAGCATAGAGCTTATGGCATATAGCATATGGCTTATAGCTGATGGCCGGACCGTTCTGGCCATAAGCCATACGCCATACGCTCTTGGAGAGAAAGATGGCCTGGTTCAAAAAACACAGAATGCCCATTCCCGAGACCCCGAAGCGGCCCAAGGTCGTCGAGGGCTTATGGCTGAAGTGCAACCACTGCCGGGAGATCGTCTATCGTAAGGAAGTCGAGCGCAATAACAAGGTCTGTCCGAAATGCGAGTACCATTTCCCCATTTCGGTCGCCGAGCGCATCACGATGCTGGTGGATCTGGGCACGTTCAAGGAATGGGATGCCGGGATCGAACCGAAGGATCCGCTTGTCTTCACCGACACGAGTTCCTACCGGGACCGGCTGAAGGCCCAGCAGGAAAAGACAGGACGGAAGGACGCCATCGTGATCGGGGAGGGCGCGGTCAACGGACGCCGGATCGCACTCGGCGTCCTCGATTTCAGCTTTATGGGCGGCAGCATGGGGTCGGTTGTGGGGGAGAAAATCTGTCTCGCGGTGGACCGCGCCCTGGTTTCCCGGAATCCATTGGTGCTGGTCACTGCCTCCGGGGGCGCCCGGATGCAGGAAGGAATCCTGTCCCTGATGCAAATGGCCAAAACGTCGGCGGCGGTGGCGCGGCTGGGGGAGGCGGGGGTGCCGTTCGTCTCGATTCTGGGCGACCCGACGTTCGGCGGAGTGACGGCGAGCGTCGCCATGCTGGCCGATGTGATTATCGCGGAACCCAAGGCGCTGATCGGCTTCGCCGGACCGCGCGTGATCGAGCAGACGATCAAGCAGCAGCTTCCGGACGAATTTCAGCGGGCCGAGTTCTTGCTGGAGCATGGCATCGTGGATCTCATCGTCGAGCGGAAGCATCTGAAGGAAACCCTGACGACCGTGCTGAGTCATTTTCAGTAATCTATTGCCTCGCCGCCGTTCCGGTCATGATGTCATATCCCGCGTCAATCGAATTTCTGTACGGTCTTCAGCGGCGCGGCATCAAGCTGGGCCTCGAGACGATCGAGGCGATGCTGGCTCGACTGGGCCGGCCGCACGACCGGTATCCCACGCTCCACATCGGCGGCACGAACGGCAAGGGATCCACCGCCGCGATGGCGGCCGCCGTGCTGCAGGCGGCCGGCTACCGCGTCGGACTCTACACCTCCCCGCATCTAGTGGATTTTCGGGAACGGATCCGCGTCAACGGCGACCTGATTCCTGAAGACTGCATCTCGGAACTCACGGAGCGCGTGCAGGACGCCACGGGGTCTGCGCTCCAACCGACGTTTTTCGAGTTCACCACGGCGCAGGCCTTGCAATACTTCGCCGACTCGGAGGTGGACGTCGCCGTGATCGAAGTCGGCATGGGAGGGCGGTATGACGCGACCACCGCCGTCGCGCCGCTCGTGTCGGCGATTACGAATGTGGCGCTGGACCATGAGGAGTATCTGGGGCAGACCGTCGAGGCCATCGCGTTCGAGAAGGCGGGAATCATCAAGCGGGGCGTGCCGGTGGTCGTGGGGCGACTCTGCCCGGAAGCGGCCGGCGTCATCGGGCGGATCGCCGCGGAGCGGAAAGCTCCGCTCTTCCGGTTGCACGAGGAGTTTCGCGTTGATGCCGACCCCCTGGAGGGCTTTCGGTATGAAGGTGTGCGGGAGTCTCATGCGGGCTTATCCTGCGCATTACCGGGTGCCCATCAGCTCGACAACGCCGCCTGCGCGCTGGCCATGCTGGAACTGGCGGCGGCGCGGGGACTGCCCCACTCCGAGGACTCCGTCCGGCGCGGGCTGTCCACGGTGTCCTGGGAGGGCCGTTTGGAGATCGCGGAGCGGCATCCACTGCTCGCGCTGGACGGGGCGCACAATCCGGCGGCCGCCGAGGCGGTGGCCGCCTACCTCGCCGGCCGTCGGCGGCTGCATCCCGACTCACGCATCATCGCGGTGATCGGGATGATGGGCGACAAGGATCGCGAGGGATTTCTCCGGATCATCCTGCCGCTGGTCGACGAGGTGGTCCTCACCCGGGCGCAGACTGCCCGCGCGGCGTCGGTCCAGGAGCTCCGCGCCTCGATGGGAGAGCGGGGGCATTCCGCGTACCTCGCGCCGCTTCCCGCCGACGCGCTGTCGCGCGCCCGGCGATTGGCCTCCTCCGAGGATATGATCTGCGTCACGGGCTCTCTGATGCTGGTGGGTGAAGTCAAGGCCCTCCTGCGCGGGTGTGTACTGTCCCCTCTCCGGGGTTGAGATGGGCCGTGGCCTCCGGTCGGTGCTCTGCCGATCTGTCCTCGCTCTCCTGTCAGTCCTCGCCGTAGCCATCATTCCGGCATTTTCAGCCCGGCCTGATCCCGCCAAAAGCGTTTCGGCTCAGCCCGGCTCCGCCCAGCCGATCGAGATCACCGCCCACCACATCGAATATCTCAAGGGGACCGACGTCTATGAGGCCGAGGGATCGGTGGTCATCGTGCAGGGGCCGCTGCGGCTCACGGCCGATCGGGTGACGATCATGATGCTCTCCGGAACCCTCGTCGCGACGGGCCACGTCCACCTGTCAGACCCGAGGTCGGATCTGAGATCAGAACGGCTGGAGCTGGACGTCAACACCGAGGCCGGGGTGGTCACGAACGGCGAGTTGACCGTCAAGTTCACGGACACGCTGGTGACAGGCCGTCTCTTTCAACGGTTTTCGGAGGACCACTATCGGGTGAAAGATGGATCGTTCACGAATTGCGACGCGAAAGAGGGGATGACCCCGGCCTGGCGATTTACCTTCAAGGATCTGGACCTCAACCTGGGCGAGAGCATGTACGCCAAAGATCTCTGGTTATGCGTCAACGACGTCCCCGTGTTGCCGCTGCCGACGCTCTCGTATCCCGTCCTGACCACCCGCAGAAGCGGGTTATTAGTGCCCACGGTGGGCTATAACACCGTCTTCGGAACCACCTACACGCATGGCTACTTTTGGGCCATCAATCCGAGTCACGATATGACCGTTTCGCCGAATATCATGACCAACCGGGGCTACGGCAGCGATCTCGAGTACCGGTACATGCTGAACCGAAAAACCAGGGGGCAGTGGCTGATGAGCTTTATTCAGGATACCACGGAGTCCCGTTCGCGGGTGTTTCTGACCGGGACGCACGTGCAGCAGGTGAATCCCGATTTGTCGGTTCGCGCGCAGGCGTTTCTGGTTTCTGATCGCAGTTATCTAAATAATCTTAGCAATTCCGGGTCCCAGCGAGCCCTGCCCAGCGGGGACTCGAGTCTCTACGTCAACCAGCGATTTGCGAACGGGAACCTGTATCTCCTCGGGCAGTTCCTTCAGCCCATCACCTCGGGTGGAACGGACACCTTTCAGCGGCTCCCTGAAATCGGGCACCGTGTGGTCAATGTCGCCCCGCTCGACGGCCCTCTGTTGGTCAGTATGGATACGACCCTGGCGAACTTTTACCGGGAGCAAGGGTTCGGGCTCAACCGGGTCGACCTCATGCCCACGCTCTCGACCGAGGTGCTGGATATCGGGCATGTCGTCGGGTTCGTGCCGCAGGTTCGCCTGCGGGAGGTCTATTATACGAAGAGCGTCGCCTCCAGCGGCGCCGGTTCCAACAAATCGGCTTCGCGGGAGACGCTGTGGGCGAGCCTGGAAGGGAGCTCGCGCCTCGTCCGCCAGTTCGGGTTGAGCGAGGGGGGGAGCGTGCTCCACACGATCGAGCCGCATGTGGTGTACGAATATGTGCCCCCGACCAAGCAGTCGGATATCGTTCAGGTTGACGACGTGGATGACCTTCCGAAAAAAAACCTCATCACGTACTCCCTGCGCAGCCGGCTGCTCGGACAAGGACCCGAGGGATCCTCCAAGAACTGGCTGGATCTGACCGTGGCGCAGAGCTATCACGTGGGCAGCACGCCGAATCAAACTCGACAGTTCGTGTTTCTCGGAGACCCCCAGTTTGATACCGCCACGCAGCCGATCCAACCGGCCAGCACCCCGGTTGATGTCCGGAAATTCTCCGACATCTGGACGCGGGTCGTGCTTGGAAACCCGGTCATCCCGGGGTTGAGGACGGATCAGTTCGGCCGGCCGCTCAGGACGGCGCAGCTGACGATTCCTCAGGAGAGACAGCTCGTGCTCACGGTGGACTCTTTTTACAACCCCTACCGGGGAACGTTCAGCCAATTGAACACCGACCTTCGTTACCAGGATCGAAATCTGTGGTATGTCGAAGTGGGGCAGCGGTACACCAACGATGGCAACCGAGTGAGGCGAGGGGATATCTGGAATCCGATTTCCTTCAATACCGTCTTTGCCCCGACGGCGGAGATCGACTTCGTGACCGCCTCGGCGGCGTTCCGGACTCCTCTGGGCTGGACCGTGGGGGCCAAGTCCTACTACGATATCAAAGATGGCAAGGCGTCGGAGTTCGACGTCGTGGCGCTCTATCAAAATCCGTGCCGCTGCTGGTCGCTGGGGCTGTTCTATCTCAAGTTCCCGGATCGGACCCAGTACAATTTCCTGATCAGCTTGACGGGCGTGGGCTGGACCGAGAATTTCGGCACCGAAGTCGTCAAATCCATTCTCAGCCCGTTGTTGATCGGGGAGCGCGGACTGCCCTGGGCCGCTCCGGGCGGCCCCTACGGCATGCGTCCGGCCACGCCCGCGGCGCCGTCCGGGCCCAGACAGCCGTGACCGGCGTCTCCGGAGCCCTGTGCGCGACCGCGGCCGCCCGCGTCCCGGCGGCGTCTTGACTCGGACTCGCACGGTATGGTCTGCTTTTCGGCATGACTGATCAATGGCTGCGCCATGATCTTCGCAGGTATCTTTCCGATAGGAGGTTGCCCATGAACGGATGTGAACAACAGCCCTGCTCCGCGCGTTGGAGCGCGGCGGTCGCCCTGGCGGTTCTGTGCCTGACCTTGCCGATCGGTCAGCAGACTGACGCTGCGGACGCGTCCTCCGAGCGAACCCGGGACCACCTCAAGAAGGCCCGGGTGTACCTCGCCGCCGGCGATTACCGCCGGGCCCTGGAGGCCTGCCAACGGGAAGTGGACGAGTCTCCATCGGCGGAGAGCTATGTGTACCTCACCTATGTCTTCCAGACCATCGATGGCTATTTGGATCATCTCGCCAAAATCGATCGGTGGGTGTTGGTGGAGCAACTGTACGTGAACTTGGCCACCAGGGAGGCGCAGGATTTGGTGGATCCGCCCGACGTGCTCGCCAGGATGGCCAAGGAGATCATCCAGGGCAGCGTGCGGCAACAGTCCGATGTGACCGCGGCCATGGCGGCGCGCCTGGATGAGGCGACCGTGGCGAGGCTGTGGAAACAGCAGACCGCATGGCGAACCGCCCGGCCTGACAACTGGTGGGCGGGGGTCCCGGAGGGCTGGGCGTGGTAGTGAACGGGCGAGCGGAGGCAGGAGGAGGCCGTGCTGGACCGGATTGAGCGCCCAGGACATCGAGGACCTCATCGGGTTCCTGAAGACGCTGAGCGCCGTGAGTCCGGAGCTCCGGGGAGGCTCACAGGGCCTGTGAGCGCCGACCGCCGATCTTCCTGGCGCATGGTTGACAGTTTCAAAGAGGGTACGATAGGATGACGCCCTCGTTCTGACACAACACCTTCGTGCGACGTATTCTGACATTGAAATGAAGGAGGGAGCAGTGGCGGGACAGGCAACTAAAGTGGACGAGGCAAGCTGGGATGCTCAGGTGATGAAGGCGCCCGGTTTGGTGATGGTGGATTTCTGGGCCGTCTGGTGCGGCCCGTGCCAGATGGTGGCTCCGATCGTCGAGGAACTGGCGAATGAGTATGCCGGGAAACTCCGGGTGATGAAACTGAACACGGACGAGAATCCGGAGGTTGCCGGTCGCTATCAGGTCATGAGCATCCCGACGATCCTGTTTTTCAAGGACGGCAAGCCGGTGGAAAAACTCATAGGGTCGAGGCCGAAACGGCAGTTCAAAGAACTCATCGATTCTCTGTTGGCACAATCCTCCGCGACAGCTTGACGGAAAAAGTACAATTTGGTGATTTGGTGATCTGGTGAATTCCTGAGTCCGGCGCCGGATCGACCTTCCGTCCTTCACCAACTCACCGGATCGCTGGATCACCGAATTCATCCGTGCTCACCGAGCTGCGCATCTCCAACTTCGCGGTTATCGAGCATCTGAGTCTTGAGTTTCCCGGAGGCTTCCAGGTCCTGACCGGCGAGACCGGCGCCGGGAAATCCATTCTCGTTGATGCCATCACGTTGCTGGTGGGGGGCCGGGCGTCGGCAGACCAGATCCGGACCGACGCCGAGGAGGCGGTCCTCGAGGCCGCGTTCTCCCTCACGGCGGCCGGCCAGGTGGCGGACCGTCTCCGGGATGCCGGACTGCTGGGTCCAGACGACACCGACCTCATCATCCGACGCGTCCTCTCCCGTGCCGGCCGTCACCGTATCTACCTGAACGGGAATTTGACGCCGCTCCACGTGCTTCAGACTCTCGCCGGGACGCTGATCGACATTCACGGACAGCATGAACAGCAATCCTTGCTCTCCTCGCAGGCCCAACTGGACATGCTGGATGCGTTCGGGCATCTGAAGGAACTGCGGGGCGAGTACGCGCGGCAGCACGAGCAGTGGCGGACGCGGCAACGCGAGCTGGAGGAGGCGATCCAGTCATCGGCGGACCGCAGCCACCGCGAAGAGATGCTCCGGTTCCAGCAGCGGGAACTCGAGGAGGCGGACGTTCAGCCGGGCGAGGAAGACGCGCTGACCACGGAGCGGCATCGACTCACGCATGCTCAGCGGCTTGGCGAGTTGAGCCAGGGGGCCTATGAGTCGCTGTACGGCGGCGACGCGGCGGTGCTGGGCGGCTTGGGCGGCGTCGGCGACCGCCTCAGGGAGCTGGGAATGATCGATCCCGAGACACGGGAATGGGCGTCGCTCTGCGACGCCGCGGCGGTGAACCTGCGGGAACTGGCGCAACGGCTCCGCGATTACCGGCAGGGTCTGGAGCACGATCCCGACCGGTTGGCGGTGGTGGACGAGCGATTGGACCGACTGCATCGGCTCAAGAAAAAATATGGCGGGAGTCTGGAGTCAGTGCTGTCCCGAGCTCAGGAGCTGCAGCAGGAGATCGAGAAGATTGCCGCTTGTGAGACCCGCGTGGCCGCGTTGCGCACGCAAGTCACCGAGGGGTGTGCTCGTGTGAACACCCTGGCGGAGCGGCTCTCGGAGGGTCGGGCCCGGGCAGCGCGCAGGCTGGAGACGCGGGTGAAGGAGGAATTGGCGGCGTTGCGCATGGATCACACCCAATTTCAGATCAAGGTCAGCACAGACCAGGCTGAGTCCGCGTTTGGACCGGCGGGACGTGACCGTGTGGAATACCTGTTGTCCGCCAACCGGGGCGAACCCGTCCAGCCGCTGGCTCGTGTGGCGTCCGGCGGAGAACTGTCCCGTGTGATGCTGGCCATCAAGACGGTGTTGGCCGAGACCGACCGCGTGCCCGTCCTCATTTTTGATGAAGTGGATTCGGGAATCGGCGGCGCCGTCGCTGCGGTGATGGGGCAGCGGCTGCGCGCCCTGGCGGAGTACCACCAGGTCTTTTGCCTGACGCATCTCCCCCAGATCGCGTCCCAGGCGGGCACGCACTTTGTGGTCGAAAAAGGGCTGATCAAGAACAGGACCGTGACCCGCGTGAGACGGCTTGATCAGGGAGGGAGGCGAGAAGAAATCGCCAGGATGCTCGCGGGCCTGGCCGTGACGAAGGCGGCTCGCGCGACGGCGGCCGAAATGATCGGCGAGGCCGAGCGCAACCCCTAAGGCTGTCCCGATTCCTCTCAGGGTTCGGGCGTCGCCGTCCGTCTGGACGGCGTTCCCATGGGGGGAAGGGAAGCTTTGGTCTCGATGACCACGCGTGCGAACATCTCGGCGAGCGCCGGGTCGAAGCGGGTGCCGGCTTGACGCCGGACCTCCGCAACCGCCTCCTCAAGGGACAATGGCGTGTGAGCGTGATGGTCTGTCATCAAGTGGTCGAACTCCTGGGTCAGACACACGATCCGGGCGAATAGAGGAATGCCGTGCCCCTGCAACCCGTCAGGATAGCCGGAGCCATCGTACCATTCGTGGTGGTAGGAGATGATCTGGCTCGCTTCGGCAGGCAGCTTCAGGGGACGAATCATGCGGGCGCCGATCTCGGGATGGTGCTTCAACAGCTCCTGGCCCCCCGGGTCCAGCTTGCCTGATTTAGAGAGCAACCGATCCTCAGTCACAACTTTCCCAATATCATGCAGAAAGGCCCCGAATGCGAGCACGTTCCGCTCCGCCTCGGTCAGGTTCAGGCGCTTGCCCAGAAGGTCTGAGTAATCACTGACTCGGCCGGCGTGATAGAACAGTTCGCGATCTCTCGCCTGCATGAGGTCGGAGAGGAGCGGCGCGAGCTCCGAATAGGCGGCGAACCGTTGGTCGGGGCCCCACTTTGTCTGAGCCAGCGACCTGTACTGGTTCTGCAGGAGCTTCCAGGTCGCTCCCGCGTCGGATTCCGTGCCCCACTTGTCACCAGGGCTCTTCAAGAAGTTCCGCAAGTAGTCCAGCCGGTCCTTCTTCTCCAATGTTTGCTGGATCAGCGCGATCAGTTCCGCCACGTTGAACGGTTTGAGCAGATAGACCGCGGCGCCGTACCGTATCCCGTCCATGGCGGACTTGAGGCTCCCGTACCCCGTGATGATGATCACCTCCACGTCCTCTCGCTCCAGCTTGATCTCCTGCAACAGGTCCATGCCCTGCCGGTCCGGGAGCTTCAAATCCAGCGTCACTAGGTCAATCCGCTCCTTCTTGAGTATTCGCAGCGCGGCATGGGCGTTGTCGGCGGTGTACAGGGTGAAAAAGGGGCGAAGGATCATCGCGAGGGCGTCTCGAGGTCCGGTCTCGTCCTCCACGATCAGGATGGAATGTTTGGCGGTCTCGGCTTGCATCAGAAGCCCTTGGAATCCCTTGGAGTTCGTCACCTCATACATCGCCGACATAGGCTTTGTCAAGCAAATACGATGCCGGGCTCAATAATCCATAGGATCCACCCACAGGCAGGCAAGTCTCTAGGAAAGTTGCGCGAGACCGCGCACCGCGCTATTCCCCCTGGTTCGGCGCAGTGGGAAGGAACGAACATACGCTGTACGGCCACGTACGCGCGTGGGGGCTCCGTGCCATCATTGCACCATCTCCGAGGCATCAGGTGGCGGCGGAACCGCCGTCCGGCTGATTCCCAGGGAATCCATCCGATATTTGAGCATCCGCCGGCTGATTCCCAGCAGGTCTGCCGCGCGGGTTTGAACGTATTCGGTTCGCCGGAGCGCATCCAGGATGATTTCTTTTTCAAATTCCTGCACCGCCTTTTCGAATGGCAGCCGTCCCGAGAGGGTCTCTTCGCGTAACGAGTCGGATTGAGTCCCCGCCCTGAGCGAGGACGGAAAGTGTTCGGGAGTGATGGTGGTGCCGCGGCACCAGACGGTTGCCTGCTCGAGCACGTTCTCGAGTTCGCGGACGTTTCCCGGCCAGTGATATTTCAAGAGGGCTTCCAGCGAGTCTTTGGAGAGCTCCTGAGGCGACTGTTTCTCATCCTCGAGTCGCTTGGCGAGAAAATGTTTCGCCAGAATGGGAATGTCCTCCAGCCGGTCACGCAAGGGAGGAAGGTACAGCGAGATGACGTTGATCCGGTAGTAGAGGTCCTCGCGAAACAGCTTGCGGCGGAGCAGCTCAACGAGGTTCTTGTTCGTCGCGGCGATGAACCTCACATCGACTCTGATCGGATGGCTCCCGCCGATCCTCGTGAATTCGCGTTCCTGCAACACACGCAGAAGTTTGGCCTGCGTGGAGAGGCTGAGATCGCCGATCTCGTCCAGAAAGAGAGTCCCTCCGTGGGCGAGCTCGAATTGGCCCGCCCTGCGCGCCAGGGCATCCGTGAAGGAACCTTTCTCGTGCCCGAACAGTTCGCTCTCAATCAAGGTTTCGGGTATCGCCGCACAGTTGAGCGCGATGAAGGGACGGTCCCGGCGGGAGCTGTTGTAATGGAGCGCGCGCGCGACCAGCTCTTTGCCGGTCCCGCTCTCACCGGTGATGAGCACGGTCGTTCGGGCGTCGGCGATCTGTTCGATTTTGGAGTAGATCTCCTGCATGGAGGGGCTCTTGCCGATCAGATTGTGGAACGCGTACCGATTGACAACCTGGGCGCGCAGGCGCCGCACTTCGCGTTCGAGGTCCTCCGCCGCCAGAGCTTTGGCGACGATGAGGCAGAGCTCCTCGTGGTCGAATGGTTTGGTTACATAATCGGCCGCGCCCATTTTCATCGCGTCTACCGCCGTTTTGACCGTTTTCATGGCGGTCAGCATGATCACCGGGATATCGCGATCCTCCGACCGAATCGTTTGGAGGAGGGTGAGTCCGTCGGAGTCCGGCAGGATCACATCCAGGAGAATTAAGTTCGGCAGCTCCCGCCTGAACTGATCGAGCCCCTCGTGGGCATCCGCGGCGCAGTTGACCTCGTACGTCGGCTCCAGGATCATCTTGACGGAGGTCCGAGTTCCCTCTTCATCATCGACCAATAGGACTCGTTTTTTCATACTCCTCTTGTCTGTAGGGTTGCTCGCGCCGCAGTGGAGTGACCGGGAGGTTCACATAAAATGTGGTTCCGCTGCCGACGGTGCTGTGGACCTCGATGTAGCCGTGGTGTTCCTCGACGATCTGATGCACGATCGTGAGCCCGAGCCCCGTGCCCTCCCGCTCCACGCTTTCATGTTTCGTCGTGTAGAAGGGGTCGAAGATGTGGTCCAGGTCAGCGGCGGGGATCCCATGCCCGGTGTCGGTCACTTCGACCTGAACCCATGAGTCGGCTGCTTTGGTCAGCCGGTGGGTCTTCACGGTCAGCCGGCCGCCGCCGTCAGGCATCGCCTCCAGGGCGTTCAGGAACAGGTTCAGAAGAACCTGTTTGATTTGCTGGCGGTCCACCATGACGCGCGGCAGGTCGCTGGTGAGGTGCTTCTCGAGCTTGATGGACTTACTATCCGCCTTCACTTCGATAAAGTAAAGACAAGACCCCACAATTTCATTGAAATCCTCCTCCATGAATTTGGGCTCCATGTACCGGGCATAGTCCAGGATCTCTTGAATGAGTCGCTCGATTCGATCCACGTCCTCACAGACCACTTTGCTGAAGTGTCCCATAAATTCAGGGTCATTCGTTCTCTCCGGTGCAAGCTGGACGAACGTTTTGATCGAAGTCAACGGGTTCCGGATTTCGTGCGCAAACCCGCCGGCGATGGTTTCCAGCGAGCGCAAGCGGTCGGTTCGCCGCATCAGGACCTGGGAACGCTTGAGATCCTGGTAGAGCGTGGCGTTATCCAAGGCAATCGCCGCGTTGTGTCCCAGCGTCGTCAGCAGCCCGAGGTCCTCGTCGGAATACATCTGGCCATGAGCTCGAGGCCCCAGGTTGCAAAAACCGATGAGGCGCTCCTTGTTGATGAGCGGAATACAGACCTCAGCGTCCAGGGTCTTGAGCTGGTTCAGCAGTGGGCGCGGCGTTCCTGGATCACCGACCTGCTCCAACTCCTCGCGGATCAGGATGGACTGGGCGCATAGGAGGTAATGCGGGAGGCTGCCACCCACTTTCAGCGGCTGGCTGGCCGCGTCGTCGAGATCAATGCCGTGTGAGGAAGACAACACATAGGCCTCTTTTTCCTGATCCAGGAGATAGAGGGCGGCCGTCTTCGCCCGGAGAACACTGACCAGCGTGGTGACGATCTCCTGCGTCAAAGCGCGAAGATCCAGGATGGTCACCATCGCCTTACTGAACTCGGTCAGCGTTTCGTAGGCGTCCTGCCGTTGTTTAAAGAGCGCCCTCCCGACAATCCGTTCCGTCCGTTTCAGAACCGTCCCGAACAGCTCCGCGAGCATCACCGCGGTAGCGAGCAGG
>JAHFEU010000202.1 GCA_023248295.1 Nitrospirota bacterium | reverse complement strand
CAGGGGCCACGTTCCAGGTCCCCGGTCAGCTCGCTGCCTTGCTAGAAGTTGATGCTGATTTGGTTATCCACACCGGGCCGGTACACCCGAACTCGTTGTGGCGCCTTGCTAGCTCCCCCCATGCAGGAGAACGAGGCTGTTCCCCAGGTGCCCTGACCGCTAGCAATCCGGCCAAAATTCATGCCGCAGTTGCCCAGCGAATTTGGCCTCGCCGAGGCGGTTTCTCCGCTATAGAGCCGGACGGTGACAGACAGAACCTTGGACGTTGGCCCTCCGTCAAGCTCGGGTGACCAATCGCACCATTGGCTCGGCCTGCGACGTGGACTGAACTACTCCGCGTCCATGCATTTGCCGGGGCTGCGCCGACCGCCAGACCCCCACCACTATCGCGGAAGCCGTAACGCCAGCAATTGCCAGTCGTGATCTTGTCTTCATGAGTCTCTTGTCGCATTAATTAGCTGATTTGTTTGTGCCCCTGGTTATACCCGGCGCCCACCCTCGGCAACCGTCCCCGATTAGTCGCGCAGCTGTCGCGAATGGAATCGGAAGAAATGTGACGACGGCCACTGAATACTGCCCAGAGACGGTCATTTAGCTGCCCGCTGGCGGACATGAAAGTTGCCCGCTGGCGGCCGTGGGATCTGCCGACACGTTAATCCGTTTGCCCTGCCTTGCTGGGTTTGGGCTCCCTCCTCCGGTGCGCTTGCCGTGCCAACGAGTAAGTGCCACCGGAGGAGGGAACGAGTTGAAGTCTGCCGAGGAGATCATGGAAATTTTGGATGCTTTTGATTTGACGGGGTCGTTTCGTGACGCGGCTGAGCTGGTTGGCTGTTCGCATCACACGGTCGCCCGTTATGTGGCTGCCCGGGAAGCGGGCGGTCAGTTGGATGTGCCCGCGGCGCGGGCGATGCTGATTGATGAGTTCTTGCCGAAGGTGGAGGAATGGGTGGAGCGGTCCAAGGGCAAGGTCCGCGCTGATGTCGCTCACGAGAAGCTGCTCGCGCTGGGGTTCACCGGTTCTGAGCGCACGACCAGACGGGCGGTCGCGGCGGTCAAGCGTGATTACCGGGTGGGGCGGGTGCGGGTGCACCGGCCGTGGGTGACCGAGCCGGGGATGTGGCTGCAGTACGACTTCGGCGACGGCCCGGTGATCGACGGCGTGAAGGTGGTGCTGTTCTGCGCGTGGCTGGCGTGGTCGCGATTCCGCGTGATCATCCCGTTGCGGGACAAGTCTTTGCCGAGCGTGATGGCGGCTTTGGATGTGACGTTCCGCCGTCTCGGGGGCGTGCCGACATATGTGCTGACCGATAACGAGAAGACGGTCACGACTGAGCATGTCGCGGGGATCCCGGTGCGCAACCGGGCGATGTTGGCGTTCGCTTCGCATTACTCGGTTGTGGTGCACACGTGCGTGCCCGCTGACCCGGCGAGCAAGGGCGGCACCGAGTCAACGGTGAAGATCGCGAAAGCGGATCTTGTTCCGACGGATGCGAACCTGCTGGAACAGTACGCGTCGTTCGCGCAGATGGAAGCGGCGTGCGAGGCGTTCTGCGACGAGGTCAACGACCGGGTTCACCGGATCACGCGTCGACGCCCGGCCCAGATGCTCGCCTCGGAGCGGGCACGGCTGCATCCGGTCCCGGCACGGGCGCTGACGGCGGCGTTCGGAGTGACCCGCCAGGTCCCGGCGAAGATGCCGGTGATCACGTTCGAGGGCGGGCAGTACTCCGTCCCGGCGGCGCTGCTCGGGCAAGCGGTCTGGGTCCGGGTTCACGGCAGCGGCCCAGACGAGCAGGTCGTCATCACCCATGTCGGAGCGAAGGGCCCGGTCGAGGCCGCTCGCCACCACCGGGCTGACCCAGGATCGCCGAGCCTGATCGACGAGCATTTCCCGCCCACCTCCGCGGGGGCTCTGAACCGGATGCCGAAGGCGAAAGGCAAAGCCGAAGCCGAGTTCCTCGCCCTCGGCGAGGGCGCCGCTTTATGGCTGACCGAGGCCGCAGCCGCGGGCACGAGCAGGATGCGGATCAAGATGGCTGAAGCCGTCGCTTTCGCGAAGCTGTTCGGAGCCTCAGAAGTTGATCAGGCCCTCGGGCATGCCGCCGTGCACGGGCGCTTCGGCGACACCGACCTGGCGTCCATCCTCGATCACCGTGCCGCTGGTTCCGCGACGCCCCGGCATCAGGCCAGTGAAGGCAGCAGCCTCACCCAAGGCACATCTGCCTGGTCAGCGCTGGGCAAGGAGGACCAGTCATGAGCGTCACCAACACGACCTCGCCAGTGCTAGCGGCAGAACTCGAGCAGCTGCTTCGCAAGCTGCGCCTGCCCCATATCCGCCGCCACGCAGCCGACGTGATCGCAACCGCTAAAGCACAGCGCTGGGACCCGGGCGAAGTCCTCAAAGTCCTACTCACCGAAGAAGCCACCGGCCGCGAGCGCTCCGCCCTAGCGACTCGCCGCGCGGCCGCAGCGTTCCCGACCGGCAAAACCTTTGATGCCTGGGACCCCACCGCATCATCGGTGCCGCTGCCCACCCAACAATCCCTGCAAACCCTGGAATGGGTCCACCGACGCGAGAACCTTGTCATCTGCGGGCCCTCGGGAACCGGCAAAACGTTCCTGCTCGAAGCACTGGGCCAGCACGCCGTCGAAGCGGGCTGCAAAGTCGCCTGGTTCTCCCTGGAAGACCTCGGCGCGCTGCTTCGCCGCCACCGCGCCGATGACACCATCGCCAAAGCCCTCACCCGAGTCCTGCGCGCCGACCTCGTGATCATCGATGACATTGGGCTGCTCCCAGTGTCCGGCGACGCCGCCGAAGGCCTCTACCGCCTCATCGACGCCGCCTACGAGAAACGATCAATCGCGGTCAGCTCGAACATCCACCCATCGGGCTTCGACGAACTCATGCCCAAGACACTGGCCACCGCCACCGTCGACCGACTCCTGCACCACGCACATGTATGCCAAACGTCCGGAGACAGCGTCCGTCTCACCCAGGCCCTGGCCGGGAAGGGGGTGAACCCACTCCACTAACCAAGATCGTGATGGCCACCTCCGGGCAGATCCCATGGCCATCACCGGGCAGATTTCATGACCGCGACTGGGCAGTTTTCACGACCGCCTCCGGGCAATTCCCCATGTCCCTTGACACCGGGGTCACCGGAAGCCTCCGTTCGAGCCAGCATAGCGGTCATCTGCCTTCGTTTGTACTGTGTCCTCATCGTGGCTTCCATCCCCCAGCCGCTCGATCTA
>JAHFEU010000201.1 GCA_023248295.1 Nitrospirota bacterium | reverse complement strand
GCCGGAGAGCCCATTGTCAGGGAGCTTGTTCCCGTTCTTGTCCTCGAAGCCGCCCGCCATGGCCGTGTGTATGAGGTTATCGTGGCCGTCGGTGTTCGCCGCGGTCTGAAAGACATAGAAGGTGATGTTCTGGAAGCCCAGGAGATCATGCCCCGTCTCATTGATCCCGGGAATGGTGCCTTGGCGCAGGTCAGTCGTGTGGGCCCAATAGGCGAACTCATCCATGAGATGCTCGCCAGTATTGTGCGTGGCGAGCGCGTCACGGTAAACATTGTAGGTCGCGTTGGTCTGGATGGTGCTCGTATTGGCCGGGAACGTATTGGTCCCGCTGGCCTGGCCGTCCGAAAAGACGATGATGGAGTTCTGACAACAGGCCGCCGGCGCCGAAGGGCTGGCCCAGGCGGGGGTGTGGTTGCTGCCGAAAAAGTACGGGTCGCGCCCAGCCGCGCACGTGCTGGTGTTCGTCCCAATATAGCCGGCTGGGCAGGTCTCGCTCCCGGTCAGTGCGGTGATCTCTCCCGGTCCGATGGAGCCCTTGCCGGTCGCGCCGAGGTTCACAGCCGGCGAATAGGCATAGGGAAACGAATAGCCTGCAGTCGTGAAGGCCGAATCGAGTTGCGCGAAATACCGGATCGCTTCGTAGAGCGTTTCCTCGAGCGGCGTACCACTAGCGAAGAACAGCTCGTCCACTGCATCCAGCATCGCCTCTTTGTTCGTATTGAACGTCTCAATGACGGTGCCATTATAGTCACGAGCCTGCCGACCGCCGACAGGCACCATTACCTGGATAATACTGCCCGACGACTTGGAGAACTGCATCAAGCCAAACCGGGCTTTCCCTGCAAAATCATGGAGCGCTCCCCGAGGTTGGTTCTGCAGCGCCACCCGCAGGCGGAACTGGCCTTCCGTAAAGTTCGGGGTGTCGGTGTCGCTACAGGAGGTGTCCGATGAGGTGGGAGCCGTGGAATCGTTATCCACGCAGAGGTATCCCCCCAAACTCCCCTCCCCCTGGACATGGAAATAGAGGGTGGTCGGGATGCTCGCGCCCGTAAGGCCTCCTGCGGCGTCGGAAACGGGGATGCGACCCGTGACGGTCGCACTGGAGACCCCCGAGGTCGATTTATTCTTACTGTTCGTCATGTGGATAATCGTCGGCATCGACGGGCTGCCGGTGGGTGTGCAAATCCCGTCCGCGCCCCGAGGCGGGGTGGCGCCCTCGCAGGAGCCCCCGGTCATGGCCATCTTGACCGCGTCCGAGCGCCGGAGGGCGACCCAATTCAGGAAATTCCCGTCCCAGAGAGTGGAGGCACAGGCAGTACTGATCGCCGCCTTCGCCGCGCCGCTGGGCTCGAACCGGTTGTCGCCGGTGTCGTAGGTATAGCATTGCATCGTAGCGAACAGGCCGACAAACTCGGTGTTCGCCGTGAACGAAGAAACATCTCGGTACTGCCGTTCTTGCATCGTGGTGGTCTGGTCGGCGATGAACAGGACGTTCGGGGACGTGGCCCCGCCATTGGACTGCGGCTCGGCGGTATAGTCGGACATCAACTGGGCCGTCACCTCGCTTGGGCTCAGGAGCGAACCCGGACCCAGCAGCGTTCCCAGGAGAAGGAGAACCACAGCGGTCACTCTCGCGATGGTGCGGCGCATCAGGGGCCCTTCCCTCTGTAGCGTAATTCTTGTCTCAGCTCTTGCCATCAGGTCGCTCACCTGCTCTCCCCCGCTCCGCCAATTCAAGACGCAATACAGCACATAAAGAAACGATAAAGGCATACCTCAAGGATAGCAGGAGATTGCCTCGGGTCTAACGGTCATAACTGTTGGATTTTATTAACTAGCGGCCATAAAGATGCGAGGCCGATGGCCCTTCGGCGAGCCTCCTCGGGGCACACGCGGCGCCCGCGGTGCCGCCGAGGAGTCGGGTTCTCTCAGTGTGGGGCTTCGAGGGGGGTGAGGGTGGAGCTGTCGGCTCCGGCTCCCCCGCTTACCTCGGCAGGACGAGCACGAGCTGGTCAATGCGCCCCTGCTTCAGATGGAACTGAACCACGGCGCCGGGGCCCACCTCACTCAGCTCCCTCTGCTTCCCCTCGTCGTCCTTGACGCTCACATTTGACTGGAGCACATAGTCCTTTTTGTCAATTTCGAGCCGATTCCCCTTCTTGTCCGTCACCTGCCCGGACTTGAAGTCGGCCAGGGACCCTGAACCGCTCGTCTGGGCAAAGCCCTCGTCCACGCCTTCAAGCGTGATGGCTCCGATCGGCACGCCGCCCATGATCAGCAGGACAACGGTCACCCGGAGGAGATCTCTCGCCCGCTCCCTGATCCCGGCTTGCTGTTCCGACGCGCCCTTGCTGCTCCTGTTTCCGCCCTTCACATGATTCCCCATGGTCGTTCCTCCTAAATTTTCTTCTGACAGGTTTCACCGGTGGCCGTACAGGCGTACACCGCGGTGATCCGGCTGCTGGCTCCCGTTGCGACGTTCGTGGCCGCACAGTCGATCCGATACAGAATATCAATACCGCCGCCGCCAGCGCCGCCAGCCGTCCCCTCGTAGCCGGCCGCGAACTGCATCGCGCTCCCCGCTTTGGGCGCGGCATACAATCGGTCGATGTCCCCGTTGACGACGTAGGTGTTCACCTGCGCCACAGTGTTCGGGGGGATGCTGTTGACCGTGTCGACGTTGTTGTCGGACTGCCCCATGATTTCCTGTTGCAAGGTGGGGCCATTGGCCTGCGGGACGGGTCCCGCCGGATTGGCATTGTCCAAGAAGGCGGCCGGCAGCGTCCCGTTATCGATGGTCTTTTGGATGATATTGACGGCGGTGCCCACACAGGACTCGGCGGAACCCGCCGCCGCCTCACCGGTCCGCGTAAAGCCCGCCATCCGGTTTTCCAGGCTGGTGGTCGTGATGGCCGCGATGCCGAGCACCGTCATAATCATCAGCAGGAGCACGACTGTCAGCAGCGCCAGGCCCTCTTCGCCGGCGGGTGATGGGACACCCGTTGCATTCCCGGAGCAACGGGTCCCCGGCGTAACGCGTAACGGGTGATCCTTCGTCATATCCTTCTCTGGCTTCAGGAGTTCAGTATTCATCACTCGTTACCCGTTACTCGTTACCCGTTACCCGTCACCCGTAACTCGTTACTCATCACTCGTTACCCGTTACACTCCCTCAGAGCCCCAAATTCCTGGCATCCACGGTCCGGATCAGGATTCTCCGGCGGATCTGTTGATAAGTCGCCAAATTGAAGCCGG
>JAHFEU010000017.1 GCA_023248295.1 Nitrospirota bacterium | reverse complement strand
TCCTCTGATCGACGAGCCGTCGAACCCCGAGCCGTCCTTGAAGGTCCCCTCGTTCAGCTCTTCGACCGGAATCGAGAAATGTTGCCACGTCCCCAGCAGGTCCACGAACTTGAGGTCCACCACCTGAGCCTTGGTTTTCTTGGCATACTCCAGCGCTTCGCGGGGAGACATTCCGAACCTCCTTTCATCCGTTTCGAGTCATGAAGAGGCGCCTGATGAGACTCCTTCGTGCTCGCCAACGCTCTTGTCCAGGAAACGATCGATCTCGCCCTTGATGGCGACGCGGATCGCCTCGAGCTGGGCGTGGTCCATGATCTTCGCCCCCTCAAGGTCCGACACATAGAACACGTCCGCCACCTGGTCCAGCCGGGTCGAAATGCGCGCCGCGTGCACCGACAGTCCGAGCTTGAAGATCGCGTGCGTGATCACGTACAGCAACCCCTGGCGGTCATCGGCGAACACGTCGATGATCGTGAAGCGGTCGGAGGTCTCATTGTCAACCTGCACCTCCGTGGGCTGCCGGCCGGACGGTAGCCTGCGTCCGGACGGAAGGCGGCTGCTTCGGCCCACCAGGTTCTCGACCGTATCCTCGCCTTTCAAAATTCTGACGATGGTCCGCCCGATGCCGGCCCGCCGCTCGACGGGCGGTGCCCCCGCGTAGTCCAGGTCGCTCACCTGAAATGTGTCCACCACGATGCCATCGTGGCGGGTGATGATCTGCGCATCCAGAATCTGGAGTCCCTTGGCTGCCATGACCCCCGCGATTTTTGAGAAGATGCCGGGGGTGAGATCGTCCACCGTCACCACCGTGTATTCACACGTGCCGAGCGCCTCATTGAAGCTCTCCTCGACTAGCACGTCGGTTTCACGCAGTCTCCTGATCGCCGCCAGGTGCGCCGCAATCCTCGACGGGGCGGTCCCGTACGCATACCGCAACGGAAACTGACCCAGTTGCGACTCGATCCACTCGACCGCCATCGGTTCCCCGGCCCTGGTCGCTGCTTCACGCGCGACGTCGTTCGCAAGCCGTCTCAGACGTTCCGGGCCGTACGCGGTGTCACGCTCCCCGGATACCTCCGGCAGCGTCCGCAGATACAGCTCGATCAGCAACGACTCCTTCCACTTGGTCAGCATGCCGGGGCCCACCGCCGCGATATCGGCAGCGGTCAGGACCAACAGCTTGCGCAGGACCTCGGGCGTCGCCACAGCTCGCGCGAAGGGCAGGAGAACCTTTTCGTCGTACGGATCCCGCCGGAAGGCGGTGTGCGCCATTAACAGATGCTGATGCACCAGGAACACCAGGGTCCGCGTTTCCTGCTCATCAAAGCCCAGGCGGGCGGCGGTCTCCTCGGCAAGCGCCCGTCCCACCTCGCTATGATCCTCCTCCCGCCCTTTGCCGAGGTCATGCAACAGAATCGCCAAGTGGAGCATGTCCTTGCGTCGGATCTCCTGGTACACCTCACCGAGGATTCCCTTCTGCTGCTCCAACGCCTCCGCTTTAGCAACCGCCAGCAGACTGTGTTCGTCCACCGTGTACTTGTGGTACTGATTGAACTGCATCAGGCCCCTGACCGTGGCGAACACCGGGATGAGTTTTTCCAGTAGATGAGCCCGGTGCATCGCCTCGAGCGTGCCAGCCACTGAGCCTGGTCCGGAGAGGATCGTCAGAAAGATCCGGCTCACCTCCGGCGTGCGGAACGATTCGTCCGAGACGGAATCCACGGACCGATGGATTTCGTCGAGCAGGTGGGTGTCGATCGTGAGACGTCTGGACTGCGCGAGATGAAAGAGCTTGAGCAACAACACGGGACTGTCCAGCACGCGATTGCGCAACGCCGTTGGGACCGTCAGGCATGGTCCAGCCACCACGAAATGTCCATCCACCCGCGGGGCCGGCAGCAGCCGGACCAGCCGGCGCCATACGGGCACGCGCCGGCAGCGGTCCACAAACCGGGCGCACCGCTCGTGGAGTCCCATCGTGTGCCGGTAGTACTGCTGCATGAACTGTTCGACCGCCAACATATTCGGCCGATCCTGAAAGCCAAATCGCTCCGCTAACCGCACCTGCTCATCGAACGTGAGGATCTCCTGCGCATTGCCGGCGTGAACGTGGAGCAACGCCCGGACACGCCACAAAAACTCTCTGGCCTCGAGCAAGGCCTGGTAGTCCTGACGCGAAAGAATCCCTCGGTCCGCGAACTCCTGCAGGGTGACAGCCTGGTACCTGGCCATCCCTGCCCACTGCAGCACATGCAGGTCACGCAGGCCGCCTTTACTCTTCTTCACGTTGGGCTCGAGCAGATACACCGTCTCACCGAACTTCTCATACTCCCGCCGCCGCTCCGCGATCTTCCTCTCGATGTAGCGGTCGGCCCCGCGCGTCACCACCCGCCGAAGGTAACGCCGCTGGAAGTCCTGGAACAGATCGGGGCTGCCCGCCAGAAAGCGGGCTTCCATCATTGACGTCTGAATGGTGACATCGGTCGCGGCCAACTCGATGCAATCCTGGATGGTCCGGACGCTGTGGCCCACCTGGAAGCCGACGTCCCACAGGTGGTGCAGGACCTGCCCGGACAGGGACGCAACCGTTGAGCCGGCCTCAGGCCGGAACAGGAACATGATGTCAATGTCCGAGTAAGGAGCCAGCTCCCGCCGGCCATATCCTCCCAATGCGATCAGGCAGCAGTGCTGGAATCCGGCGGTCACCGCTTCCGCTCCGATTGTCCGCACCGCATCCCGATAGCGGCCGATAATGAGCCCATCAACAAGTTCCGTGAGAGCCGCCATCACCTCGGCGCCCGAGGCCCCAGCCAACAGCCGTTGATGGATGGCCTGCCGCTGGTTTGCCAGCGCGGCGGTCACGGCCCCGATCGCGCCGTCCTGCAACAGACCGATAGGCGACTCGTCCTGCAACCTTTTTCTCACAGCGTGTTCTCCCAGGCTTCCCCCGTGCGAATGGGACAGGCACCGGCCTTCAGCCGGAGCCAGTCACTTCACAGCGCGCTTTCCCCCGTTTCGCCCGTACGGATGCGGACCGCCTCGCCAAGATCTCGCACGAAGATTTTGCCGTCCCCGATGCTGCCCGTCCTCGCGGTGCGCGTGATGGTCTCGATCACGCGCTGGACCTGGTTATCCGCCACCGCCACCTCGATCTTCACCTTCGGCACAAACTCGATCGTGTACTCGGTGCCGCGATACGTCTCCTTATGCCCTTTCTGCCTACCAAACCCTTTGACCTCGGTCACGGTCATACCCTGGATGCCGATCTCGAGGAGGGCATCCTTGACCTCATCCAGCTTAAACGGTTTGATGATGGACTCGATTAACTTCATATGTGCTCCGCTTGGGCTATAGGCAATCGGTTATGGGCGATAGGCAACCAATCGAGTTATCTCGTCGATCCTCACCCATCGCCGATCGCCCGTCGCCCCATGCCCGATTTTAAGAGTACGCGCGTTCATTGTGCTGGCTCAGATCCAGACCCACCGCTTCCTCCTCAGAAGTGATTCTCAACCCGATCAGACCATTCACCAGTTTGAGGATGACGGAAGTGCCGACAAAGGAGAACACCGCCGCGGCACACGCGGTGACCGCCTGTATACCGAGCTGGCCGGCATTTCCAAAGAAGAGGCCATCCCCTCCTGCGGGATTAATCAGCCTGGAGGCACACAGCCCGACCGCCAGAATGCCCACGGTTCCTCCGATCCCGTGGATGCCCACGACATCGAGTGTGTCATCATAGCCGATCCTCCCTTTCCAGACAATCGCCACATAGCTGAGCGATCCCGCCGCGAAGCCGATCGGGATCGCCCACAGGGGCCCCACAAAGCCGGCCCCCGGAGTGATGGCGGCCATGCCGCCCACCGCCCCACTGATCACGCCCAGGACAGTGGGTTTGCCGCGGTGCAGCCATTCAACGAACATCCAGGTCAGCGCGGACGTCGCCGCGGCCGTATGGGTCGCCACAATGGCCCCCCCGGCGACCGCATTCGCGCCCAACGCGCTCCCCCCGTTGAATCCAAACCAGCCGAACCACAGGAACCCGGTCCCAAGCAGGGTGAGCGGAAGGTTGTGGGGGGCCATATACTCGGTTCCGTACCCGCGTCGTCGTCCCAGCGCGAGCGCACAGGCCAGCGCGGCCGCCCCGGAGCTGATATGCACGACCGCCCCGCCCGCGAAATCCAGGGCCCCCAGCCTCCTCAGCCAGCCGCCGCCCCAGACCCAATGGGCCAACGGGCAATAGATGAAGATGGACCACAAGACCGCAAACAGCACGAGCGCGCTGAACCGCATGCGCTCGGCGAAGGCTCCGGTGATCAAGGCCGGGGTAAACGCGGCGAACATGAGCTGGAACACCAGGAAGGCCACATGCGGGATGGTTGGACCATAGCGTGGATGGGGCTCGCCGCCCACGCCGCTCAGCCCGGCCCACGCCAGTCCTCCGATGACCCCGCCGCGATCGGGTCCGAAGACCAGACTGTATCCAAAGAGGACCCAAATCAGGCTCACGAGGCAGAGAATCACGACGCTCTGCATGATCGTTCCCAGCGCGTTCTTGCTCCGGACCAACCCTCCGTAAAACAGCGCCAAGCCCGGCATGATCATGGCCAGCACGAGAGCCGACGAGGCCAGCACCCAGGCGGTGTCCCCGCTGTCGACCCTCGGTGTGACCGGCATCGGCAGCGCCTCCTGCGCCCAGGCTCCGGTGATCCAGAAGCCGGTCCCCGCCACGGCCGCCAGAATTGCGATCCAGTACCGCGTTCCGGTCGTCACCATGCTCTCCTTGTCAAGATCGTCGAACCATGACCGGGACTCTGGGAGGCGTCACACCCCGGTCCTCGTCTGTTCAGATAGTCCGGTACCCGTTCGTGATCGGCATCCGGCGGTCTTTGCCGAACGCTCGGTGCGTAATCTTGATCCCAATCGGCGACTGACGTCGCTTGTACTCGCTGCGATCCACCATCGCGATCACCCGCGCGACCGTTTCCCGCTCGAAGCCCATGTCCACAATCTCCTCCGGAGCTCGATCTTCCTCCACATAGGCCTTCAGGATCGGATCCAGGATCGAATAGGGAGGGAGGGTATCCTCATCTTTCTGGTCAGGCCTGAGCTCAGCAGACGGCGGGCGGTCGAAAATCCGTTTGGGAATGACCGCCGTGTTGTCTCTTCGATTCCGCAAGCGCGCCAAGTCGTAGACCATCGTCTTCGGCACGTCCTTGATCACCGCAAAGCCACCCGCCATGTCGCCATACAGGGTGGCGTATCCCACGCTCATCTCGCTTTTGTTTCCCGTGGTCAACACCAGGTGCCCGAACTTGTTGGAGATCGCCATCAGGAGGTTCCCACGGATGCGCGCCTGGAGATTCTCTTCGGTCGTGTCGGGGGCGGTGCCCTCGAACGAGGAAGCCAGCGCGTGGCGAAACGACGCGAAGGTGTTGGTGATCGGAATAGTGCGCAGCTGAATACGCAATCGGCGCGCCAGCTCCGCGACGTCTTCCCGGCTTTCGCGAGAGGTGTAGGGGGACGGCATGAAGACGCCCAGGACCTGAGCCGGTCCCAGCGCATCCGCCGCGATGACGGCCGTGACCGCGGAGTCGATCCCCCCGCTCAACCCGATCACGACCCGTCGAAATCCGTTCTTCCCGACATAGTCACGCACCCCAAGGACAAGGCCGCGGTAGACTTCCTCCAACGGATCCAGCGGGACGGCGCCGGCCCCCACCGCACGCGCGCGCTTTTTCGGCGCGTACGGTTCCGAGATCACGACGCGCTCGACGGCCCCTGCCACCCTCCCGGCCAGCCACTTCTTCCGCCCATGCGCCATCCTCGACCTCGCGACCGCATCAACATTCAGGTCGGCGACGACGAGGTCCTCTTCGAAGGCTTTCCCCCGCACGATCACCTCGCCAGTCTGGTCCACGATCAGGCTGTTCCCGTCGAAGACTAACTCATCCTGGCCTCCGACCATATTCGTATAGGTGACGATCACACCATGATCCCTGGCGCGGGTGGCCAACATCTGCTCGCGAAATCGGCTTTTGCCCATGTGGAAGGGGGAGGCGTTGATGTTCACGATCAGTTCAGCGCCGGCAGCCGCCTGAGCGCGGGTCGGTCCCTCCGGCAGCCAGATGTCCTCACAAATGTTCACTCCCAGCGCCGTGCCGTTCAGGACCACGATCGGGATGCGCCGGCCTGGATGAAAATAGCGGCTCTCATCGAACACGCCATAGTTCGGCAGGTACCACTTGCAATAGGTGGCCACCAGCCTGCGATCGGCGATGATGGCCGCCGCATTGTACAGCTCGTGCCGGCCGGCGGGCACGACCATCGGATGGTCCGGCCTCAGTTGGGAGACGCCGCCCTCCCCCACATACCCGACCACGGCCGCCATGCCCTGACAATGGCGGATCACCTCGTCGAGCGCCCGGTGGTTGTCCTTGAGAAAGCGGGGCTTCAAAAGAAGGTCCTCAGGCGGATAGCCCGTGATCGCGAGCTCGGGGAATGCCACCAAGTCCACCTTGGCCCGGCGGGCCTCCCGCAGCCAGCCCTTCATCCGCCGGACATTCCCCGTCACATCCCCGACGGTGGGGTTCATCTGGACCATGGCGATACGAAAGATCCGCATAGCCTTCAAAACCTATCCGGTGATTTCACCAGAATGCTCAAAATGGTCATCCAACTCTTCTGACCGACAGCAGGGTCGCCAGACCGCCCTTTACTGCGCGCGTCACGACCCATTGCAATTTGAAGAGCAACGGGTCCCCCGGCACCTTCTTAGGTGCGCGATGCGCGAGCACGAAGGGCGGTCTGGCCAGCCCTGCTCGTCTCCCTTTTTCAGCATTCTGGTTATAAAAAAACGCCCTCCGTCCCAAGGGGGGACTGAGGACGTCTTCGTCCTTACATCTGGCGCTCGCTGCCACGCCGAGGGGAAACGCCGTTGTCTCCCGACAGCAGTTGTGCAGCGCTTATAGCACCCGGCCAATTATCCTGTCAAGATTTTTTTTGCTCTGCCCGCTTGTCGATTCCGGAAGCCAGGATCACCGCTTCCGCGATCTCCCGCATGGACTTGCGCGTGTCCATGCTCTGGCGCTGAATCAGACGCAAGGCTTGCTCTTCCGTGATGCCTTTCGCCTGCATCAGAAGTCCCTTGGCCCGTTCAACCAGTTTCCTGACCTCGAGCGCTTCCTGCATCTCGAACGATTTCTCAACCAGTTTCGTGTTTTCGATCGCGATGGCCGCCTGGTTGGCGATGGCTTGCAGGACCTTGATTTCCTCCGACGAAAAGACATGAGGGATGGCGGTGTAGCTATTGATCACCCCGATGGCCCGGTCTCGGATCAGCATCGGGACCGAGAGAAGGGAGCAGAGACCTTCCTTGCGGGCGATCTCCGGATACATGTAGTCGCGCTCACGGGTGACGTCCGGCACGCTGATCGGCCGGCGTTCCTGCACGACCCGGCCGGTGATGCTCTGCCCCACTTTCAAATTGGGCTTCCGGCGATAGAGCTCGCTCAGGCTCTGCGTGGCCGCGATACGCAGCTCCCCGCTGGGTGGATCGAGCAACATCAGCGAGCAGATCTTCGAGTTCATCATCTGGGCGGTCATGGTCACGATCAGTTGCAAGACATCCTCGATCAGACGGTTCGAGGCGACGGTCTCCGAGACCTGGGACAAGGTGTCGAGCTGCAGCGCCTTGCGCCTCATCTCCGCGTACAATCGGGCGTTCTCGATCGCCCCTCCCACTTGGGTCGCGATCGTCGAGAGGAGCGCCAGTTCGTCCGAGCGGTACTGCCGCGGCCCTTTATGCTGCACGTTGATCACTCCCACCACTTCCTTCTTTGCCAGGATCGGGACCGACACGAACGCCTGGTAGCGATCCTCCGGCAGGTTATGGAAAAACTTGAATCGGGGGTCGTCGCTGGCATTGCTGGGAATGACCACTCGGGTTCGCTCTCGCGCGACCCATCCGGTAATGCCCTCCCCGAGGCCGATCGTGATCCGGCCGATCAGCTTGGGATGCGGATTCTTCGAGGCCCGGAGAATCAGCTCTTCGCGGCTCTCCGACAGCAAGTACAGCAGGCAGGCGTCCGCCTTGGTGACCTCGACCACTACCTCGACGATGTGCTTAAGGACCGCTTCTAAGTCCAGCGTGCTGCTGATGGATTCGCTGATCCGGTGCAACACATCCGCTTCGCGAGTTTTTTCGCGCAGGGCCTGCTCCAGCTGTCGATTCGAACGAGGATGCTTGGACTCCATCGTCTCGGGGCGCTCCCCTTCCCTCCCGGCTTCATGTTTCTGTCGGTCAGGCTTTGGGTCTCGACGCAACGTGACGCGAGCCGGGTCTCCGCTCCTGTTTGTCTCCCCGGCTCGCAAACCATCGCTTGAACGTGGAGGGCTCGAGCGGCCGGATCACCACTCGTCCAACCCGCTCAGGCAGGACACAGTAGAGGTGTCCGTGCGCCACCTTCTTGTCATGCTGCATGGCCCCCCACAGCTCGGAGAATCTCACCCGAGGCAGCGTGTCGGGCAATCCCGCCTCTCGGACCAGGGCGTGTTGGCGAGCGGTGACTTCGTTCGGACAGAGACCCAGGTATCGCGCGAAATCAGCTTCCTGGACCATGCCGATCGCCACCGCCTCGCCGTGCAGCAGCGTCCGATACTTCCCCAGCGATTCGAGCGCGTGGCCCACGGTATGGCCATAATTGAGGATCCGGCGTTGATCCGACTCCCGTTCATCTTCCCTCACCACGGCGGCTTTGATCTGGCACGACCGAGTCACGACATGAGCGACTGGACCGTCCTCCCTCTTCCGCAGGGCAACCATGTGGCGCTCAAGATACGCAAAAAACTCCTCATCCGCGATCATGCCGTATTTGATCACCTCGGCCAGGCCGGCGATCCATTCTGTCGTCGGGAGGGTGTTCAATGTCTCCGGATCGATGAGCACCAGGCGAGGCTGATGAAACGCGCCGATCAGATTCTTCCCCAGCGCGTGATTGACAGCGGTCTTGCCTCCCACGCTGGAATCCACCTGCGCCACCAGCGTCGTCGGGACTTGCACACAGGGAATCCCCCTGGCGAAGATGGCAGCCGCGAAGCCGGTCACGTCCCCGACGACGCCCCCCCCCAAGGCCACCAGCACGGACCCCCGTTCGAACCGCGCGGTCGCCAGCTCATCGAGGATCGCGGACACCCACCGAAGCGTCTTCGCGCGTTCGCCGTCCGGGATCAGAATGCTCCGGGTCTCGTACCCGGCCTGCCGGAGCGAACGGATCACCGCGGGGGCGTACAACCGGCGGATCGCCGGACTCGTGACCACCGCCACCTTGCCGGAGAAGCCCAGCCCGCGCAGACACCGGCCGACCTCTCCACGCAAGCCTGACCGAATCAGGATGTCGTAACTGCGCTCGGCCAGCGACACCTTGACGCAGTGTTCAACAGGGGCCGTCATGGCACCTTTCTAAGGACAGCAGACAGCGAACAGCGTGTAGCCAGTAGCCGAAGTCTGGCTGTGCTATTTGCTAGTGGCGGTCAGCTATTTGCCAGGCTTGGAACGCGGGGATGGTATCACACGGCAGTCGAAACTAAAAGGCTTTCACGTACTCCTGGTAGGCTGTATAGTTCCGCTTCATTTCTTCTAAGCTGTCGCCCCCGAATTTTTCGATCATCGCGTTGGCGATCTCGAACGCGACCACCGCTTCTCCGACCACTCCTGCCGCCGGAACGGTACAGATATCCGACCGCTCCACGGTCGCGTCGAACGGTTGCTTGGTCTCGATATCCACGCTCTTTTTCGGGCTGTAGAGGGTGGAAATGGGCTTCATGGCCACCCGCAGGACGATCGGCTCGCCGTTGGTGATGCCTCCTTCGAGCCCTCCGGCGTTGTTGGTCTTTCGGATAAATCCCTTGCCGCCCTGCTCGTAATAGATGTCGTCGTGCACCTCGGATCCGAACCGACGCGCCGCGTCGAATCCCATGCCGATTTCGACCCCTTTCATCGCCTGGATGCTCATCACGGCCATCGCCAGCCTGGCACCCAGCCGCCGGTCCCATTGCGAATAGCTCCCCAGCCCGATCGGCGGGTTCGTGACCACCACCTCGAACACCCCGCCCAGCGTATCGCCGCGGTGCTTCGCGGTCCTGATCCGCTCGATCATCCGGGCCCCGGCATCCGGGTCCGGAGACCGGACTTCCGACGTTTCCGCCTGTTCAAAGGCGACGAGCGGGTCCTCGCATCGCCGGGCCACCACCCCCCCGATCTCGGTCGTGTAGCTGAGCACGCGCAGGCCGAACTGGGCCAGCAAGGCTTTGGCCACTCCCCCCACCGCGACACGGATCGCCGTTTCCCGCGCGCTGGCCTTTTCCAGGACGTTTCTGATGTCACGATGCGCGTACTTGATGGCTCCCACCAGGTCCGCGTGCCCCGGGCGAGGGCGTGTCACCACCTTTTCAGCAGGGACGGGGCCCGGCTCGACCGCCATGACCTCCTTCCAGTTCTCCCAGTCTTTATTCGCGATCATCAAGCCGATCGGATTGCCCAGGGTCTGGCCTTTTCGAACCCCGCAGACGAACTCAACGCGATCCTCCTCCAGCCGCATGCGTCCGCCCCGGCCATAGCCCTTCTGGCGCCGGGCCAGGTCCTGATTCACCAGGTCGGGGGTCAGCGGCAGACCGGCGGGCACACCTTCGAGGATGGCAAGGAGAGATTTCCCGTGCGACTCGCCCGCATTCAGATACCGCAGCATAGTTGAAGTCCCACGTGTCAGGTCTTCACGATGGTCGGCGTGAGGAAGATCAACAGTTCCTGCCTCGCGATCGTCTCGGATTTGTTCTTGAACAACCAGCCCAGCACAGGAATGCGGGAAAGGTAGGGGATGCCGGACACAGAGTTGAGCTGGTTATCCACGAAGATCCCGCCGATGACCATCGTCTCGCCATCGCGGACCACCACCTGCGTGTTCGCTTCCCGCTTGTCGATGCTGGGCCCGGCCGGATTGCTTCGGGCGCCCACGGCGTTCCTCGTGACCCTGATCTTCAGGAGCACATTCTTGCCCGTCTCTCTCGGGTCTCGAGACGTGATCTGAGGGGTGACCTGCAGCTCGAGGTTCGCGTCCACGAACGTGGTCTGTGTGCCTTGCAGAGACGTCGTCTGGAACGGGATGGATTCGCCCTGTGAGATCTTGGCCTCTCGTTTGTCGAGCGTGGTGAGCTTGGGGGCAGCGATCACCTTGGTCAGACCAAGCAACTCCCCGGCCGAGAGCCGCAGGTCAAGAAGGAACGCGTTGGCCCTGCCGAATGTAAAGCCCACGCCCGGAACGGTCGGCAAGCCGGACACCGCCGCGGGCAGGTTGACCATGAACTGCGAGGTTTGTCCCCCGAACGGATCGGTGCTGGTCGAAGGCTGGCCACGGACGTTTGCGACCTGTCCGGTGTTCGTCGTATTGAGGTTTGCAAACCCCCACTGGATGCCGAGAGAGCGAGAGTAGGACGTATCGGCCTGAACGATCCGGGCCTCGATCTGGACTTGGGGAACCTCCAAATCCAGTTCGCGCACGAGCTGAGTGAAACTGGCGATCCGCGTCTCGGTGTCTTGAACGATCAAGGCATTGACGGCCGGATTGACCTGGATCTGCCCACGTGGGCTCAGGTACGGCCGGAGTGTAGTCAGAAGCTCCTGCGCCGTGACGTTTTGAACGTACACGATGCGCGTGACCAGATCCTCGGCCTTGATCTTGGATTCCTTGGCCTTCGCCTCTTCATCCTGCTGGCGGGCGATATTGGCGAGCGAGTCGATCCAGACGATGTTCCCCTCTCGGATCATGCCCAGACTGTTGATTTTCAGCATCATGTCCAGGGCCTGATCCCAGGGAACGCTGATGAGCTTCAGCGTCACCTTGGCCTTGACCGCCTCTCCCACCACGATATTGAACCCACTGACGTCGGCGATCAACCTGAGGACGTTGCTGATGTCCGCCCCTTGGAAATCCAGCGAAATCCGGCGTCCCACATAGCGCGGCGGCACCAAGTCTTCCGGCCCGGCACTCCCCTTGATTTCAGGGGCCATTTGTGCCAGACGAGGACCGGATTCAATACTGGCAAGCCGTTCCGGAAATGGCACGCGACCGGCGGTCGCGACCCGGACGTTCCTGGTAGGGAGCTCGCCATCTCGCGCCTCCCCCGATTTCGCCGGAGGGCCTGAGGCGTCTGGCTCGGTCGAAGCAGTCAGTTTCACAGCCAGTTGGTTCGTCCCGGGCTTGACCGAGTAGTCCGCCGGTTGGGGCAAATCAAAGACCAACCGAACCTTTTGGGAGTGGTGGCCGATCCTGATCTGCTTGAGTAACGGGTGATCAACGGGCAAGATCTGGAGACGGAGCGGCGTGGTCACGTTCGCCAGATCCACGATCAGACGGTCCCGATTGAACCGCTTGACGGCATAGCTGAACTCGCCGTCGCCAAGGATCACCACGGTCGCTTCGCCGTCGCCCCGCTGGACTTCAACCTTGGTCATGGTCTTCGCCGATGCGCTCGCGCTCGGCGGGCTTGTCGGTGCCGCGACGGACATCTCTGGAGCAGTCGCGGCCAGCGAGTGGGAGCTTGGCTCCTGAGCGTCACGCGCGAGCTCGCCTCCCGCGGGAGCTTTGGGAAAGTCGATGAAGAGTCGGGTGCCCTCGATTCGAACATCAGGCTTCACCGCCGCAGTCAGCGTAAAGACCAGTCGGAGCCCCTCTCGAGGCTTCACCATCTCCGTGGGGGTCACTTCGAGTACCGGCGGCTTGTTCAGCTTCATGCGCGCGAGCTCTCTGCCCTTGGAGAACCCGGGCAAGTCAACCGTGACGCTGGCCGGCTCGACGCTGCTGGACATGGAATAGACCACCGGGCGTCCGCCGTCCACCTCCACTCGAAGCCGGTCGCCCAGGTCGGCAATCCCGATGCGTTCCAGAGGCGTGGTCTCCTGGATCGAGTTGCCGCTCTCAGCTGGAATGTGCACACAGGAGAGGAGTCCCTGCAGAACCACTAAGAGGACGACCGTGATCGTGTTCCTGTCTCTCTCGCTCATTCTGAGCTCTCTTTCTCATGCAGGCGCTTGATGTATTCACGCACCTGCTGCTTCCCGTACACATCCGTAAATCGCTCCTGGACGATGACGGAGTTCTCGGTGATGGCACTCACCACGCCGTTGTTCGGCCCGATGCGGGTTCCGGCGCGAACCGTATAGCCTTTCCCGTCCGGCGTCTGGACCATGGCGTTGTAGCCGAATCCTCCCCACACGATTCCCATCAGGCTGAGTTCTGTGACACCCACGCGCTGGAGCGGTGGGAGGTTGAGGTTCTCCTCTCCCAGGTGCTCGCCCTGTAGAATGATGGCGGCGAACGGATCCCGCCTCCCTGACGGATCGTAGGAATAGCCGAACTGTCCTGCATCTGAACCCGGTGGCGATGGGACTGGCGCGGCACCGGCAGGCGGGCTCCCCGGGACCGTCGCCGCAGCGGAGGGGTTGACGCTATTCGCCCCGCCTGCCGGCGAAGCCGGCTTCACGGGGGTGACTTGGGCGAGCCGCAGAGGCTCAACTCCCTGCCCCGCGGACAGCCCACCCGCGGAGCCCATCACCCCGATCATCGCCACTGGGACCAACACCCTCCCTCCAAACCACCAGCGGTACCGATTCACCATACCTCCCGAACACGAGCCGTTGCGTCGGCCATCGCGTGCAGCCCCTATTTCGCCTTCGCCGCCGGCACGGGTGCCTTCGGTTCCGGGGTCGCGACAAATGCGGTTAACTCGAATACCGTCTGGATCACCACACGACTCCGTTCGATCTTGGCTGAGCCCATGCGCACATCGGAGACATTCACGATCCGAGGGAGCTTGTTGATATGGTCAAAAAACAACGCGGCCGTATGGTAGCCCCCCTCCACCTCAACGCTGACCGGCATTCTGATAAACAGTTTCGAGGGATCTTCAGCGTGACTCGAAGGCCTCCAGAGCTTGATGTCAAGTCCAAGCCTGACGCCAAGGTCCGACAGTTGCTTGAGCAGCATGACCGCTTCTTCCTGGGGAGGCAGCCGTTCTTTCTTTTTCGCCAGCTCAATCTCGAGTTGCTTGTTCGCTGCGATCAGTTCGTCCAGGTGCTTCACTTTGAGCGTGAGTGTCTGAATTTCGTTGTCGAGCCTGACGAGCTCATTTTGCAGGCTCTCGATCATTTGGTTCTTGGGCATCACGACGAAGTTGTAAAACGCCGAGACAATGGCTCCCACGATCACGACGAGCATGAGAATCTTCTGCAGCGCCGGGACCGTGCGGAGGGACTCGAGATTGAACTTCGGAAGCTCCACGTCAGCCCTTCAAGGAGAAGTTGAGCCTGAACTGATACAGATTAAACTTCTGCTCAGTGCCGGCACGCGATTCCAACAAGAGAATGTTGGTGAAGAAATTGGTCCTTCGGAGGTTGTTCACAAACTCGACCACGTCGTCATTGCTCAAGGCGCGGCCCTCGAGTTCCACGTCATTCCCCTTCACATTCAAGCGCACCAGCCACAGCTTGAGAGGGTCCAGGCTCTGGCTCACGTGATCCAGCACCCGGACCGGGCCAGCTCGTGATTTTTCGAGTTGCTCGATGATATGGTTTTTCTCTTCGAGGAGTTTTTTTCTCTTCTCGAAGTCCTCGACCTGTTTGACCTTTTCCTGCAGGACGACCAGCTGTTTTTCCTTCCCCTGTTTGTCGAGTTGTTTGGACTCCATGTCACGATCCAGCACCCCGGAGTAAAACATGCACACCACAATCGTCAGCCCAATCAGGCCGAGACCTCCGGCCATCTCGGCACGGACGTCCATCTGCTGTTTAATAGCTTTGGCTCGCGGCCCGGGGAGAAGATTGATCCGGATCATCGGTCCCCTATCCTTCTCATCGCCAAGCCAACTCCGACCGCCGCTAGGGGGGCGAGTTCGGCCAGCGTTTCACGCTTGACATCACACGAGGAGGTCTCAACCTGCTTGAACGGGTTGGCGACCATCACTGGAACCCCTAATCGATCGGTGAGTTGCTGCGCCAACCCTTCCAATTTTGCGCAACCTCCACACAGGAGTAGCTTGTTGACCTCCTGATCAGGGTACGTTGTCTTCAAGTAATCCACCGATCTCGCGATTTCTGACGAGATCTCTGCGTGCACTCCATCAATAACACTCGCAACCGCTTCCGCGTCGATCCCTTCACGTCGCTCACCCTTTTTCGCCGCTTCAGCGTCCTCGTACGGCACCCCCATTTCCCTCTGAATGGCCTCGGTATAGCGGTTGCCTCCGATCGAGATATCGCGCGTGAGGAGGGAGGTATCGGCTTTCACGATGTTGACATTCATCACACTGGCACCGATGTTGACCAGCGCGACAATGTCTTCAGGGCTTGGAGGGTAATTGATGCCATACATGTTTTCGATGGCGAAGGCGTCCACGTCCAAGATTACCGGGTTGAGCCCCGCCGCTTTTACGAGTTCCGATAACTCAGTCACCTTGTCCTTTTTCGCCGCCACCAAGAGAAGGGACATTTGAGACTGCCCGTCATCTGACTGTTCGTTCGGGTTCAGAATGTGAAAGTCAATATTCACCTCGTTGATATCGAATGGAATGTACTGCTCTGCAGCCAGTCTGACTTGGCCCTCAAGTTCCTCATCCGGCATGGGAGGCAGGCTGATTTTCTTCACGATCACTGAGTGCCCCGAGATGGACATCGCCACGTTCTTGAGTTTGACGTTGTGCTCGTCAACGAGCTCTTTGATGGCGCTCACCACACGTCCTGAATCCATCACGGTCCCGTCCACGATCATCTCAGGCTCCAGAGGCTGGATCCCAAATTTCTGTAAGAGGTAATTGCCTCTCGCCTGTTTCATCTGGACCAGCTTGATGGCGCTGGATCCGATATCCAGACCCAGCAAATCCCGCTTGGCTCCAAACAGCGATCCAATGTCAAAAGACAGCAGTGGCCGAACCTTCATCCCCGACCTCGGCTAGGGGGTCTCATTGCGTGTCTGGATGATCCGTTTAATTTCCTTGATGTTCTGAGACGAATACACCCGCCAGTTGCGCCAATCACGTCTGGGCCCTGAAATCATGCCTTCGCGTTCCCATCGAAACAGGGTGGCGCGAGACACATCGAACAGTTTGCACACTTCGTTCGTCTTGAATCGCTTCTTCGAATTCGGGTTCACGCTCTCCACTCGCCGACCAACGGGCAGAAACAGAAGATTTCACGCAAGTTTACTCGATTGAGTATAGTCAATATATTAGGCCTGTCAAGCAAACGATGAATGTCTGGAGCGGTCACGCCACCACGGTACGAATCGGATGGTTCCTTGAGGGTTTGTCAGGATTTGTGAAGATCGCGGTGCCGGAGTAGGACCTGGTGCCCCAACCCGGCGAAGCTGTCCCGCAACCGGGACGCGATCGCCACCGAGCGGTGGCGCCCGCCCGTGCAGCCGATGGCCACAGTCAGATAACTGCGCCGCTCTCTCTGGAAGCACGGGATCAGGAATTTGAACAGGGCCTCGAGGTGTCCAAGAAACGTGATGGCGTCGTGATCGTCCAAGACATACGACTGTACCCGAGGATCTTCACCGGTCAGTCGCTTCAGGTCCTCGACAAAATTAGGATTCTTCAAGAAGCGGACGTCAAACACCAGGTCGGCCTCATACGGGACTCCGAACTTAAAGCCGAAGGTCAACAGCGAGATGGTCAGGCGGCGTTCCTGATCCCGTTGCAGATAGTGTCGCGCGAGCAGGTCCTTCAGTTCGTGAACCGTGAGATCCGACGTATCGATAATTCGATCTGCACGACGCTTGAGCTCGAGCAGCCGCTCTCGCTCGAGCTGAACGCCTTCCAACACCGGTGACTCCGGCAAGAGCGGATGAGGCCGGCGAGATTCCGAGAACCGACGGACGAGGACTTCGTCTCTGGCCTCGAGAAACAGCAGCTCGACAGGGACATCCAGGGATCTCACACGATCCAGGTTCGCGAACAAATCGGAAAAGAACCCGCGCTCGCGGATATCGATTCCGAGCGCAACGTGCCTGACCTCTCCTTCGCGTTGAATACAGAGTTCCGCAAATTTGGGGAGCAACGCGGGGGGCAGGTTGTCCACGCAAAAAAAACCCAGATCCTCAAAGCACTTGATCGCGTGAGTTTTTCCTGACCCGGAGAGCCCACTGATGACGACGAGATGGAGCGTTTCCATCATCCGTTCCCGCCCGACGCGGGCTGTGGGTCGATGAGTTCGACACCCCCATTGTCCAACCGCTGCATCACCTGCAACCGATCGAGCGCCGCGTTGACGAAGATCACGAGGGACGACGGGGCCTTCCCGAGACGACCGAGGGCTCCGGCGACGGTCAGGGTCGGAAGCGATACGCGCACGGTCTGGATGCCCGTCGATTTGTGTTCGGCCTCGGTACGTGGCTGCGCAGATCGGAGCGACCCAGCCCGGGGTTTGTGGTTGACGAGTTTCTCTTTGCGCTTACGAACCTGACGGCCGATCTTCCCCAGCAGGCGGTCGATGGATGCGTACATCTCGTTTGTCGATGCCCGGCCCTGGATCGTCGCCCCGTTGAGCCTCAGAATCACCTCGGCTGTGTGTCGATATTTCTCGACCCCCACCACGACCTGAACGCCCCCCAGCTTGACGCCATACCGTTCCAGTCGTTTCATTCTGGTCTCGATATAGCGTCTCAAGGCAAAAGTGATCTTGACATGGCGCCCGGTAATCATCACGCGCATGATGGCTTGCTCGTCTCTAGTGGGCGGGACACACCGGCGCCCACGGTCCGGCGATACCGTCCCTCCTTGATGAAGCGTCCAGCCCAAGCCCCACGACTTCGTGCGACTGTGAAGGGCGCGAGTAAAGACCAGGCTCGCCGTGGATGGCAGCGTCGCAGCCGTGAACTGAGTCAGCACGAACTTAAAAGAAGCGTTTGCGCTGGCTTGCGGATGGAATGTTTTCTTCGGATCGATATTTCGCCACAGTCCGCCTGGCGATCATAATCTGGTGGCTTCGCAACCTCGCCGCAATCTCCTGATCCTTGAGCGGGTGCTGCGAATCCTCTTCAGCCACCATCTTACGAATCATTTCTCGGACCGTGACGGAGGATAACATGTCAGCGCTCTGATCAGAACGCTGGATGCCGGTGTTGAAGAAGAACTTGAGCTCGAGCACTCCCTGCGGACAGTGCATGTATTTGTTCGCGGTCACCCGGCTGATCGTCGATTCATGCATGCCGATGTCTTCCGCAACCTGCTTGAGAACCAACGGTTTGAGAAACTGAACACCTTTGTCAAAAAACTGCTCTTGGAATTTGACGATGCTCCCCACGACCTTGATGATGGTCTTATTGCGCTGCTCGATGCTGCGGATGATCCACTGCGCCCCTCGGAGTTTCTCATCCAAGTAGGCCTTCGTCGCTTCCGCGTCAGCCTTCCTGCCGGCCATGAGCCGCCTGTAGTACGGACTGATCCGCAGGCGTGGCAGACCATCATCATTGAGGAGCACCACCCATTCGCCTTCGTTCTTGGCCACGAAGACATCGGGCACGATCACTTGATTATCGGCCGTAAAATAGGGGCGCCCTGGTTTGGGCTCGAGCCCCTCGATGACTCGGGTCGCTCCAAAGACGTCCTCGACCGTGACGCCCATGGCCTTGGCGATCCGCCCATACTGTTTTTTCTCGAGATCCTTGAGGTGATTGCTCACGATCGATTCCACGAGCGAGCCCCCCAAGACTCCCGTTCTCCGTCCGACTGCCCCGATCGGGTCCCGGTCGAGGTGGCCCAGTTGGATCAACAGACATTCGCGCAAATCCCGAGCTCCCACACCGGCCGGATCGAAGGTCTGAACATGTTTGAGGACAGACTCGACGTCCTCCACCGGGACACCGGCTTCGGTGGCAATCTCGTTCAGCGGTGTTCTCAGATAGCCGTCGTCATCCAGGTTGCCGATGATCATCTGGCCGATACTTTTTTCGCGACCGATCAATCCGGAGAGGGCCAATTGCCAGAGCAGATGGTCCTCCAACGACGTCGGCTTGGTCAGCGTCTGATCGTAGGAGGGAAATTCATCCTGGGACGCGGACGGATATTCCACATCGCCAGCCCGGCGATCGCCCTCGAAGTAGTCCTCCCATCCGGTGGGGGACAGATCCTCGGGGGGCTCGGTGCTTTCCGCTTGAGGCTCCTCTGCTCCCCCTTCGCTCGGCCCGACTTCCTTCTTGTCCTGCCCCGATTCATCAAGCACCGCGGCTTCCCCCTCTTCGAGGTCGGCCTGCACCTCCTCCAGTAAGGGATTCTCCATCAGGTGTTGGGTGAGGGTCTGCTGAAGCTCCAACCTGGACAGCTGCAACAACTTGATCGCCTGCTGCAGCTGCGGCGTCATGATGAGCTTCTGGCTCAGACGAAGATCAAGCCGCAGTTTCATCCTAGGCCTCGTCCGCGCAACCGACCGTCACAATCTGAAATTTTCACCCAGATACACCGCCCTTGCCGTGGAGCTGTTGACAATCGTATCGGGTGACCCTGACTCCAGGATACTGCCCTCGTTGATGATATAGGCCCGGTCCGTGATGGTGAGGGTTTCCTGCACATTGTGATCAGTGATCAAGATCCCGATCTGCTTCTGCCTCAGCCGCGTCACGATTTCTTGAATATCCGCCACCGCGATGGGGTCGATCCCGGCGAATGGTTCGTCAAGGAGCAGGAACTGCGGGCGTGTCACCAACGCCCGCGTGATCTCCAAGCGGCGCCGTTCCCCCCCTGACAAGGCGTATGCCTTACTCTTTCGGAGAGGCGTGAGGTCGAGCTCCTTCAGCAACGATTCGACGCGAAGCGCGCGCTCCTCTGCTGATACGTCCAGCATCTCGAGAATCGCCAGGATATTCTCCTCGACCGACAACCGACGAAACACGGACGACTCTTGTGGTAAGTACCCAATCCCCCGCCGCGCGCGCTTGAACATCGGGAGCTCCGTGATCTCCTCCCCGTTGAGCAGGATCTGACCGGCATCCGGCTGGCACAGCCCGACCATCATGTCGAAGATGGTGGTCTTGCCGGCCCCATTCGGCCCCAACAGTCCGACCACCTCCCCGGCTCTGACGGCCACACTCACTCCCTTCACAACCTGACGCCCTTTGAAGCTCTTCGTCAGGCCGGACGCCTCCAAATGCTGCTCGGCGCTTGGTGCGATCGGAATCACGCCACCGGTTCCCCCGTAACCCTGCATTCCCCCAGAACCGGCTCAGCGGCTCTCCCCACCGTTCTCGTCGATCATCACTCGGGACCCTCCTTCCACGACGCTTCGATCTTCAGCCAGGTACATCGTGATCTTCTTTCCACTGACGCGTGTGCCATGCTCCCAAGCTACCGGATCCCCGGTCAACTCAATCTTTTCCTCGTCCCCGTGGTAGATCGCCTTCCGGCAGGTGGCCCTTCCGTCGGCCTTCTGGATCCTCACCCGACCGGTTGCCTCGATCAGACTCACGGAACGGTTCGACAAGACCGGAAGTTCATCGGCCCCTGAGCGTGTGCCCTTGTCCGCCGGGCCCGCGGCGATCGATCGTTCGGCCGTCTGGCCGCCAGCCCTGCCCGCTGAAGCCGGTTGATCGCTGGGTCTGAACGAGACCACCATGACGTCGGAATGAACGATCAACGCTCCCTTCGTCAGAACGACTGCGCCCTCGAAGATGGCCTTGCTCTCCTGGTTTCGAACCGTCATCTTTTGGGACGTGATCGTGGTCTTGGCCCGTTCCGCCGAGTCCGGACCCGACGCACCGATCTGCGCCGGTCGCGCAGCGGCCGCCCACAACAAGACAACCACGCCGATGCTACTGAGTAATCTCCACCTGCACTTGTTCCACAACCTGGAATTCCTCCGTGTCCAGTTTCCCGAAGAAGCCTCGTCCCTTCACTTCAAGCCCGTGGCCCACCATCCTGACCGGGTCACTGGTGCTGATCTCTCGCCGTTCTTCCGCCCAGGCCAGATGATTCGTGTAGATCGTATAGCCGCTTTCCAGTTCAACGGCGATGGGAGCCGCATGTCTCACCAGCATGAAATCCCGGCTCAGCGTATCAATGGTCCCTTCGTCCCCGGCCAGCCGCAATTCCCACCCTTTGGCGCCATAGAGGGTCACCACTACTCCTTCAAGGACAGCCCGGTGGCCGGCCTCCAACACGCGGGCACGCTGGGCCTCTACCTTCCACTGGACCGCACCGGCTCGAGACTGCACAAACGTAAATCGATCAATGCCGGGGCTGGTTTGTTGCAGGCTTCCGGAGTTCGCGGAACTGAGGGGTGGAACCGACTCCACTCGAGTCGCGAGGAGGTAGAGAAGGAAGGAGGCAAAAATCAAACTCAGCGCGAGTAAGCCGCGACGAATCCAGAGATGCCACATGACCCTACCCAACTCAATCGCTTCATGCTCTCATGGTTCCCAGGCAGGATACTAGCATACGCAACCGGGCAAGTAAACAAACGGCGACCCTTTGCGGCCATCGGACTGTCGGACGGGGCCGTCGCAGCGAGGCCACGCGATTCGTGGAGGTCTGGTGGGCAGAAAACAGCCGGAGGGGGACTGCTACGTCGTCGCGCTTTTCGTGGATCCTGCCTTTGAGCCGGTCGCAAGAGCGGCTTGGGACGGCGGCTTCTTCACCTTCTTCTCACCCTCAGACTGTCCAGGTTTGGGTGTGGCGCTCTCGACGCGCTTGGCGACCAACTCAATGGCGACCAACTCGGCCGCGTCTCCAACCCGACGTCGCGTTTTGATGATCCGCGTGTAGCCCCCGGGGCGGTCTCGAAACCGACCGGCGACCTCGCTGAACAATTTGGACACGACGGTCTTGCTTCGGAGAAATCCTAAGGCTCGGCGTCGAGCAGGGAGGTCGCCTCGTTTGCCGAGCGTGATCATCCGATCCGTGAAGCCACGCACTTCCTTCGCCTTGGCCCCGGTCGTCTCAATCCGCTCATGCTCCAAGAGCGAGGTGACCAAGCTACGAAATAACGCCCGGCGGTGGCTCGTGTTCCTCCCTAGCTGTCTTCCCTTTTTCCTGTGACGCACGGGTTCCTCTCGTTCAGACGCCGGTCTTTGCGCCCCCGTCCCCCGAAGGCAGAGAGTCGAGTTTGACCCCGAGGCTCAGTCCCATCTCGGCCAGAATCTCCTTAATCTCGTTCAGCGATTTCTTCCCGAAGTTCTTGGTCTTCAACATTTCCATTTCCGTCTTCTGGACCAGGTCCGCGATCGTCTTGATATTGGCGTTCTTGAGACAATTGGCCGCTCTGACGGACAGCTCGAGCTCGTTGACGCTCCGGAACAGGTTCTTGTTGACTTCGCGCCGCTCCTCCTCCATCCGCGCTTCCGGCTTCGTCCCAGTGAGCTCTTCAGGATGGATAAAAATATCCAGATGGTCCCTGAGAATGCCTGCGGCGGCGGACAGTGCATCCTGCGGAATGAAGCTCCCATCTGTCCAAATCTCGAGAATCAGCTTGTCGTAATCCGTCACCCGGCCGACGCGTGCGTTCTCCACCTGAAAATTGACGCGCTTCACCGGCGAGTAGATCGAATCCACGGCGATCACGCCGATCGGCAGTCCTTCTTCCTTGTTTCGCTCCGCCGGCACATAGCCACGCCCAGGCTTCACCACCATCTCCATGTCCAGGGTCGCCTCTTTATCGAGCGTGGCGATGTGCAGGTCTCGGTTCAGGATGACGACGTCCGCATCATGGATAATGTCCGAGGCCTTCGCCTCTCCAGGCCCTTTTTTGCGGAGACGGATCGTCTTGGGTTTGTCCGTGTGCAGCTTCAGCCGAAGCGTCTTGACGTTGAGCACGATCGCGGTCACATCCTCAGTGACCCCGGGGATGGTGGAAAACTCGTGCAAGACACCTTCAATGCGCACGGTCGTGACCGCGGCACCGGTCAAGGAGGACAGCAGCACGCGACGTATGGAGTTGCCAACGGTCGTGCCAAATCCTCTCTCGAACGGCTCGGCTATGAACTTGCCGTAGGTCGGGGAAAGCGTTTCCTTGTCGGCTTCGACCCGCATTGGGGCCTGAAAGTCCTTCATTGCCTTATTCATGATGCCCCCTTCGCCTCACTCTGATCACCCCAAAGCCCCCAGCCGCCTGCCTCTCGCCACCCGAGGCAGGAGCGGGCCAAGGGCTACCTGGAATACAATTCAACGACCATTTGCTCGTTCACCGGCAGCGCGATTTCCTCCTTCGTCGGAAAAGCACGCACCGTCCCCTTGAATGCGGCTCGGTCTAGCTCTAACCAGCCGGGAATGCCTCTTCCATCCACCGCCTCCAGCGCCGAGAGGATCGGCACGAGATCCCGGCTTCGCTGGCGTACTTCGACCACATCGCTGGGTTTCACAAGATAGGCGGGGATATCGGTTTTTCGACCGTTGACCAGGAGATGTCCATGATTGACCAGTTGTCTGGCTTGCTTCCGAGAGGAGGCAAACCCGAGGCGGTACACGACGTTGTCCAACCTGCACTCGAGCAGTTTCAGCAAGTGTTCACCGGTAATGCCGGCGCGGCGTTCTGCCTTCCCAAAAAAACCTCTGAATTGTCTCTCCTGGAGCCCGTAGATCCGCCTCAATTTCTGTTTCTCGCGCAACTGCGCGCTATATTCGGAGATCCGTTGCCGCCCCTGTCCATGCTGTCCTGGCGGGTAGCTCCGGCGTTCGATCGCGCACTTGTCGGTCATGCAACGTGAGCCTTTCAGAAACAGCTTCACGCCTTCCCGGCGGCACAACCGACAGACTGGACCTCGGTACTTCGCCACTTGTTCTCCTCCTTCGGCGTTCGAAACCAGAGTAATGAAGTAACGCAGTAATTAGTAATTGAATTAATCAGTTACTCAATTACTTCATACTCGTCGCCGCTTCGGCGCTCGGCAGCCGTTGTGGGGAATCGGGGTCACATCGCGGATCAGATTGATGCGGAGACCCGCCCCCTGGAGGGAGCGGATCGCTGACTCGCGCCCAGACCCCGGTCCATTCACGTAGACATCAACCTGCCGCATCCCATGCTCCATGGCCTTCCTCGCCGCAGCTTCCCCGGCCCGCTGAGCCGCAAAAGGCGTGCTCTTGCGCGACCCCTTAAAGCCTTGGTTACCGGCACTTGCCCAGACCACCGCGTTTCCACTCATATCCGTAATGGTGACAATCGTGTTGTTGAAGGAAGCCTGGATATGGGCGATCCCGCTCTGGACCGTCTTGCGCTCCTTCTTCTTCCCTTTTTTCACGCTCATGAACGGTCCCTCTCACTCCGGACCAGAACGACTAGGCCTTCGTAGGAGCCGGGGCGGCTGCGGGCTTCCGCGCTTTCCCGATGGCAGCCCGTTTGCCTTTCCGGGTCCGGGCATTGGTCCTCGTGCGCTGTCCCCGGACCGGCAACCCCTTGCGATGCCTCAACCCACGATAGGTCCCCGTGTCGATCAGTCGCTTGATACCCATGGAGACCTCTTTGCGGAGGTCCCCTTCCACTTTGTAATCGCGTTCGATGATCTCACGCAATTTGACGATCTCATCCTCCTTGAGGTCCTTCACCCGTGTCGCAGCAGCGACTCCGGACTTCTTCACAATCTGAGCCGCGCTCGACCGACCGATCCCGTAGATATACGTCAAGCCGATGTCCACGCGCTTGTCTCTGGGCAAATCCACCCCGGCAATCCGCGCCATAGTTCCTC